>NZ_JBARVX010000334.1:0-17030 GCF_049646505.1 Microcoleus sp.
TAAATTAAAACCAGCATAAAATTCAATACCCAAATGTTTTTACACGAATAACCCCCAATGAAAACTCACCTCAAAACCTATTCCCCGCCGCACCAGCCCCACCCAAACCAACCCAACAACAGCACAATTCGTTTTGCTGTGGCGGCATTTTTAACTTTATCTTCAGCTATTGCTTTACCGAGTTGTGCCGCAAACTCGCCCTCCAGCGCTGGAGGTAGCGCAGATTCATCCAGTCGCGAAAACCAAGTTGTCGCATCTGCACCCCAATCGGCACCAGCCCCCGCACAGTCAAAAACTGCTGGTGTCTCAAAAACAGCACCCCCAGAAACTCCAGCAACTACTCCCCAACTGATTAAAAAAGCTCAACTCAGTGTAGTTGTCAAATCAATTGACACCAGCACTAAATCTGTTACCGATATTGTGAAAAAACAGCAAGGCGATATCTTGAGTTTCCAAAACCAAAAGCCGCCGGATTCTAGTATCCGCCAAACCGCAATGTTGGAGATTCGGGTACCTCAAGCAAAGTTAGAAACTACTTTAGATGCTTTGTCAAAACTCGGAAGCGTACAGAATCGAGGGCTTGCGGCTGAGGATGTTACGGATCAATTAGTTGATAATGAGGCTAGGCTGCGGAATCTTCGCAAATCGGAAGAAGTTGTGTTAAAAATTATGGAGCGATCGGGCTCTGTGGGGGATGTGTTGAAAGCTGCTCAAGAGTTGAGCAATATTCGGGAGTCGATCGAACGTATTGATGCTCAGTTAAAAAGTTTGCGAAATCAAGTAGCTTATTCGACAATTAGTTTAACTTTAGAAGCCGCAGTCTCGGCTCAGCAAGATCCCGAACCTTCTCTCGGTTTGCAGGTGCAGGAAACTTGGGGGAAAGCGACTCATTCTGTGGGTGAATTAACTTTAGGTTTGTTTGCTTTGGGTATTTGGCTCTTGGCTTACAGTCCTTATTTGCTGTTAATTGCGGCTGCGGTTTACGGCTTTAATCGATTTAAGAAACAGCATTCTGTTCCAAAAATTCAAGAACCAAAACCGCCTCAGTAGTCAGTCGTCAGTAGTCATTAGTCATTGGTCATTAGTCATTAGTCATTAGTTATTAGTCATTAGTGCTGTCGCCTCCGAGCTTTCTGTACAATGTTATCAGGAAGAAGGAAGAAGTTTGTAGGGTGTGTCGTGTGCAGACCAGATTTGGAACAAATCGACAATCGGGTAGCGACGCACCAAACGCCGAAATATTGCGATAGATCGGACTTGATATCCTTCCTAATTTAAAATCACCAATGGTAGAAGCTGCGTCGCGCGGAGATTGTCGATTGGCTCCAAATATCGTCTGCAAGCGACACACCCTACGGCCACTAATGACAACGGACAACTAACAACTAAGAGGGCGGGCCAGGGGGCACCGCCCCTACCAACTACCAACTGAGGGCGGGCACGGGGGCACCGCCCCTACTAACAACTGACAACTGACAACTAACAACTGACAACTGACAACTGACAACTAACAACTGACAACTGACAACTAACAACTGACAACTGACAACTGACAACTGACTAATCGTCTATTTGCCATCCATCTTTGGTATAATCTTCATCCAGAATCTTCTTCGGTCGCATCACCAGCACGACTCGTCCCAAAATCGAAAATTCCGGGGCTGTTTCAAACCATTGCAATTCTAAATTTCCCCCGTTATCTGCGAGGAAATAACTCTCAGCATCCCACTGTCTTTGGGCCCGATCGGCAATAATCAAAACTTCTTCAACTTTACCTTGCAGCGGTACTGGCAGTCGATCGCTCATTTCCAAAACCGCCACCGGATCTTCGGCGTTCAAAATTACCTGCCATCCGGGAATCGCCACCCAAGCTCCGGCTCCGGCAAATTTTACCATTCGGAAGGGCTCGATTTCCTCCGGCAAAGGCACTGCCAGCAAATCTGACGCAGAGAGCGGAAATTTGCCCACCACCGGGACAATCCGGGGCAGTTGTTCCTCAGAATCTACCCTGTAGGTGGGCAAGCGGGGCGCTTCCCGTCTCGGAACTACGGTAAAATCGACGAGCAACTGCTCGATTTGCGCCCTAGCTGTTTGGCTGCTAGCTAATTTTAAGCCGCGAGCAATTAGGCGCGATCGCTCTTGCAAATCGCTTTTCTGTCTCGCCAACTGCCAGCACTGATAGGCTACAGCATCCCCTGGAGTGTCTGTGAACCCTTGCGGGAGACTCCCGAAGTGCGAAAATTCTTTCATCGCTTTAGCAACTTGGCGAGCATCGTCAACATCCAAATTGTGGGCTAGGATCAAAGCTGCCGCTCCGGCTCGCTCTGTCTGAGACAAAATCCGAAATTCGTATAAAATATCACTTCCTTTGCGTAGAAAGTGCGATCGAACTTCTTCCGAACCGCCAGCGTTGACCATGCTGGTGTAAACTTGGGCTGCGACGCTGACTTGATTTTGCTGAATTGGCTCAAAACCAGTTGCTTCAAAAACCTTCTGAGAGCTCCAGCCTGCTTGCTGCAAGGCGGTGCAGGCTTGTCCCCACTCTACCCAAGTGCCTTCCTTGCGGCGGAGCGATCGAATTAACTTTTCGACATCCACAGCATTAGTGGAGGGTGCAGGTGCAGAAGGCAAGGAATCTTGAGGTGTATCAGTCATAATTTAATCAAAAACCAGTGCTAATTTATCAGAAATTTGGGTAAAAACCCCGTCCTTTGAGGACAGCTTTACAATATCTTCAGGTTTGCTCACAAAGTAAGTGCTACAATGTAAGCATGACACAAAAAGCTTTCAAGTACCGCTTCTATCCGACTCCGGAGCAAGAAACCTTGCTTCGGAGAACCTTGGGCTGTACTCGATTGGTCTACAACCGCGCTCTCTGGGCCAGAACTGAGGCATGGTACGAACGGCAAGAGCGAGTTGGCTACACCGAAACCTCTAGTTTGTTGACTGCATGGAAAAAACAAGAGGATCTTGATTTCCTTAATGACGTTAGTAGCGTCCCCTTGCAACAGGGCTTGAGACACCTGCAATCTGCATTTTCTAACTTCTTTGCAGGACGGGCGAAATACCCCAACTTTAAGAAAAAGCGCAATGGCGGCAGTGCAGAATTTACCAAGTCTGCCTTCAAATGGCGAGACGGTCAACTGTTCTTGGCGAAAACCCTTGAAGCCTTGGCGATTCGGTGGAGTCGGGCTATCCCTCAAGGCGCAGAACCTTCTAGCGTCACGGTGAGACTATCGCCTGCTGGACGCTGGAGTGTTTCGCTGTTGGTGGATATCGAGATTGAACCATTGCCCCAGTCTCCTAATGAAGTCGGGATTGATTTGGGTATTACGAGTTTGATGGCCCTGAGTACGGGTGAAAAAATTACCAATCCCTCATGTTTCAAGGCGAAACGCCACAAACTCTCAAAAGCTAAAAAAGCATTGAGTCGCAAGCAAAAAGACTCTAAAAATCGCCAAAAAGCGCGTTTGAAAGTCGCTAGAGTTTATGCGGAAATTAGCGATGCTAGACAAGATTTTCTTCACAAGTTGACAACTCGGTTGGTGAGAGAAAACCAAACCATCGCCGTAGAAGACTTGGCTGTGAAGAATCTGGTGAAAAATCACAAACTCGCCCTCTCCATCAGTGATGCAAGTTGGGGTGAGTTGGTAAGGCAACTTGAATACAAGTGTAAATGGTACGATCGCACTTTGATTAAGATCGATCGTTGGTTTCCCAGTTCTAAGCGGTGTGGGCATTGCGGTCACATCGTTGAAAGGCTGCCGTTGAATCTGAGAGAATGGAATTGCCCTAAATGCAGCGCTCACCACGACCGAGATATCAACGCCGCCCAAAATATACTTGCCGCAGGGCTTGCGGTGAAAGTCTGTGGAGCGAACGTAAGACCGGATAGGCATAAGTCTGATGGCGGTTGCGATGAAGCAGAAAGGTCTAGAAAGTGATTTCTAGAATCCCCGTGCGTTCACGCCGGGGCGGATGTCAAGTGTGATTCGATATCAGCAAGCATCGTGTCGCGGCAGAGCGATCGATTGATAGTAAGGGAAGTATGAGACTATTGTTACAGAATAGTTGCTCGCCTAAATTTACCAAGGGGAGTTTATCGTATTGTTATGGATAATGCCATTCCAGAGCTCGATCAAATTAAACGCCAGCTCATGACCCTACACCGACCGAAAAAACCCAAAATGTTGGTAGTAGACGACGAACCAGACAATCTGGATTTACTCTACCGCACTTTCCGACGAGATTTTAACGTGCTCAAAGCTGATAGCGGGATTCGCGCCTTGGAAGTCCTCGGTATTGAGGGCGAGGTCGCCGTCATCATTTCCGACCAGCGGATGCCTGAAATGAAGGGAACAGAGTTTCTCAGCAAGACCGTGCCACAGTTTCCGAATACCGTCAGAATTATTTTGACGGGTTTTACTGACATTGAAGACCTAGTGGATGCAATTAACTCTGGACAGGTTTACAAGTATATCACCAAGCCTTGGGACCCGAACGAATTGAAAATGGTGGTGCAAAAAGCTGCCGAGACTTATGAAGTTCTCAAGCAGCGGACTGAGGAATTGCACCGCGCCCAAAATCAAATACAACTGTTAGCAACGATCATGCAGGCGGCTGTGGATTATCCGAGTTTGGAACTTAGTTTAGAACCAATGGCTACTGCTGTTAGCGATAATTTTTTAGCGGATGTTTGCATTTTGCAAATGTTGGAAGACAATGTTTTAATGCCAGTCCAAGGCACTCACACCAGCGGACAAACTGTGGAAAATTGGCTGGCGGATGACCCTCTGGTGGGAGAGGCAATTTCCTCTCAAACTATTCAGGGTGCTGTAAATATTGCCAGCGACGCAGCCCTAGCTAGTCTGCCGCACTATCAAAAATCTGGCGTTCAAGCTCACTTGATCGTGCCGGTGATTCACAAAGGTCGATCGCTCGCCCTGATGTCCCTCCAGTGGAAACAACCTTGTTCCCTGCGCCCCGACGAACTCACAACAGTTTACCTCGCCGCTCAAGAAGTTGCTTTGGTACTGACGAGTTTTCAAGGTCAGTAGTCAGTAGTCAGTAGTCAGTAGTCATTAGTCATTAGTCATTAGTCATTAGTCATTAGTCATTAGTCAGTAGTCATTAGTCATTAGTCATTAGTCATTAGTCATTAGTCATTAGTCATTGGTTATTGGTTAGTTGCTACCAATTACCACTTACTAATCACCAATTCCCAATTCCCAATTCCCAATTCCCAATTCCCAATTCCCCATTCCCCATTCCCCATTCCCCATTCCCAATAACAAATAACAAATAACAAATAACAAATAACAAATAACAAATAACAAATAACAAATAACAAATAACAAATGACTAATAACGCCGAACAAATTAAAAATATCTTTAACCGAATTGCACCAGTTTACAACCAAATGAACGACTGGTTGAGCTTTGGACAACACCGGATTTGGAAGCAAATGGCGGTGAAATGGAGCAGCGCGAGTCCGGGAAATACTTGTTTGGACTTGTGCTGCGGTAGCGGGGATTTAGCTTTGCTGCTAGCCAAACAAGCAGGGCCGACAGGCAGCGTATTTGGAGTAGATTTTTCTGCCGAACAATTGGCTGTGGCGGCCAGGCGCGATCGACCTTTTCTCACCCCTTCTAGTCCCATTTCTTGGGTAGAAGCTGACGCCCTAGACTTGCCTTTTCCCGACAATTACTTCGACTGCGCCACAATGGGTTACGGCTTGCGTAACGTGACGGACATCCCCCGCAGCCTTCAAGAATTGCACCGCGTGCTCAAACCGGGCGCAAAAGCGGCGATTCTCGACCTCCACCGCCCCAGCAATTCCCTCATGCGGAGCTTTCAGCAGTTTTATCTTGACAGTCTCGTGGTGCCAATTGCTCAGCAATTTGGGATGACTCAAGAATATGCCTACATTAATCCTAGTTTAGAAAAATTCCCGATCGGTCAGCAGCAAGTCGCGATCGCCCGCCAAGCCGGATTTGCCGCAGCCACCCACTATCCCATTGCTGGAGCTATGATGGGAGTATTGGTATTAGTCAGTTGACTGTTAACTGTTGACTGCTGACTGTTGACTGTTAACTGCTGACTGTTGACTGTTAACTGCTGACTGTTGACTGTTGACTGTTAACTAATAACTGCTGACTGCTGACTAATGACTAATGACTAATGACTACTGACTAATGACTACTGACTACTGACTGTTAACTAATAACTACTGACTACTGACTACTGACTACTGACTACTGACTAATTCCCAATTCCAAATTATTGATGAATCCGTCTAACATTTGGCTGTTGTTTGCCCCACCTGTAGTGGGAGGAATTATTGGCTATTTCACTAACGATATAGCTATCAAAATGCTGTTCCGTCCCTATCGAGCTATTTATATCAAAGGGCGGCAATTGCCTTTCACTCCCGGCTTGATTCCGCGCAACCAAGAACGCTTGGCCAAGCGAATTTCTGACACAATTATGGGTTCGCTGCTGACACCGCAAGAATTGCAAAATTTGGCGCGCCGCCTTTTGCAAACCGAGCGGATACAGTCGATAATTCTCTGGCTGCTGCAGTTGGCGCTGGATCAGGTAAAAGCAGACGCAGAACAAAAAACATCTAAAATTCTCGCTAACATTCTGCGAGATTTGCTGGGAGAATCTGTGCCGCGAATTCTCAAAGTTTTGGCGCGCCGGGAAGATTTTTTAGAAGCTCAGCTAAATCAAATTTTTGACCAAGTTTTGCTAGAAATTCAGCTAACAGAAGCTCAGGCTGCTCAGTTGGCTGATTGGCTGTTGCAGGTAGTAATACCGCCGGAAGTGCTGCGGCAGGCTTTAATTGACTTTTTGACCGATCGCAATATTTCGATTATCGATGAAGGGTTTCGAGAAAAAACCAGCGGCACTTATTGGGTTGTCGCCAATTTGTTTGGTTTGCGGAACACTTTAACTCGGCTGCGGACTTTTTGTCTCGACGACAGAGAAGCAACAAATAAGCGGTTAGCAGAGTTAACAATTTCTTTGGGAATTCGCGGGCGACTTCAGGAATGGCTGCAAAATTTGTCAATGCAAAACTTACCGGTTTCCACTGTAAGACAGTTGCGAAAAACTATGCGCGACAGCGTTCGCACCTACGTTCAACAGCGGGGTACGGAGGTACTTGACGGGTTGAGCAAATCTATTGACTGGGAAAATATTTCGCGGTTGATTCTGAATCGATTGCAAACTTCAGCGGTAATGAGCGCTTCCCTGGAAATTGTCAGCAAAGAACTGGCTTTGGTTTTAGATCGCTATCTAGAGCGGGATTTAGAAAATATTGTAGCTCAGGCGATCCCGATTTTAAATATCGACCAGGTGATTGTCGATCGAGTAAAAGGCACTTCTCCCGAAGAATTAGAGCTAGCAATTCAGGGAATTGTCAAAAGCGAGTTGCAGGGAATTGTAAATTTAGGAGGGATTTTGGGTGTTTTTATCGGCTGTTTGCAAACAGTTGTGCTGTTGCTTCAGCAGTGATTTATGGTGGCAGTTGTGACATATTTGTTGTAGTATAATATTTACTGAAGTTGCGTACACAGCACCAAAAACCAGGTTTTTCTGCTGTATTTATACCAATTTCATAAAGTAGCGTTAGATATTACCCCCCCAACCCCCCCTTATTTCGGGGGGGAGTGGGGGGGGTAGTAGCACATATGAAAGAAAAATGGTATTACTGCCTCGGCCAGATTGTTTTTGGTAGAAACCGGTTTTTTTTGTCCAATCCTAATTTACTTATTTCTTAAATTTATGCCACTTCCAAATTCGGACGATCGCACCGCCCCCAAAAACCCCCGCAACCTCAGCCGCCAACAATACGAGCGTTTAACCGCAGAAATGGCCGCTCCCTACCGGCCTCTGCGACAGTTTATTTATCTAGCTTGCGGCGCTTCTGGCTTTGTCGGCGGCGTGGTTTTCCTCGCTAAAATTGCTTCGGGCCGGGAAATCGGCTCTGCTTTGCCAAATTTTGCCCTCCAAGTCGGAGTCGTGGCTCTGATGGTGTTTCTGTTTCGCCTGGAGCAGCGCGCCCAGAGCCGATCGCCGAAGTCAAAGTAACAAAAGTTGACAAATCGATATAAAAATATATTTGAGGCAAAGAAAAGTTAGAATTATAAAGAAATTATTACGAAAGCCTGGTTGGCGATCGATCCCTGTCATTATTAAGGAGTGGGTTCAATTGGGGTCAGCAAATTTAAAGACCCTAATCATAAGCCGCTTTTACTTCCTTCAATTGGGGTCAGCTTTCATAAAGACCCTAAATATATAAAATAAATTTAAGCCCAGCGCCAGCCTTCATTAACAAGAAAGCTGGCGCTGGCTATTTTGCTAGGAGCGGGAGATTGGGAGATACAATCAATAGGGTGCGCCACAAGCACAACCGATCCCGTACAAGCGCGCTGAACCGAGTTTTTAAACAACCGTCCGACATACGCAATATACCAGTTCCCAAAAATAATGTAACTCGGTAGCCCGCGCTCCAAATCCCGATCGTCATCCGTCAAAGTCTAATTAGAAAAAAATGTTGGGAGATTTTACTATGAGCCAGTCATTTTTCCAAGTGCGGTGGACGCTATTTTTAGCTGCAGGTGCGGGAATTGTATTTTACAGCAGTGCTGCGGCGGCGGCCGAAAAGGTAGTGCTCAAATACAGTGCGATCCGAATGACTTTACCAGTCAGCGAATTAGAAATTTTTGCAGAAACTGGGAAAATGTCCCCAGGGTTGGAAATGCTGCTGGGCCAGGCAAAAAAAGACCCGGAAGCAGTTCGCCGCAGTCTGACGAGACCGGTGAAAGTCAGTCAAAGGTTTTTGGATAGAACGCTCAACAGCAAGGTTGGGGAAATTATTCTCGATGAAGTGGGTCAGGTAATTCGCAATCCTTCTGGGAAGGCAAATCGAGAAGCTTTGAGCTCGGCCTTGGTGCTGTCTGCAACTAATGATAACGAGATTACGCTGCTGGAAGCGGTGAAGAATTATCCGGCCCCAGAAGTTTATGTTGAGGGCGATCGGTTAGTTGAAGCTTACGGTAAACTTGTCGCTTTGTCGGAACAATTGGGTGGCGTTTCCGAACGGCTGCAAGATATTTTGAACAAGATTAGATTGCCTAGATTGTAGGGAATTGTGTCAAGGAGCGTTGATTTGTGCGAGTTCGGGCAGAATGTTTCTGCACCTGCATAAATTACACCGGAGTCACATTTTATTTGGGCAAATTTTGCCTGATTTTCACATTGGTTTCAAAAAAGAATGCAGCGGTAGACAAGCTCTCAACCTGACGGAAATCAGTCAGTTCCAAATCTCAAATTGAAAAGCTTAAATTTTATAACTTGTAACTTGGCTGTAATATCAAGTTTGGGTAATTACCGATCGTATCCGATCGGCGCGGGTTTACCCTTATCGTTGGTTTTAGGCAATTATTGTCGGTGAGGGAAACCCGTACAAAAATTATATCAATTTAGCAGAACCCGATCGAATATCTATCTCAAGATAGATGTTCTATGATTTACCGTAACTTTAAATAGAACAAAATATTTTTTTTGAATAAATTATTTAAAGTTAAAAATGCGGGCAAGTGCTTGTGTATTCCCCATAAACGGGAGCATCTCCGGCTCGGTAAAAGCTTTTTTGTACTGTTAGTGCGATCGTCCTGGCTCGCTTGTACAACCGAAAACAAGCTTTTGAAGAACATTACAAAAGTTTGCACGCAGATCCTCCCCCATAAACTGAAATAGCATCGGCTGGACATTGCAGATTCTGTATCTTAAGATAGACAAACACTGTGTCAGAGTCAGGCGATCGCGAAAAAACAGCCCGTCTTTAGTAAGCTCGTGTTAGAAAAAATGCCATTGTGCAACGCCTTCGCCAAAACTCTTGACTCAAAAAAGTTGAAAAAAAACGGTGAGAGACTGCATTAATTAACAGCACATCAAATCCAAATCCAATTCAAATCGTACTTGTCAGGGTAGTACACTTTAAGTCCATCAACTCTATATACTGGCTAAAACTAGCAACATGAACAACAATTCTATTCGTCCAAAAGACCGTTTCTTGGTTTTCGGCGCTCCGGCGATCGAAGATGCTGAAATTCAAGAATTGGTGGCAACCATGAAAACAGGTTGGTTGGGTACTGGCCCGAAAGTCATGAGGTTTCAAAACGAATTCAATGCTTACAAGGGTTCCCAGTACGCGGTTGCAGTCAATTCCTGTACGGCGGGACTGCACTTGAGCGTCCTCGCTGCTGGCTTGCAACCGGGGGATGAAGTCATTACTACTCCGATGACTTTTTGCGCTACAGTTAATGCGATTATTCACGCCGGAGCAACACCGGTACTGGCGGATGTAGATCCGGTGACAATGAATATTGACCCGGATCGAGTCGAAGCTAAAATAACTCCCAAAACTAAGGCAATTTTGCCGGTTCACTTCGCGGGGCGTCCCTGCGATATGGATGCGCTTTGCGATATTGCTCGCCGCCACAACTTGAAGTTAATTGAAGATTGCGCTCACGCGATCGAAACAGAGTACAAGGGGCGCAAAGCAGGCACCTTTGGAGACTTCGGATGTTTCAGCTTTTATGTCACCAAAAACATCACCACGGGCGAAGGAGGAATGATTCTGGCAAAGAGTCAAGAAGATAGCCACAGGCTCAACATTTTAGCACTGCACGGTATGGACAAAGATGCCTGGAAGCGCTTCAGCGATTCGGGTTACAAGCACTACCAAGTGGTGGAAGTCGGCTTTAAATACAATATGATGGATATCCAAGCTGCGATCGGCATTCATCAATTAAAACGAGTCACCCCTTATTGGCAGCGGCGGGAGCAGATTTGGCAGCGCTACAACGAAGCATTTGCGGATTTGCCGATTACTTTGCCAGCCAACCCGGAACCGGATACGATTCACGGTTATCACCTGTACACAATTCTGGTAGATGAAGCCAAAACAGGAGTCAGCCGCGACGAGTTTCTCAACGCTATCAATGCTGAAAATATCGGTGTCGGCGTACATTACATGAGTATGCCGGAACATCCTATCTATCAAAAAATGTTTGGATGGGACACCGCAGACTATCCGAATGCTAGCTACATTGGGCGTCATACAGTTAGCTTGCCGATTTCGGCAAAATTAACAGATGCAGATGTGGAAGATGTAATTGCTGGTGTGAAAAAGTGTTTGGGGGCAGGCAAAGCTAAAAATCCTGTTTTAGCAACCGCAGGCTAAAGTCCTGAAATATTATGATTGCGTCCACCCTTAAAAGTTAAGCATCCTATTGTTGATGCTTGACTCCCGATCTCAAATCAGGTTGCATCGCAATAATTATTTTTTTGGGGAATTGGTAATTAGCAAGTAAATCAACTTAAAACAACAGAATACGCAGAGTTTTGCAGCATTTAAATAAATCGAGAATAAGATATGAAAATCGTGTCTTATGTTGAATTAGGTTGATTTACTTAATGACCCTGACGGTGTTAAGTAGTTTCGAGGCAAATAGAAGCTTAATGTTATGTTAAAACTGAGTGCTTTATTCCCAATACATTGCAATAATCGAGCCATCAGCCACGTATTTTTTTCAGTGTGCAAAGAATGGCAAGGCCCCGAGCTGAAGGCTCGCATGGTTGTCCCGAGCTGCGATCGCTCCTGTCGCGACTCAAATATAATTGAAGCAATTCCGTCATTTCTGAAAAAACTGTATTACCTCAGCCCCAGTCTTCCCCAAATCAAGGCAGAGAAGCGTTTTCTCAAAGATATCAAAGATTTTGATGCTGCTTACTTGTGGCCCGGTATCTCATTAGATGTTGTAAATAGCGTTAACAAGCAGAACAAGCCGATTTTTGCAGAGCGAGTTAATGGCCTTCAAAGCCAAGCTAAGAGAATCCTTGACGATGCTTACTCTCGCTTGGGATTGGAACCTCAACACGAAATTACCCCAGAAACAATTCAGATCGAAGATCAAAAACTCAAGGTAATTGACTTTTTGTTTTGCCCTAGTCAAATAGTAGCAAAATCATTTCAAGAAGCCGGAGTTTCTGAAGATAAACTGCTGTTAACTACTGAAGGGTGGTCGCCTGAGCGTTTCCCCAATTATCAATCCCAAAAACCGCCGTCAGAGGAAATTAACATTCTGTTCCTAGGCTATGTCTGCGTCCGCAAAGGAGTTCATCTGCTGTTGCGGGCTTGGGAACGAGCTGGGATTAAGGGAAAGCTGACAATTTTTGGCGAACTCGAACCGGCGATCGCTGAAACTTGTGGCGATTTGCTGCAACGTCCTGACGTAATTCACATGGATTATGCTGTGGACTACAGTTCCGCCTATCGCCAAGCTGACTTTTTTGCTTTTCCCAGTCTTGAGGAAGGTAGCCCACTCGTCACCTATGAAGCGATGGGTTACGGTTTGCCCATTCTGGCTTCACCGATGGGAGGCGGTGGCATTGTGCGTGATGGTATTGAGGGGATAATTCTGTCGCCCTACGATGCAGACGCCTGGGTCGAGGGACTGCGAAAACTATCTAATTCTGAGGGTTTGCGCGCTCAGATGGGAGCAGCCGCCCGCAAGCGAGCCTTGGAGTTTACTTGGCCGCAAGTTGCTGCGAGGCGCCGAGAGCAGATTCTGCAAAAAATGCAGACAAATTAGGTAGTCCTGCATAGCAATGAAAATCCAGGGTTTTAATTGATAGATAAACTGGCGTTATACTCATGAATAAAATACGAAATAGCCCCAATATGATTGGATAGTTTTTTGGAGAATGAAAGAGTTTTTCTTGCCCTACTAGATATTCTTTGTCTCATCGTATTATTCAGGGGGTGACAACCCCGTCTTGAGCCATTGCTAACAAAGGTTAGACCGATTTGTGGTAAAAAAAGATGGGTCAATTTTTATAAGCAACCCCATATATAGCAATCCTCGCATCATTTTCAATAACTGGTTAAGAGGCTAGGAATCGATGTCATTCTTGAAGAGCCTCGCCTGCGAAAAGGTCGGCTCTTCCTCGCCCCTGAAGCGTTGCTTTCGCTCGGACTGGTAACGAGTAGAATCCCAACACTACATGATTGCGTAAAGTTTTATGATAATTAAGCCGCGTTTCGCACAAAACTAGCCGATCGCACCTGATAGCTCGATGACGGTTAGCCTCAAAAGTGCGATCGTCTGCAAGAACAATGCTTGCGGGCGACGGTATTAACCAACAACCAACAACAAATAACCAACAACCAATAACCAACAACCAATAACCAACAACCAATAACCAATAACAAATAACCAACAACCAATAACCAATAACCAACAACCAATAACTACCACTGCGGCTCAGAAGCCATTAAAGCAGTAGCAGCCTCGCTCGGTAAAGGCTTAGCAAAAAAATAACCTTGACCGTATTCGCAGCCGATCGCCCTCAACCGAGCTAATTGTGCCGCCGTCTCCACACCCTCAGCAATCACATCCATCCCCAAAGCGTGAGCCAGCGCCACAATCGTCCGCACGATCGCCACATTTTCCCCCTCGCTTTCGAGCTCCATCAGCCCCACAAACGACTTGTCAACCTTCAAAGTATCCGTAGGAAACCGACTCAAATAACTCAACGACGAATAACCAGTACCAAAATCATCAATTCCCAACTTGACATTAAGCGCTTTCATCTCCTTTAAAACCGCGATCGCCGACTCCACATCATCCATCACCACACTCTCAGTAATCTCCAACTTCAAACTCTTGGCACTCAAACCCGTTGTTTCTAAAATAGCCTGAATGCGATCGATCAAATCCGGCTGAGCAAACTGCTTCCCAGATAAATTTACACTCATAATCAAAGGTCGATCGAAATCAAACATTCCCTCCCACAGCCGCAACTGCCGGCAAGCCTCCTCCAAAACCCACTCGCCCAGCGGCACAATCGCCCCCGTTTCCTCAGCCACCGGAATAAACTTAACCGGCGAAATCAAGCCCCGCTGCGGGTGCTGCCAGCGCACCAAAGCCTCAAACCCAATAATCCTGCCGCTGGCCAAAGACACAAACGGCTGGTAGTAAAGCAAAAACTCCCGACGTTTTACAGCCATCCGCAAATCCGTCTCCAACTGCAACCTCTCCAACGCCAAATCGTGCATCGCAGCATTAAACACCTGATACCTTCCCGTTCCCAAAGCCTTAGCGCGGTACATAGCCGTGTGAGCGTCCCGCAGCAAGTGTTCCGGCTGTTGCCCGATCGCCAGTGCGGGTTCGCCGCCCACCGCAATCCCGATGCTAGCGGTGACAAACACTTCCTGGCCTCTGAGTTCAAAAGGCACAATTAAAGCTTGGTGAATGCGATCGGCCAAATCCACCGCACTCTGGGCATCAACATTCCTCACCAAAATTGCAAAATCGTCGCCCCCCACCCGCGCCACAGTATCCGTCCGACTGAGACTTGCCTGCAACCGCACCACCACCGCCATCAGCAACTCATCCCCCACCAAATGACCCAAAGAATCATTAATCACCTTAAATCGGTCTAAATCCAAAAACAGCACCGCAAACAGATAGCTGCGGTGGTGCCTAGTATTGGCGATCGCCCGCCCCAAACACTCTACAAACAAATCCCGATTCGGCAAACCAGTCAGAGAGTCGTGAAAAGCATCGTAAAGCTTCCTGTAAGCGCTCAACCCCGCACCAGTCACCACCAAACCCACAGCCGGCGACACCAGCGGCACCCACCCACCCTCAGTAAAAATCACAAAACTAATCCCCAACAGCCCCACCAAAGCCGCACCCACAACCAATCCCGCCCGCAAGGGGTGGTGAATCCGCCAAGCCACAAGCCCGCCCAGCACCGCCCAAGCAGCGTTCCACAGAATTTCTGCCCATTCTGGCCACACCCAAAACAGCGATCGCCCCTGCAAAACAGCAGTCAATATTTGGCTGAGCATTTGAGCGTGCAGCAGCACCCCCGGCATTTTCGGATTTTGCTTTTTAACCGGACTGTAGGGCGTGAGAAACACATCTCTGGTACTCTGTGCAGTCGTTCCGATCAGCACAATCTTGTCCTTTACCCAACTCGGATCAATTTCGCCCTTCAATACCTGCTGGATACTGACTTGTCGCGCCACCCCGAGAGCAGAACGGTATTTGAGCAGAATTTGGTAGCCTCTAGCATCGAGATTTGCATAGCCACCGCTGTCAGATTTTAAAGGCAGAAATTCTGCTTTTCCCCAGTTGATTTGATGGGGATTGACAGGGCTATCTGTCGGCTGCACCCTGTCCTTGAGATACAGCGAAGCCACTTGCAAAGAAAACGAGGAAGCAGCACTATTGTCGGGTTTCGCGACTGAGAGCAAACTGCGGCGCACCACGCCGTCTGGGTCGAGCACGAAGTCGTTAAAACCGACCCGATCGGGCGGCATCCCCGGAGGGGCGGGCACTCCCCGACTGTCTGAATCGTTCAATTTAGTAATCGCCACCACATTCGGTGCTTTCAGCGCGGCCAGCAATTCTTGGTGTCCGGGGGCTTGAGGCAAATCGCGGTACAAGTCCAAACCGATGACTTTTGGCTGGTACTTTTGGAGTTTTGTCAAGGTTTGGGCGATCGCCCCGTCGGAAATCGGAAACCTCCCCAGAGTTTGAATATCCGCCTCAGAAATTCCCACTACCAGCAGCCGCGGATCTGGGCCCGCATCCGGCTGCAAGCGCACCAACGAGTCAAAAGTCCCCAATTCCAAGCTTTGATACCACCCCAACCGCCGAGCTCCGGTATTCAGCAGCGTTACAGTTGCGCCTGCCAACAAAGCAGGCAAAATCCTGACCCGCCGGCCCTGAGAACTCCGGTTCAGGCCAGTTGCGACAGACAGTGCAGAACAAAGATTTCGAGAAAATTTGGCAGTCACAGCAAACATATAGGGGTGCAAAGAAAGCTAACCACAAGTTTGTTCTTACAGAATTGAGCTTATTATGAGATTGAGTATAATTTTTTCAGAACTTGTGCCGAAACCGAGTTTATGTAAGCTAATTAATCGATTTGGCAAAGTATTTCTCGGATGGGAAACTGGGTTTGAATCGTATCTGCCGAAAAGTGCTGTCTGGGATTCCTCCGTTTCCCCAAGTTTCCACAAGCGTTAAAATTTAGTCGATCGAACTTTCTGGATATTTTTGAGATTATGGCGAATCAACTTCCGATTCCGGTGATTGTTAACGGTGCTGGCGGCAAGATGGGCCGCGAAGTAATTAAGGCGATCGCCAGTGCTAGCGACATGACCTTATTTGGCGCTGTAGACCGCTCTCCTGAGTCCCTCAACGCCGATGCGGGAGAATTAGCCGGGTGCGGCCCGTTAGAAGTTCCCATCACCGACGACTTGCAAGGAATGCTGGCCTTAGCCGCTCAGGAAAAGCAGTTGGGCGTGATGGTGGACTTTACGCACCCTTCCTCAGTTTACGAAAACGTGCGATCGGCTATTGCTTACGGTATACGGCCCGTAGTAGGCACTACCGGATTGAGTACCGCCCAAATTCAAAACCTAGCCGAATTTGCCGACAAAGCCAGCATAGGTTGTTTGATTGTACCCAATTTCTCGATCGGCATGGTGCTGCTGCAACAAGCCGCCGTCACAGCATCTCAATATTTTGAACACGTAGAAATTATCGAACTCCACCACAATCAAAAAGCCGACGCTCCCAGCGGCACAGCCATCCAAACCGCCCAAATGCTAGCAGAAATGGGGAAAACGTTCAATCCCGCCCAAGTAGAAGAAACCGAAAAATTGCCCGGTGCCAGAGGCTCTTTAGCCGACGAAGGAATTCGGATTCACAGCATCCGTTTACCCGGTTTAATTGCCCACCAAGAAGTAATTTTTGGCGGCCCTGGTCAAGTTTATACATTACGACACGATACGAGCGATCGCGCTTGTTATATGCCCGGAGTTTTGTTATCAGTGCGAAAAATCATAGAATTGCGATCGCTCGTTTACGGATTAGAAAAAATACTCTAGATTATGGGAATGGGGAATGGGGGATTGGGAATGGGGGATTGGGAATGG
>NZ_JBARVX010000335.1:0-7113 GCF_049646505.1 Microcoleus sp.
GCCTTCAACGTCGGTATTTGTGCCGCACCAACCTTTGTCAGTTCGGTATACGGTATTGACTGCGCCGATCGCCCGGGCGATCGGCGAAACCGACGACAGCAGCGGTAAGACGGCTTGTTTGTGAGGAATCGTGATGCTAAATCCCCGAAGGTCGATCGCAGCAAATCCTGCAAGAGCAGCTTTTAAATCCCCTGGTTTTACCGGAAACGGCAAGTAAACAAAATCGACTCCCAAGTGGGAAATGGCAGCATTGTGCATCGCCGGCGACAGAGAATGCGCGATCGGATGACCGATTACTCCCAATATTTTAGTAGTGCCTTTAATCATTTTTGTTAGTTATTTGACCGTTGATGATTCGGCGATTTCAATCGCCGAGTGAGGGAGATAACTGTCAACTGTCAACTGTCAACTGTCAACCGTCAACCGTCAACCCTAAACTGTTTGCCGAAACTCCTTAGCATCCGCCAAAATCGGGTTGACATCAAACCAATAATCCTCGCCGTAGCGGTATTCAAACACCCAGAGACTTCGCAGCAAGATTTGGTATTTAGTTTCCCCGCTGACAATTTTAGTAGCTGATACTTGGCGCAGTAATTCCCACTCATCCGCTTCGATCGCCAAAGTAAGCTGGTGGCGGCGCTGAACAATCACATTTTCCAAAGTTTCCCGCGACAGAGGAGGGTCTTGTTTTTGCAGACAGCTATACAAAAGTTGCAGCAAATTGCGGACATGGCCCCCGCTAACTCGACACAGGCGATCGAGAGTTTCAGCAGAATCAAAAATTTTGTCAACCAAAGCATAGCGCCCAGATGGTTCCACCGTCGGAAAAGCCCGCGCCAGAACCATCTGCCGCAGCAATTCCACACCCTCTACACACTCAGAACCGTCGCTCAACTGCACCGGCACCATCGGCAAAACCTTCGGATCTACCCCAAAGCGATTGGTCAACTGGCCCAAATCGTTAGAGAAAATCAGCACCAAAGGAATTGTATACACGATGTGGCAATTTAGTCTTGCCAACTGCTCCCCGCGATCGACAAACAGATATTCCGGCTGCAAGCGCCCCGTCGGTTTCGCGCACAGGTGGATGCGATCGAGATTGTCGATAATTACCACAAGTCCCTGTTTCCCTTGGCGTTTCAGTTCTTGATTTGCCGGTTCGAGCAACTCCTTATTCAGAGCCTCTAAAATTACATTAGTACGCGGCTCCAAATATTGCCGCAACTCCGATCGCAAATTCGGAGCATCTTTCGCCTTAGCCGTAATTTTGCCAATTCCCAGCGCCAGAGAAAATTCTCCCTCAGTGCTAGCATTTATTTCTCCAAAACCGGGAACATTAGCTTCAGCCCTCAAATCTATTTGAGTTTGAAAAACATCAGCAACCCCCTTGAGCAAAGCTTTAAAACCAGTTGGTTGCAGCTTGATTTGCATTCTTTCAATACTTTCGCTCACCTGACGGGCAACGCTCAACAAAATGTCAGTAATATCCACATCAGCCATGTCTAAGTCTTTACTAGACTCAAAGTAAACAACATGAAATCCTTGCTCCTGCAATTGAGCTTGCAGCCGCAGCAATTCTGTTGATTTGCCAGAGCCGATGTGACCGGTGAACAACTGACAGGTAGGCACGTCCGGGGACAGGCGGCTGATGGTGCGCTCCAATTGTTCTACGATTGTACCGCCCCGCACTGAAGAGAAATCGATATAGTATTGTCGGTCTTCTTGATTTGCTACTGCCAAGGTGTAGCTGGGATTGCAAGCTTTATAAAATTTCTGTAAATTTAGTTCCATACCCTGTTCTCTGTTTGATAACATTATGCCTTAATAACTTCTTCATTTAACTATTGTACGAATCAGAACAATTTGCCAGTTGATTTTGATGTTTTATTGGGCTGTAAATATTTAGATGTATAGCGGAATCCGCCATCACAACTCCTACTTAAATACAGTTGGTTCAAGCGTTAGGACTTTAGTCCTGTAATTTTCAAGACAACTCATATCGTTTCCGGTTGCATCGGAATAATAAAATCGAGTCAACAGTCAACAGTCAACAGTCAACAGTCAACAGTCAACATCACCTGACGGTGTAACCGGAAATGATATCAAGCCATCACTACAAACAGATTGCGCGAATTTGCATATTAAAATCAAAGACGAAGAATTGACGGTAATGTTCTCGGAAGAAGGTATTTTATTGCGGTTAACCGAATCGATTTGCATTGCATATATCTTTGATTTATAGCTCAACCGCAGGTGCTAGGCACATAAACACAGATAATTTCCCGATCGGAAATCGATATTTAAGAGCAATTAGACAAGCCGCAGCATCAGGATTTGGCTTCAGCGTGATTCCCGACTACTTGCGTGCAGATTCTGTCAAAGAAAATCGGTTAATACCAATTTCATAAAGTAGCGCTAGATATTACCCCCCCCCACCCCCCCGCGATTTCGGGGGGGCTAAGACTTCATCCATAGCACATCTTTATAAAAATGGTATAATATCAAATCCTCTCTTCATCGGAATAGTAAATTAACAGTTAACAGTTAACAGTTAACAGTTAACATCATGTATGAGTGCAACCGGAATTGATATAACTCTCATCCTCAAACCCTCACCCACCGTCAACAATCGCATTTTGCTGGCGTTCACAAAATCAGAAAAACAACAGCCAAAAATAAAACAGACGATCGAATTGTACCAACTTCAATAAATTAATGCGCGATCGCGCTTCCCTCTCCTCCGTCTCCTTCCTCACTCAGCGCCCTCTGCGCCCTCTGCGGTAAAAAAACTCCAAATTATATCAAAAAAAGGGCTAGCAATTACGCCAGCCCCTCAACTAATTTGAGACATTAAATTACAACTAATTTAAGAGCTCAAACCTCAAATCAATCTAGCTTCTGTCAGCAGCAGCCACCGGCTCAAAGCTCGGAACCACAACATCAGCATTCTGCTTAGTCAACTGGTTGTACAGCCTTTCAGTATTCGGGAAATTGGCAGCAGGGAGAGTCGGGAAGCGGCGGTAAGGAACAGTATCCTCGCCAAACGCTTCAGCATATTCAACGCTGTTCAACATCGCGTTGATAAAGCCCTTAATCCCTTGGCTTGCCAAGATTTGGTTGTACGTCCGAATCTCCGCTTGATTGCGAGGAGCGCGGCCCAAGAAGTGCTTCGTTCCTAACTCAATCACCTTAGTATTGGGATAAGGTGCGTAGAACTGTTTGACGTACAGCGGCGAGCAGCCCAAAGCTTCAATGAACTCTTTGAGATTAATTTCATTGTTGCCCAGTTTGCTTTCCAGCGCCGTGAATTCATTCTTCACAACATACGGATTGATGTCGCGCTCAAAAACTTGACGGTAAGCAGCTTGAATTAAAGTTTTCAAAGCTACTTTGTCCGAAGTAGTTGTCAGCTTGAACACCTTAGTTTGTTCGCGCCGCTTGCTGACACCTTGAACGATGCGATTTTGCAGCTCGACATCGCCCGGAGAGCCGGCAGTACCAAGTTCAACAAACCGAGGTGTTTCTGTCGGCGCTTCAACGTTGACCTTTTTCTCACCAAAGGAGCCTGTACGCATTGTCCGCATCGACAAACCTGCAGGAGTTACGTAGCGCTCGTAGGGAACCGTATCTTCTCCGAAAGCTTCGTTGTACTCCATGCTGTCAATCATGCGATCGACCAGCGCGTAGAAACCCTTCTTGGAGCAAATGTCAAAGTAAGCGTTCATTTCCTGGCGGCCGTAGGTAGGGCGTCCCAGGAGTCGGCGGTGGATGTACTCGATCGCCTTACAAACGTACAGCTTGCTCCAGTACATATTGCGGAACACATCGGACTTCGCCAACATCCGAATAAACTCGCGCATCGGAATGTCGCCGTTTTCCAGCTTAATTTCCGCCACCTTTTGGCGCTGGCCGTCGAACACATCGCGGCCGAACACTTGCAGGTAAGCAGCCCGAATCACCGCTTGGGTGGAGCTTTCGGTATATTTGACACTAGAAGCACTGCTGTAGCTGCTTCCAGACACACCGCGAATTGATTTTTTAGATGCGTAACCACCGGGGAGCTGGTCTAATTTAAAGACCTTGGGGCCCAGAGAACCAGGAGCCGCACCGCGAGCCGCCGGGTTGCTCAATTGATTGTCAATCCCCGCACCTTGACGGATCAAGATCCGGCGAGTGTCTTTGCCGAAGGGAGCTGGACGGTTTTTGGGGTTGCGAGTTTCTTGCGGGAAAATCGCGCCGAACTGAATTTCGAGCGGATCGTTACCAATACCGTAAACGTGCTGGTCTGGCAGAGGCTGGGTGTAGCCGGCAAACAAGGTGATGAACTGAGGAACCTTGCGGAACGGAGCGCTGAAATTGAACAAATCGATTTGCGGGCCCCAGTTGCGGCATTCCTGAGCTTCTTGGCCCAAACCGCGCAGGTAAGGCACTGTTTCTTCGCCGAAGTAGTCGGAATATTCCTGGGAATAAACCATCGCGTCTACGAGGGCTGCCAGGCCGCCTTTGGTGACGATCGCAAAATACTTGCTAAATTCCTCCCGCGAGCTCAAACCGCGGCCGAGGAAGTGGCGGGCCGCCAGTTCTACAGCGCGGCTGTTGACAAACGGCTCGTAGAATTGCTGGCGGTACAGAGGAGATGTACCCAAACGGCGGATAAACTCTTTCATGGAGATTTCGCCGTTTTTGACCTTAGATTCCAGGTCAGAAATGCTTTGGCTGTAAGCGCGGGTAATGTCGCGCTCGAATACTTGGCGGTAAGCTGCTTTGACTACTTCAATCTTTTCGCCCGACGACAGACCGGTTTTCATCGCGAATTTCGATCGTCGTTCCGATGCGTTGAAGTAGATTTGAGGCAGTTGCAGCCCTTGCTGGTCGTTGGTTTCGCGCTGGCGCACCTTGTCTGAAGGTGTGGGAGCTTTGAATTCGGTAATTGCTACGTCGAAATACTGTGCGACGATCGCCCGTCCGGCCTCATCATTCTTGAAATAACCCAAGGATGCAGCCTTCATTTCCTGCATTGCCACAATTGTAGCCGCCGAAGAGCAAGCATTTTCGATAATTTCCCGCAATCCGCGCACGTTCACCGAAATAATGTTCGGGTCGCCTGCGACGATCGCGTAGGTGATGTAGCGCAAAAACCAGCTCAAATCCCGCAGAGATTTGGTCATGTTGCTCGGGCCGTAGCGCGAGACATTAATCGGTTGAAATCCTGCTGGGATTGGGCCGCCGCCGCCGCCGCCGTTAGTCGAAAACAGATTTCCCAAACCCAAGAATCCGCCACCGCCGTTGCCGCCTGAACCGTTGCCGCCGCCAGCGCGACCTTCAACGTAGGTAACAGTTCCCAGTTTCATGCCTTCAGAGGTATTGACCGAGCCGCCGCGAGCCGCACCAGCCACTGCCATCACGGGTTCTGCTGGTCTTTCCAAAAATGCCAGCGGGGAACCGCCGGTAAAAATTCGGTTGGCTGCCCGAGACACTATCAGTTCTGAGTTTCTCGTCAGCGTCTCAGAAATTGCGATCCTCATCGCACCGGAACTGAAATAAGTTGCCAGTTCGCTAAGTTCGCCCCGCTGTAGGAAACGGTCTTGCTGTTCTGCTTGCGAAATAGTTGCGACCGGTACAGTTTGATATAGTTGCGGACGCGCAACTGAGCTTCCACCACTTGCTTTTACAGTCATTAGACTCCTTCGCTCCCTATCTAAATCGTTGCAGCATTTACCCAGACTAACCTTGCCTTCTGATGCAGGTACAACTAGGTATTTTGCTTTGTTTACTTTTTGCCTTGACCTGTCACGAGGTTGGGGCGCTTACTTTCTTAGATTAAAATGTTTTGGTTTCATCTTTCGTCCTGCCGGGAAATGTCCGACCCGAAGACAGGCACGCGGCACTCCCTCCGCCCTTGCTTTGCCCGTACACCCCCGGCAAAAATTATTTGCAGGAAAGCTGACGAGCGGGCGATCGCAGCAACTGCCGTTTATTCAGGAACAAGAAAATCCAAAATTTTCTTCTGCCTTTTGCTGGGCCTTTTACTTTTTGCCGAAAGACGCCTCCGCTTTACCCGAAAGCTCAGCATTGGGTGATTGACAGTCCTCGTTTGTTAAAAAGCCTGTCGAGATTTATTGTATAGATTCACGAGAGCTTATATGAGAAAAAATGATAAGTTTTATTACGCACAAGCTGTCAGTCGATTTGAAATTTGAGATTTTTGATTTGAGATTGACTCGCGCGAAACAATAACAGTGTACCACGTAGCGCCCTTCTGTGGCAGCTCGCGACAATCTCAAAACTCACGCACTAACCCCTCACCCACCTATGGATACTACGCCCGATATCAGCGCTGCCGTGCGGCGGCTTTACGATACTTTCCCTTTCCCCCCCGATCCTTTGTCCGACGAACCGCCCCCCGGCTACAACTGGCGCTGGAGTTGGCCTGATGCTTACAATTTTTGCACTGGCCAAAAGCCGCCAAAACTCGATATTCGGATTTTAGATGCGGGCTGCGGCACTGGTTCGAGTACGGATTATCTGATTCACCTCAACCCGGAAGCGTCCGTAACGGCGATCGACCTTAGTTCCGGTGCCTTGAAGGTAGCACAAGAACGCTGCAGGCGATCGGGGGCGCGAGAAGCCGATTTTCGCCACCTCAGCATCTACGATGCGGCCGAGTTAGAGGGAGAGTTTGATTTGATCAACTGCGTGGGCGTGCTCCACCACTTGCCAGATCCGATCCGGGGCATTCAAGCGCTGGCTGCGAAGTTGGCTCCGGGCGGTTTGATGCACATTTTTGTGTATTCCCAGCTCGGCCGCTGGGAGATTCAACTGATGCAAAGGGCGATCGCACTTCTCCAAGGCCCGCAAAAAGGCGACTATCCCGATGGTGTGAAAGTCGGCCGTCAAATCTTTGCTTCATTACCAGAAAACAACCGTCTTGTCAAGTACGAAAAACAGCGTTGGGCAGGAGAAAATCAGCGAGACGAATGTTTTGCCGATATGTACGTTCACCCGCAGGAAATTGACTACAATATCGAGACTTTGTTCGAGTTAATTGATGCTTCGGAATTGGAATTTCTCGGTTTTTCAAATCCGGGATATTGGCAGTTAGAGCGACTTTTG
>NZ_JBARVX010000336.1:0-40393 GCF_049646505.1 Microcoleus sp.
TCGCCTGCGGACTGAAGAACACAAAGTAATTTTAACAGTCCGTTCTTCAACCCGCTTTGGTAGCGTGAAAGTTTGTAGAGACGCGGTTTCAACCGCCCGGTCTTCTTCTATAAAATAGAAAATATAATATTGAATGGTTCGCGTTGCAATTATTGGTTGTGGTATTGTCGGGACATCGATCGCCTTTGAACTAAGTAAATTCCCCGAAGTCAAAGTCACAGTATTCGACAAACAACCGCCGGCACAGGGTTCTACAGGTGCGGCCCTCGGCGTTTTGATGGGAGTTATCAGTCACAAAACTAAGGGCAGAAATTGGCAGTTGAGGGAAAGCAGCCTTCAGCGCTACGAAACTTTAATTCCTGAATTGGAAGCAGTTACGGGGCGGAAAATTCCTTTTAACAAACAGGGAATTTTGATGCTTTGTGCGGAGGGAGAGGATTTAAGTAAATGGGAAAAACTAGCAGCAATTCGCGAATCTCAAGGTTGGAAATTGGAACTTTGGGATGTGGAACGAGTGCGCGAGTTTTGCCCTCATCTCTATCTAAATGATAAGATTGTTGCTGGGATTTATTCGCCTCAAGACCGGCAAGTCGATCCGACGGCGCTAACTTTGGCTTTGGTGGATGCTGCTGAACGAAATGGGGCGATTTTTGAATTTGGGGTGGAAGTTGAAGGGGCGGCGATTGCTGCCAGTGGCGAGTTCGATCGACTAATTGTGGCGGCTGGTTTGGGTTCTGCTGCTGTCACTGCATCCTTAAATCAATTGGTTGACATTCGCCCGGTGTTGGGACAAGCGCTGCATTTGCGGTTAAAACATCCGTTAGGAAACCCAGATTTTACGCCGGTAATTACTTGCGACGACGTTCACATTGTACCCTTGGCAAATCAAGAATTTTGGATAGGCGCGACGGTGGAATTTCCCGAAAACGGCGGGGAAATTCCGGCGAATGCTGATATGTTAGAAAAAGTGATGGCGAGGGCGAGATCGCTTTGTCCCTCCTTAGCCGAAGCTGAAATCCTCAGAAAATGGTCGGGATTGCGCCCGCGGCCCGAAGGACGGCCGGCCCCAATTATCGAGACGCTTCCGGGTAACAGCCGCGTTCTCATCGCCAGCGGCCACTACCGCAACGGTGTTCTGCTGGCCCCTGCAACCGCGCGATCGATCCGAGAAGCAATTTTGCAATAATTAACAAATGTTAATACAATAAATAAAGTCATTCATATCTTACCTCAAAAAATGTCCGACAAACCTTTAGGTAAACCCCGCTCTTTGTGGCGAGTAATTTTGCTGTCCGCAGTCAGCTTGCTGCTATATTACGGATGGTACAAATGGATTATTCAAGAAGAATTGCGCCGCTATAACGGCACTGGTTGGTCTGGGAATCTTTGCTTGCTGCCCTTTGTTTTAGGAGTAGCCGTTCCCCAAGCTTTGCGGATATTCGACCCCGATGTTCCCGGATGGTTTGGTTGGTTTTCCTTCATCGGAATTGCTTGGATTTACATCGTGCAGTTCAAACTTTACAGCACAGTCAACGAACTTTACCGCCAAGAAGGAATCAAAGAACCGCTAACAGTTTGGTGGATTTTTGTACCGGGTTTAAATTTAATTGTTGGTTTGCGTCAAATCCACTTTTTGAGCCAATTTTGGGCAAGAAAACAAGGAATTGAAGTTAAGGATAACTTAGCCGAAAGCCTTCCTTTCCTCTCAGCTAACGCTTAATCTGTATTAAGGCATCTGGACTTTTTGCTGCAATTTCCCTGGGATTTGCAGCGATCGCATCTACATATTCTCTTCTCAAGGAGTTACGTGGACTTTTAACATTTCCCAAGTTTCCCGTTCCACGTTCAAGATATTGCCCACTTCTTGCAAAAGTTCATAACCCTTTAAATCTATGGAAATTTCTTCTTCAATGAGAATATCGCACAAAGTCTCTAATGCCAAATTCCACTCGCCCACTTGAATATCTGAAACAATAAATTCTATTTGAGTCTGTGACAGTTGTGGTTTCACGATGTTAATGACTTCATGGAGTTTACTTTCTACAAGTTTATAATCAAACATGAGTCTATCTCCTTTTGGGATCGATCGCGATCGGGCATTATGAGCCAAGCCACTTGAGAACACAAACTGGGTTTCTCACCTACTCAATACTTTGAATTAGTTTAATGTTATTTCTCAGCCATTCATTGACCAAAACTTGAACCTCAATCTTTTTATGTTCAGCAATTTTAGTCACAAATTCCTCGACATCAGGTTCGAGATAAATGGGATAATGAAACGTAGCATCAGGATGGTAAAACTTGCCTTGCTCTGATGAAGAAAAGTCATACTCTGATTTCATAATTTCCTCTCTTGATAAGCTTGGGTTTCAATGAAATTAGCTTGACGCGCTGAAATAATCCTAATTATACAGGAGGTGCGATCGGTTTGTTCAAAGGTATGGACAACTACCCTTAAAGTTCCTGTTTCATCTAAGCCTATGGTAATCCATCTATCTTCATCTTGACTGTGTTCTTCATCATATATTGTTAATTGAGAACGATCGCGGAAAACAGTTGATGCCAAACGAAAATTTAATTGATGCTTGCGAATATTTTGCTTCTCTTTGGCTGGATTCCAATCAAAGTTATAATCCAAGGCAATTTATTATGGTAAACGAAGGTGGAATTAAATTCTAACATAAATTATGAGTTAATGACTTCATGGAGTTTACTGTCAACAAGTTGGCAGTCAAACATGAGTCTATCTCTTTTTGGACTCGATCGCGATCGCACATTATGAGCCAAGCCACTTGAGAAATCTATAGCGAGCGAAATCTTGTTTGGTGACTTAAATCCTGGTAAGTGACTCCTGGAATCGCGCACATTTTAATCTTAACATTGCTGAACTTTGACTGCACTTCCGATTCCAGCTTGTCGAGAAGTTTTACAGCCCCGACTTCTTCAAGAAGTCGGATATCTGGGTATTGTTCACCAAAATTTAGGCGACAAATCAGCAAGAATCAGTTTGAGTTCCGGTTCATTAACCCGCTTAATTGCTTTCGGAATACTTACCCACTGCCGGTTTCTCTTGCTAGCTTCCGGCCAAACTTCCAGAACTGCTTGCACTTGCAGTAAAAACACTCCTACTTGACAAATACACCCGGACTTTTGATACTCGTAAATTCCCAGCAAATCCGGGAACACTTTACCCAACAAACCTGCTTCTTCCCAAGCTTCTTTGGCCGCAGAATCTTGGGGAGTCATGTCAGGTTCAATTAACCCTTTGGGAATCACCCAGCGCTTGCTAGCCGAAGAAGTAATCAGCATTACTTCAATTTCTCCGTCTTGAATGCGGTACGGAATTACTCCCGATTGTTCTACCAATACAGCGGTTTTTATACTCATATTTTCGGCAATATTTCTGGATGTAAAAGCTGCTTCAACCTCATCAACACTCCATCGCTATAAAATAAAAATTGCCTTCTGATTATAGATTATTTCCCAGTTGAAACAACAATCAAGTGTAGCATAAAGATATTTAGCTTTTTCTATCTGTTGAAATTAATAACTGTAGATGCAATGCTGAAAAATAATAATATGATTGCAATTGCGCGCAATCCTCTACCGACACGCAGATAAAAGCCGATCGCCAAAATCAGCCTCTATCCGCGCCAGTATGCAGTTTTCCCTCTAATCTTTCTTCGCCTTAGCCTCCAGATTTTCCATCCGACTCCTCAAATCTTGATTCTCCTTCTTCACCTGGTCTAACTCCTCCCGCAACTGCTTCACCGCTGCATCGGAACCAGCATTTCTCTGCACTCTTTGCACCGCTTCATCAGCCATCATACGGACGCGGCCGTCGGGAGTTTGGTCAGCTAAAGAACGCAAAATCCGAATTGCTTTGCGATTTTCCATCTGTCCTAAAGCCACTACCACAGATACTTGAGTCAAGAAAAACGTCTCCTTAGATAATTCTGCCAATCGGTGCAAAATTCGTTCTAAATTAAGCTTAGTTTGACCTGTTGAAATTGTCCCCAAAGAACGAATTGCAGCCAAGCGCAAAGCTTGCGGAGTACCGATGGCTGTATATTTCAAAATTAGATTCAGCGCATCTTCAGAAGTTTTCATTTGCGCCAAACCGGCAATAGCACCCGATCGCACAACCTCATTCCAGCCCTGACGTTCTTTCAGTACCAATTTTAACTCTTTGAGTACCTGTTCGTCCGTCGGTTTTTCGTCGGGATTAGCGCCTGCAATCGAGCCCATAGCACTAGCTGCGGCCGCTTCTACATAATAGCTGTCGTCGCCTTTTTCGACGATCGACCTCAGCGACTTATAAGTTTCGTGAGTCTTGATTTTACCCAGCGCATTCACCACAGCGCGGCGAACCCTAGCATCTTTATCTTTCAAACCACTTGCTAAACCTTCAAAAGCTTGGTCGAGTTTAATTTCAACTAACTGACCGGCTACTTCAGCCCGCACCCCCCAAAACCGATCTTTTTTGAGAACTTCTGACAGCGCTTTCACAGCTTCCAGTCCTCCCTTTTTTGCCAAAGCTTTGGCTGCATAAATCCGGGAAACCGGGTCGGGGTCGAACTGCAACTGAGCTTTTAATTCGGCAACTCCATACTCTAAAGCAACGGTTTTTAAGTATTTATTGCCGACATCAAAACTGATAAAAGCGGGCTTCTCTTCTAAGGGAAAATAGAAACTTTGCTCGCGTTCGTGCACTCGAACCGTGAAAGTTTTTATATTAGCAGAATTTCGCTCGCCTGCATCTTTTTCCGGCTTATAACCGAAGCCGATCGGAATTTTTAGATCGAAGACATCTTTGCTATTACCGTTGTCCTTTTTGCTATCTTTGATCTGAGTTTGTGTGACAGTCACTTTGGCTAATTTGCTGTCGCCGTCCCAGGAATAAGCAACTTTGTAATCTGGATGACCGCCGCGATAAACGTACTGATCGAACAAAAACATTAGATTGCGGCCTGTCGCGTTTTCGATCGCCCTTAGCAAATCGATCGTTTCTACAGTTTTGTGAGCGTTATCCCGCACAAAAGTGTGAATTGCTTTGTAAAATAGTTCGTCGCCTAACTCGGCGTGAATCATGTGATACACGCAAGCGCCTTTTTCGTACAAATGGCGATCGTACAATTCGATCGCTTCCCGGTAAACGTGAGTGACAATCGGGCGGCGGTAACGAAAACTGTCTTCAGCTAAATAATTGCGGGCTTCACCCAACATATAATAAGCCGCATCTTCTTTGCCGTATTCTTTGTCAGTCCACAGCACCTCAGAATAGGAAGCCATACCTTCCTTGATCCAAGCATGAGACCAGTGTTTAATTACTACTAAATCGCCGAACCATTGGTGAGCCAATTCGTGAGCAACCAAGCTTTCTGTACCGCGATTGTCAAGGCTAGCGCGTTCGTCTAGCAAGCACCTATCTGTTAGCAAAGTTGTCGAAGTATTTTCCATGCCGCCGAAGATGAAATCATCGACGCAGACTTGAGCGTATTTAGGAAAAGGGTAAGGATAGCCAAATGCTTTAGAGAAAAATTCAATCATTTGGGGCGTTTTGCCCATGCTGCGCTTGCCGTCGGCTTCGCGGCCTTTTTCGACGTAATAATTAACTGGTTTGCCGTTCCATTCGTCTTTAATTTCGGCAAAATCTCCGACGGCTAAGGTCATTAAATAAGTTGGGTGGATCTGGGTTTGCGACCAGTGATAAATCTTATCGTCGCCGTCATTTTTTGTGCTAATTAATTCGCCGTTAGATATTGCAAAAAGTTGTTTCGGTACTTGCACTCTAATTTCGGAAGTTGCGAGTTGTCCGGGATAGTCGAAACACGGAAACCAGAAGCGGGAATCTTCGTCTTCGCCTTGAGTCCAAACTTGTGTTGGTTTGTCGGGATAGTGTTTGTCCGGCCCGACAAAATAGAGACCGCGCTGGGGTTTTTCGACCGAGTATTCGATCGCGATTGTAATTGGTTCGTATGCTGCTGTTGGTTCGCGCAGGTGAATTTGCAGCACTTCGCCGTCGCTGTCGAAATTTTGCTCGGTTTCGCCGATTTTTACTGATTTAATGTTCAGGTTGACAGCATCTAATGTTAATTTGTCAATACCGCTGCGGACTGGATTGATGCGGATGCTGCAAGTGCCGCGAAAACTTTGTTTGGGAATATCCAGCACTAAATCGAGGAAAATATGCTCTACTTGTCCGGGGCGATCGGGGTTGTAGTGGGGTTTGGCACCGGGCATCTCGAAGGATTTGTGACCGTTTTCAGAATCAAAGTAAGTTTGTGACATTGTGATGGCGGATTGGTGTATCGATCGGCGATCGCGGGCAGCAGCGAGGAAAGCTAAACTGCCAGCTTATTCTAGAGTAGCGCGTCCTAGTTGATGTTGTCTCTAATCTTGTTAAAAACTCTGGCGATCTTTGCCGGGATGAAAAAAATGATTTTTTCGCTACAATATCAGCAAGGCTAATGTCTGCAATCATCAGCCTGAAATTGAAATTGAGAGGGAAATCTGCATGACAGCTACACGATCAGTTCCCAATTCCATCGCATCTTTGCTGGGCGACGAAGCCGAAGACTTGCTCACCCATCAAGCAAAAGTTTCTAAAGATTTGTTGCACCTGCCAGGCCCGGATTGGGTCGATCGCATTTTCGCCCAAACCGATCGCTCTCCTCAAGTTTTGCGATCGCTCCAGCAACTCTATTCTAGCGGACGCTTGGCGAATACCGGCTATTTATCCATCCTGCCAGTAGACCAAGGAATCGAACACTCAGCAGCCGCTTCTTTTGCACCAAATCCCATTTATTTTGACAGCGAAAACATCATCAGACTAGCAATTTCTGCAGGCTGCAACGCTGTCGCCACCACCCTAGGAGTGTTGGGCAGCGTATCTCGAAAATACGCCCACAAAATCCCTTTCATTCTCAAACTCAATCACAACGAACTGCTGACTTATCCCAATCAATCCGACCAAATAATGTTTGCTTCAGTCGAACAAGCTTGGAATTTGGGAGCAGTTGCAGTCGGAGCAACAATTTATTTTGGTTCCCCAGAATCGGCGCGACAAATCCAAGAAGTCAGTCAAGCTTTTTCCCTCGCTCACGAGTACGGAATGGCAACAATTTTGTGGTGCTACCTCCGCAACGATATCTTCAAACAAGACAAAGATTATCACTTAGCAGCGGATTTGACAGGTCAAGCAAATCACCTTGGAGTGACAATTCAAGCTGACATCATCAAGCAGAAATTGCCCGAATGCAACAACGGCTACGCAGCAGTTGCTAAAGCCAGCGGCCACAGTTACGGCAAAACCGACAAGCGCGTTTATTCCGATTTGACGACGGATCACCCGATCGATCTAACACGCTATCAAGTGCTCAACTGTTATGCGGGAAGAATGGGTTTAATCAACTCCGGCGGTGCTTCGGGAAAAAACGATTTTGCCGAAGCCATTCGCACCGCAGTAATCAACAAACGCGCTGGCGGCTGCGGCTTAATTTCCGGCCGCAAAACTTTTCAGCGTCCCTTTGAAGAAGGTGTAAAATTGTTCCGCGCCATTCAAGACGTTTACTTGTCGCCCGAAATTACGATCGCCTAATTCATTAATATCAGCCGTAGGGTGTGTCGCCTGCGATAAATCTTTGCCAAAAAAGGGACAATTTGATAGCGACGCACCCGCACGGATTAAGAACTCTTGTAATACCATTTATCTAAAATCATGCAATAGTCTCCGACCCCCCCTAGCCCCCCCGAGCTCGCGGGGGGGGACAAGAATACTGTTGCATTATTTTTTGAAATTGGTATAAACAACCCAAAAATGTATTGTAGGAACAATCATTAGAAATATTATAAATTGCAAATTAACTGTAATATTAATACTAGCTGAACATATATACAGACAAAATATATAATTAAAAGATGCCTCACAGCCTTATTTTAAACCTGCGGCCAGTTGCACCAATCCCATCCCAGTTTTTTACGGGGCGACATCTCCACGCCTTATTTCTCAACCTTGTGAGTGCTGCAGACAGCGATTTGAGCGCGTACCTGCACGACCAATCCAACGAAAAAGCTTTCACATTAAGCCCTTTCCAAGTAAGCAGAAAAGAGGCTTACAAAACTAGCGCACCGCAGCCACAAAAGAGGGTTTTGCCTCCGGCGGGGCGCACAAGTTCCCATACCCTACAGTGGGAACACAATCAAGCAATTGGGGAAAATACAGCGATTTGGTGGCGAATTTCTCTGCTGGATGACGGTTTGTTCGATCGGCTAACTCAACTTTGGCAGCAACTGAATTTTGACCGCCCTTGGCATCTGGGCCCGACAGATTTGTACATTACCAATATTTTAAGCGAACCGCAATCAAACCAGCCTTGGGTGAATTTTTGCAGTTACGCCGAATTGTTCGATCGCGCTTCCGACACCAATCGCCAAATTGCATTTAGTTTTTGTACTCCTACTAATTTTCGGCAAGGTGTTTACGACAGTGCTATGCCCACTCGTGAAAGTATTTTTGGCAGTTTGGCGAATCGGTGGAACAAGTACAGCAATAGGGCGATCGAACCTACTTTTATAGAAGCTATTTTCCCCAGTTTCTTCGATATCCGCACCGAAGTTTGTACGGATTCTCGCAGTAAATTTATTGGCTGCGTCGGTGAGGTTAGTTACCGAAGCATGGGAGATGTCGATCCGGTTGCTATCAAGCAAATTAACTGTTTAGCAGATTTTGCGCTTTACAGCGGAGTTGGGCGAAAAACGCCGATGGGAATGGGAATGACGCGCCGGTTGCATATTTTTTAATCATGCACTTTTCGGCTTAATTTCACTAACTATTTCGTAAATATCTGTGTCGGGAATTTTGGCGAACAAAGGAGTCATCTGCTTCAATATTTCCTGATAAGCTTCGCTTTGATTGGCGGCCATTTCTTCTACGCTTTCCCAAAAAATGATCGCAATACCTTTGTCTGTATTGGGCAATTGCAGCAGGTACGCTCCCTTAAAACCTGTGGCATAAGTTGCAACGGCTTTTTCAAAAAGTTCTTCTGCTTCTTTGAATTTCCCTGGTTTAAATTCGCCAATGGCAACGTAGGCAAACTGATGTCGGAGAAAGTCGAGAAATTCTGACATATCCTGTTCCTCAAGAAATCGCTATACACCAGGTTATATTTTACCCGATCGCCCGAAATTTGTGAATAAGCTGGTGCGCGTCTAGTTTTAACAAATATGTTTCTGGAAACAAGGAGTGGGGCGTTGCTTTGAGCGGTGCCAGAAAAATTCAATCTCAATACCGCAACAGGTTAGTAAGTTTTGGAGTGTCGCGCTCAGCCCAGCGGCGAATTGATGAGATACTGCACGTAGCTGCGATCGCGCTTTACCCGAAAAAAACGGTTTTTTGCAATAACCCTATTGAATTCACAAAATTTACCTGCAAAGATTATAAGGTATAAAGACAAATAAATTAGAGAGGCAACTAAAATAAATGCCAAAAATATTAGTAATTGAAGACAATAACTTTATCCGAGCAACCGTTATAGAACTCTTGCAATTGCACGGTTTTGAAGCTGTAGGCGCCCAAAACGGACAAGTCGGTATCCAGTTAGCGACCGCCCAAATTCCCGATTTAATCTTGTCTGATGTGATGATGCCGGAACTCAACGGTTTGGAAGTATTCGCGGCTTTGCGATCGCACCCTGCAACCGCCAGCATTCCGTTTATTTTTATGACGGGTTCAGAAATAGAAAAAGCGATCGAACTCAAAGCCGACGGCTATCTCAAGAAACCTTGCAGCGCCACAGAAATGTTCCGGGCGATCGCAACTCAACTAGAAAAACCAAAAGTTACCAACCCAAAACATCAAAAAGTACGGGACAATTCCGGTAAAGAAAATCTCAGCTTGGGCGCCCGGACTCAAAAATATCGGTTTGAGATGGCGTCGGTTTGCTCTCAATGACAGGCACTGTAACGTTCTTGATACATAAGTTGAGGGAATTTCAAATTGGTTCCAGCCAGAGGTGACTTAGACTGGGTATGTTGAATTTGGTTAAAAAGTCATGAACCCACAATCTAAAGGCCGCCTAGTTTGGAATCACTCCACCCACCTTCCCGGTTTGATCCCAATTTTAGAGCGCCTCACCCTCAAAATGGGCATTCAAACTGTCACGCCGGGGGTCATCAACAAAGTTAAAGGACACATCCCCCGCATGACATTAAGAGTGTCAGTACCCATCCGCGGGGGATTTAAAATCATCGCCAGACAGGGCAAAACCGTACAAGAAGTCTTTATATTAACCACTCTCAGTCAAGGGGACTTGGAAGAGATAATCGCCCAAACCCTAGCCCGGTGACAATTTTTCCTTAGCAAGCACTGCGCGAGCTCTAACTGCTAAAGTTTCATCGCTTTGGGCAATTTCCTCAAGTTGGGCCAAAACTTCCGTTAACCAATCCGGTTGAACAGTTGCAGCAACCGCCAAAGCTTGCAAAGCCCCCGCTGCTGCGTAGCGAACCACCCATTCCGGGTCTCGGGACGCTTGCAGCAGGGTTTTCACTGCGCGAATTTGAGCATCTAAAACTTGTTCTGCGGGCATAAGTTCCCAGCAAATCGTCCCCAAACCCCTAGCCGCCGCCCGCCGCACGCTCAAAGCAAAGTCATTCGCCGCAGCATCGAGCAAAATCTCTAAACCTCTGGGGTCGCCAATTCCAGCCATTGCCCGAACAGCCCAAGCCCTCGCTCCGTAATTGTAGCCGTCAAGCTGTTCTAGAAGCGGGAGTACGGCGGGTTCTCCGAGTTGAATCAGCCCGTCAACGGCGGCAACTGCAGCGCCGGGGTTGTTGTAGCCGAGGACTGTAATTAAGGTAGGAATTGCTTCTTTGGAAGGAGTCTCCGCCAGTGCTTTGACTGCGTTTAACAAGCCTTCGGAAGAATCTGCTTGTTCGACTGCGCGAATTAGTTCTAATGCCATTGATTTATATAATTTACAACAGGTTTACACAAAATTTTAGAGTGGAAATTTTTGATTTTAAGAATATAGGGCCGATCCACGGATGGCCAGAAACCGGGTTTTTTGCGAAAATTCTTCGCTGTAATCCGCAGATTATGTAAAAAACCCGGTTTCTTTGGTCTTGATGTGTAATTCCTGGAATATTGCAGGTACACTCAAAACCTCTTAAAGTCGCGCTATCATCTCGGTGCGAGAGCCAACATTGAGTTTGCGGAACATCCGTTTGAGAGCTTGCTTGACAGAATTCTGCGTAATCCACAGCGCTGCACCAATTTCAGCATTTGTTAATCCCCGCGCTACCAGTTGAGCAATTTGTAGCTCTCGCGGTGTCAAACTACTAGCTAAGGGGGAATTAAGTTCGATCGCACGTACCTGTAACGTTGCCAGACTCGCTGACAAGTGAAGACACAAAGCACCCAAGTTAGCAATTTCTTCGGCACCAAATGCAGGAATGTCGCCCACGCGGGCAAAATTAACTGTACCGATGAGGCGGCCGCCGCCGACAATTGGCCCTGTCATAATGTGTTCGTGGTCGTAGTAGGAACAGCAGCGCTGGTAAAGTTCGCACTGCTTCCAACCGCCTGATGGTAGCACCATTTCTTCGTGAGCGGGAGCGTGGCGGAGGGCGACGTAGCGCAGCACCGGATCTACTGCCCGACCAACTGTTTCGTAGCGCTCCAAAAAAGCACTAACATTTGGTACGCCGCGAACATCAATTTCAGCAATGCCGGAATGTTGGTTCAGGAAAGAAATCCCCCAGCGCTGTACTCCAAAATGCTCGCCAACTCCATCCATAAACCGCCGTCGAAGTTCTGCCTCGTCGCGCGCGCGGGCGATCGCATCAAATAGGGCATAAAGAGAATTAGCCATTTATAGCTTTAAAGTGTACCCACTTGGGGACTGTGCAATTTTTAGATTACTTTCTACCATAATTCGTAGCAAGGTTCAAATAATTAGAAAAATGACAACTCAAGCAAAATATCATATTGGCCTGGTGATTTTTCCAGGCATGACTCAACTCGATATGACCGGCCCTTACCAGGTATTTTCGATGATGCCTGACACTCGCGTTTTGCTGTTGTGGAAGACTCTAGAATCGGTGACAAGTAGCGAGGGGATGACGATTTTACCTACCGCCACGTTCAATGACTGTCCGACTTTAGATGTTTTGTGTGTTCCCGGTGGCGCGATCGGACAAGTGGAAATGATGCAAGATATAGAGGTACTGGATTTTCTGCGCCAACAGGGCAAAACAGCAAAATATATCACCTCGGTTTGTACTGGTTCTTTGATTTTAGCTGCTGCTGGACTGCTTCAAGGATACCGCGCTGCTTGCCATTGGGCATTTCGCGACCAGCTAGCAATGCTGGGTGTTGAAGTTGGAACCGAAAGAGTTGTTGTCGATCGCGATCGAATTACAGGAGGCGGCGTAACTGCTGGCATCGATTTTGGATTGGTGCTTGCCGGCAAGCTCTGCGGCGAGGAAACTGCCAAAATGATTCAGTTACTTTTAGAATACAATCCCGCGCCGCCTTTTCATGCTGGTTCCCCAGAAAGTGCTGGAGATATTTTAGTTGAGCAAGTGAAGAAATTTGGGGAACAGCTAATATCTGCCTCCCTAGAAGTTACTAAGAAAACAGCGCTCGGATTGGGTATTAACAATTAAGGATCGAAAACTTAATAACTGAAACACCTTCTACAGTCCTCTCTCTTGTAAGTTGCCAGATAAAAGGAGGCAGAGCCAAAGCATCTGCATTACCAGGCTCTGCCTGGTAACGATCGAAAGAAAAGAGCGATCGTATTAGGTATGAATAGTTAAGTTAATATCAATCTCTGTTGGCTCTTAGTCCGCGTAGGCGGACTTCGTTTTTGTAGCAGCGATTTCAATCGCCGAGGCCGATCGAAGAGTTTTAAAGTTTACAGCAAACTATCCATTAAATCCATAACCCGGATAGCTTCATCGGACAAAGATAGAGATGTTTGTTGATTTAGGTGATGCTCCAAAACTCCTTTGAGGGCAATCAATTTCATGCTATTTTCTGCTAAAGTTTCAGCAATAGCTGGCGCTGACGGCAAATAGCCGATCGCCCCCAAGTCCATCAAAGCCGATCGCCGCAACTGCAAATTATCCCCATTCAAAGCTGTCACCAATAGATCTCCGTAAATGCGATCGCCAGTCAACTGATACATCGCCCGCGCCGCAGCGTACTGCACCCGCTCCACAGAATGATCTAAAAAAGGTGCAATTAGCGGTATAGCTTCTGTCGCTCGCAGCGTGCCCAAAGCTTCAATTACCGAGTCGTAAGGCTGCACCAAGTGCGATTTGCCAGCCACACGCACGGCCCTGGCCACGCCCCCATCTAAGAGTTTCATCAGCGACGGAATGGAATCGATATCGCCCAGCATTTCTAGAGCTTGAGCCGCCGCTTCCCGCACGTAATAATCCGCGCATTCCAAACACCGAATCAGTGCCGGTAAGGCTTGTTTGTCGCCCAATTTACCCAGCGCCCGCGCCGCATTTCGCAATAGGGAATAATCGCCTATTTTTGTTTGTTCTGATTCTTCCTGCAAGGCTGCAATCAAAGCTGCGATCGCCGCCGGTTCTTTGACTCGAAATCTGCCAACCCACCAAGCAGCGTAATACCGGAGACTGTAGTCTTGGGAGTGCAAATTTGCGATCGCCTGTTCTACTGTTAAAGACTCGCCGTCAGCTACACCCGCCGGCGGTGAATCGGATTTGTAAAAATCCATAGTTATTTAGTTATTGGTTATTGGTTATTGGTTATTAGTTATTAGTTATTAGTTATTAGAAACTCGGCGATTGAAATCGCAGCTACAAAAACAAAACCCGCCTGCGCGGGTTGGGGAACCGGGCGATTTCGATCGATCTTTCAATCACCGACTTTAATCGCCCTTTGAAGGAGACTATTAATTATCATCCTCGGATGATTCAGGCGCTGATTCTGCCGATGATTCTGCCGATGATTCGGCGATCGCACTTAGCGCCTGAATGTTCACAATCTTTCCGCCCATGCGAGTAATCCGCTGCATTTCTTGATTCATCCGATTGTACGGCACGGTGATAAATGTACTGCCGCTCGATCGAATCGAATAATCAATATTTTCTGTATCATCGCTTTGGCGCAAGCCAACCACTTCGTACCGAAAACAGCGACCTGCGGAAGCTGTATTGCCACTTTTTCCAGCTACAATTTGACCGAACATAAGCTTCTTGGTAATTGGTAATTCTGACTGTTGACTGTTGACTGTTGATTGTTGACTGTTGACTGTTAGCTGTTGACTGTTGACTGTTGACTGTTGACTGTTAGCTGTTGACTGTTAAGAGGGCGGGCACGGGGGCACCGCCCCTACTGACTGTTAAGAGGGCGGGCACGGGGGCACCGCCCCTACTGACTGTTAACTGTTGACTGTTGACTGTTGATTGTTAACTGTTAACTGTTGACTAATGACTAATGACTAATGACTAATGACTACTGCCAACTGCCAACTGCCAACTGCCAACTGACTAAATTGGAGTAATGCTGGCGATTTTTGCGCCCATGCGCTGAAATTTCTGCATTTGCGAGGACAAATCGTCAACAGGTACGATAAACGCCTTGCTGCTGCGGCGCACGCTGGGATAGCCGCCGGTGCGAATTCCCGAAACTTCCACGCGGAAAAGCCGCCCTTCTTTGCCGTAAGCTGCGCCGCCGCCGAAACCGGTGCCGGGAGTTACGTTTCTGGCAGAAGGCCGATATGCCCAACCCTCGTTACCGCCAGAAGGCCCAACTACTGCTGTAGCGCTGTTAGTACCGAGTTCAACTGCTAAGCGGGAGTTATTGCCTTCTAGTTGCGATGTATCGCTGTTTGCGTAGCCGCGGTACAGGCGGAACATCCGGGTAAAACCGACGGTTTTTTGCCCGCGCTGCGTGTTAAAGCCGCGGTAGTAAGGGACAATATTTTCGCCGAAGTTTTCTTGATACTCTACTGAATCGACATAAGAATCGATATCAGCATCGTAGCCTTGTGTTTGGTACAAATCTAAGTGGTAAACTACTTCAGATTCGTCGTAGGGAGCGCGACCGAGCAAGTGTTTGTAGTTTAGTTCGATCGTCCGAGTTTGAAAGCTGCTGTATAAAAACTTGGTTTTGTACAGTTCCGATTTTGCCACGGCGCGCACAAATTCTCGCACTGTTAAGCTGCCATCTCGCAGCAGAGACTCAGCACTTGTCAGGCGTTCCGATTTCATTAAATAATCGTTGCCCAACAACTGACGGTAAACGGCGCGAATTACTATTTCTACATCATCTTTGGTGTAGTTTGGGCGCAATTCTACCTGCGGTGCATCGCTCAATGCGGATGTTCCCAGCCTGGACGCTGCTGTTGTAATAGCCACCAGATTTTCTCCTAAATTAATAACAAAAATTTAAAGCTTCGTTGCACTTGAGATTGTTAAGACTAAGCCTAATATGTGTAGGGGTAGGATGCACAGTAAGTCGGGCGGGTTTTGCCACAATCTACTGCTGGTTTGCATATATTTTGGCTAAACCCGCCCCTACAAGTTTTTCCTACCTATCTACTTAGTCCTAAGTTGTTTGCTGACGCTTGCAAAAAAACGTCTTTACAAACTTTAAGCTGTGGTAATACTTACCACTTTGCCGCCGCGTTTGTTGATTTGTTGCAAGCGGCTTGAAAGCTGTTCGTAAGGTACGAGATATTCGGTAGTAGTCCGCCGCACTTGGGGCGAAAACTTAGCCGCACCTTGCATTGCGGTGACTCGATAGAGTTTACCGCGATCGCCCCCGGCCGCGCCAGCTAGAGATTGTCCGCTAGAGGCTGTGTATATCGGCGATGCCGTATTTCTCGCGACTTCCCAAGTTAACCGCGCTTGGGTTTGGTTTTGCGAGCGATCGCTATTTGCGTAGCCGCGGTACAGTTGAAACATCCGGTTAAAACCGACGGTTTTTTGATTTCTTTGAGTCGAGAAACCGCGATAGTAAGGCACTATACTTTCGCCAAAATTTTCTTGATATTCAACGGAGTCAATATAAGAATTGATTTCAGCTTCGTAGCCTTCGGCATTGTACAAATCAACGTGGAAAGCAATTTCCGACTCGTCGTAAGGAGCGCGGCCCAACAAATGTTTGTAGTTTAGTTCTATCAACCGCGTTTGCGAGTTCGGGTAGAAAAACTTTTTCCGATAAATTTCGGACTGAGCAATTGACCGTACAAAATCTTTAACTGAAATCTGTCCTTGCATCAGCAGAGATTCAGCGCTGGTAACTCGCTCGCTGGACATTAAATACTCGTTGCCGAAAACTTGCCTGTAAGCTGCGCGAATTACTGCTTTCGCATCATCTTGCGTCCAGTGGGGGCGAAGTTCTACCTGTCCCGCTTCTTCAAATGCTTTTATTCCCAATCTTTCGGCTGCACCTAATCCCGCCATCTTTAGCTTCTCCCTTTTTTGGTTTAAAAACTGAAAACTTCTTAAAAAAAAGTATTTGGAAAACTAGGCTAAGATCGCAGATGCCCGGAATCGTAAACAACCGCTAACACTTTAGCTAACAGCAGCTTACAATTCCGGGCATCACGCAAATCTAGCTCAGGGCGTTGATTGCGTAGTCGAGGTAGGAATTAGCTTCCACTGCGGGGTCGCCGCTCAGGCCGTGGTTGCCTTTGATGTACTTGAGAGCTTCAACGTACCAGCTAGGGGACAATTCAAATGTCCGGTTGATTTCGTCGATGCCTGCAATCAGGTACTCATCCATTGGGCCTGTGCCGCCTGCAACTAAGCAGTAGGTCACCATCCGCAGGTAGTAGCCGATGTCGCGGGCGCACTTGGCTTTACCGGTTGGGGTAGAAGCGTAGTTGGGGCCTTGCATTTGTTGGGTGTACGGGAATTTGTTGTACACTGCTTGGGCTGCACCGTCGATCAAGCGCTGAGAGTTGCCTGTCAAAGCTTTGGCAGCTTCTAAGCTGGCGGATGCTTGGCGGAAACGACCGAAAGCTGTTTGGATTTCGGTGCTGCTCAAGAAACGGCCTTGAGAATCTGCTGCTGTGACTGCTTCAGTCAATGGGGTCTTCATAGTTTTGCTTTCTCCCTAATGTTTGCGGTTTTTTTGTACGAATGCGATTTGTAATAGCGATCGCGCTATTTGACAAATTTGGTTGCAATGGCTGGGGTTTAGCCTACTGCGGAAGCGGCGCGATCGAAGTAGCTGCCGACTTCAGACATCAGGGAGTTGCAATCTCCACGAGTTACACCGTTGGGATCGTTAGCGATCGCCAAAGCGGCTTCTTTCATTTTTTGAACGCCAGTTGCTACGGAAGCGCCGGGTGTTCCCAATGCCAAGTAGGTTTCGCGAAGGCCGTTCAAGCAACGGTCATCGAGGACGCTGGCGTCGCCTGCGAAAATCGCGTAGGTGACGTAGCGCAAGATGATTTCCATGTCGCGCAAGCAAGCTGCCATGCGACGGCTGGTGTATGCGTTGCCGCCGGGGGCGATCAACTGAGGCTGCTCAGCAAACAAGGAGCGAGCTGCATTGGCAACAATGCTGGAAGCGTTGCTGGTGATGCGGTTGACTGTATCCATGCGCTTGTTGCTTTCTGCAACCATTTGGCTCAGGGCATCAAGTTGGCCTGTTGCCAAAAATTCGCCGCGAGCGTCTGCTTGGGAAACCACTTTTGTAAATGCGTCAAACATGAAAGAACTCTCCTACTTGAGTTAATTGAGTTTGGTTGCGGTATAAAACCGTTAAGTTAAATTTGTTCAGGCCGTTAAACCTGCAAGGGTTGAAGGTTGACGCCGGCTACTGGGCCGATCGGCTCCTTCTCTCCTTTTCCGCTACCTGTACTATTGTGACATTGCAGCGGACATTTAAGAAACCTTAGAAAATTTTACACCTTTTATGAGATGCGACAAACCTTGTTAATCAGTGTTTTTGTTAACTTGCGTCTGTCGTTTCAACCTTCTTATGACCTTTATACAATGCTCGCAGGCTTTTGTTTATTACAAATTATTACAGGAACTTATCCCTCTGAGAAGGTAAATCGAGGGTAAAAAAATGCTGGCTAATCTACTCCTTAAGATAGATGCGGGGTATTAGTTAATAAGCATGAGTTTGGTTAAATCGCCTGTTTGTGACCGTGGGACTGCACCGAATTCTCCTGCAGTCCGATCGCACTCAGAGCTTTGCCGCCCCAAAAACCCATTGTTAAGAAAAGTTAAGGAAATTAAAGTTTTGCCACAAGAGGGCAGGGGAATAGAGAAAACAGCCAAAATTCTGCCCGATCGGTTCTACGATCGGACACTCCTGATTGTGGATTCAAACAGAAACGGCAGGCTTCGCCAGTCTGGCGTTTTGGAGCAACGACATTTCGGTAAAATCCAATAGGTTGCCAGGGCGATCGGCACAGCCACAGCTTTTACCGAAAATATCAGCACTTAACGATAAAACTCAGCCTTTGGCGCTTGGGTAAAAGCCGAAAGAATTGCTAATTTTTAGTAGTAAGGTGGATAAGTGCTATCAGCGGTAAATCTACCAACCGATCAAGAAAGGCAGAGATAGAGAAGTGTCTAGCTTCCTGCTTCTTACCTCGAACCAATACCTATGCAATATCCATAGGCTGTAGCTGTCCGGCCGCAACCACCTTTATGCCCCACGCTCGATCGTAATTTATGTCTTCTTTAAATTCTCCCTCTTCTTGGCACACCGTAGCAATTGACAAAACCCTCAAGCAGCTAAACAGCAACAAAGACGCTGGCTTGAGCAGCCAACAGGTGTCAGAACGCTTGCAGCAATACGGCCCCAACGAACTCGAAGAAACAGGAGGCCGCAGTCCGTGGTCGATATTTATCGATCAGTTCACCAACATCATGTTGATAATGCTGATGGGTGTGGCCGTGGTTTCTGGATTCTTAGACATCAAGTCGGATAATTTTCCCAAAGATGCGATCGCCATTTTTGCGATCGTCATACTCAACGGCATTCTCGGCTATTTCCAAGAACAAAGTGCTGAAAAAGCCCTCGCAGCCCTCAAAAACCTCGCTTCCCCCCTAGTCAGAGTCCTGCGGAACGGCAAAACTTCGGAAATAGCAGCCAAAGAACTCGTACCAGGAGACGTGATGCTGTTGGAGGCTGGGGTAAAAATAGCAGCAGATGGCAGGTTGATCGAAGCATCAAATCTGCAAGTCAGAGAATCTGCCTTGACGGGAGAAGCAATGGCAGTTACCAAGCAAGCTGAGCTAGAACTTGCCGAAGATGCTTCCTTGGGCGATCGGCTAAACCTAATTTTTCAGGGTACAGAAGTTGTTCAGGGGCGCGCCAAGGCGATCGTCACCAACACCGGAATGCAGACTGAACTGGGCAAAATTGCCGCCATGCTTCAGTCAGTAGAAAGCGAACCGACTCCCCTGCAACAGCGGATGGGACAGTTGGGAAATGTTCTAGTCTCCGGCGCCCTCGGCTTAGTCGCAGTTGTCGTCATCGGCGGCATGATTACCTTCAACAACGGCGGCATCGGGTTAGATACCAGCAGATTTGAAGAATTGTTGGAAGTTTCTCTCAGCATGGCTGTGGCTGTAGTTCCCGAAGGACTCGCAGCAGTTGTGACAGTTACTTTGGCACTCGGAACTAGGCGGATGGTGAAGCGAAACGCCCTGATTCGCAAACTTCCTGCTGTAGAAACTTTGGGTTCGGTGACTACCATTTGTTCCGACAAAACAGGTACTCTGACTCAAAATAAAATGGTCGTTCAGCGAGTGTCTACGGGCGACTGTACGATCGGGATTGGAGGCGACGGCTATGCCCCGATCGGAGATTTTACCGATCGCCATACCTCGACCCAAATTAATAATTTAGAAGAATATCCAGAACTCGAATCTTTATTAATTGCCTGTGCCGTTTGCAACGACGCAGTATTGCAGCACGAAGAGCAAGAATGGAAGATTTTGGGCGACCCCACCGAAGGATCTCTGCTGTCTTTAGCGGCAAAAGCAGGCATTTATAAGGAAAAACAGTGTCAATTGCTGCAGCGCACGGCGGAATTTCCTTTTTCTTCCGAACGCAAGCGGATGAGCGTGATTTGCGAAGTGCCGGGTCGATCGGGACATTCGGGATTTCCAGCAGAAAACGGACAGCAGCAGAATTATTTGATGTTTACCAAAGGTTCTCCAGAGTTGACTTTGGAGCGCTGTAAAGGCATCATAATCGGCGATCGAGTACAACCTTTAAATCAGGAAATGCGCGATCGCATCCTCGCCGAAAACAACAACATGGCAAGCGAGGGTTTGCGAGTCCTCGGATTTGCCTACAAAATCTGGGAAAACCTGCCGCCCGAAGATTCTGACGAAACCAGCGAACAAGACATGATTTGGCTGGGACTCGTCAGTATGCTAGACGCCCCGCGCCCGGAAGTGCGCGAAGCTGTGGCGAAGTGCCGCGATGCAGGAATTCGGGTGGTGATGATTACAGGAGACCACCAGTTGACAGCAAAGGCAATTGCTAGTGATTTAGGTATTGCACAAAGGGGCGATCGAGTTCTCACCGGTCAAGAATTAGAAAAACTCAGCCAAGAACAACTCAAACAGCAAGTCGAACACGTTAGCGTTTACGCCCGCGTTTCCCCCGAACACAAATTGCGAATAGTCCAAGCTTTGCAAAGTTGGGGCAAATTTGTCGCCATGACAGGCGACGGCGTTAACGACGCACCCGCATTGAAACAAGCCGATATCGGCATCGCAATGGGAATTACCGGCACCGATGTCAGCAAAGAAGCTAGCGATATGGTGCTCCTCGACGACAACTTCGCCACAATTGTCGCCGCCGCTGAAGAAGGGCGAGTGGTTTATACCAACATTCGCCGCTTTATTAAGTACATTTTGGGCAGCAACATCGGCGAAGTTTTGACAATTGCGGCCGCACCATTAATTGGTTTGGGAGGAGTGCCGCTAACGCCGCTGCAAATTTTGTGGATGAACTTAGTCACAGACGGCGTTCCCGCTTTGGCCTTGGCCGTGGAACCGGCCGAACCGAACGTGATGAACAAGCCTCCTTTCAGCCCGCGAGAAAGTATTTTTGCGCGGGGTTTGGGTTCTTACATAATTCGGATCGGGATTATTTTTGCAATTTTGACGATCGCGATGATGTCCTGGGCTTACGGATATACTCACGCTCCGGGACACAGGAATCCAGAGGCTTGGAAAACAATGGTATTTACAACTCTTTGTTTGGCGCAAATGGGTCACGCGATCGCCATTCGCTCTAACACTCGGCTAACTATCGAGTTAAATCCCTTCACTAATCTTTTTGTTTGGGGAGCTGTAATTGTTACTACTGCTTTGCAATTAATGCTGATTTACGTTCCACCGCTGAGAGCATTTTTCGGCACTCACTATTTGTCGCCCTTTGAATTGATGGTTTGCTTCGGTTTCAGCGCCCTAATGTTTGTCTGGATTGAAATGGAAAAACTGTTCGTGCGCTTGTACAACAAAACTCGTAAATAGTGTTAACGGCTGACGGATAATGAGCGATGTTTCATTATTCGTTAGACCCTTCACATTTGGCGCGAGTCTAAACACTATACATTGCGAACACAACGCTCCGCAAAAAAGCAATTGCAGAAATTCGCCCTTGAATAGGTAAGGTGCTCTTCGGCGCACCCTACGATGACTGTATTACCAATAACCAATAACCAATAACCAATAACCAATAACCAATAACTAATAACTAATAACTAATAACTAATAACCAATAACCAATAACCAATAACCAATAACCAATAACCAATAACCAATAACCAATAACTAATATTATGTATTTGAAAACGCTGCACCTACGGCAGTTTCGGAACTACTTCGATCAAAAGGTAGCGTTTGACGCTCCCAAAACCATTTTAGTAGGAAATAACGCTCAAGGAAAATCTAACTTGTTAGAAGCAGTAGAGTTGCTTTCTACCTTAAAAAGCCACAGAGTATCGCGCGATCGCGATTTAATCCTCGACTCCAAGCCGATCGCCCAAATTGATGCTATGCTAGAACGTCAAACCGGAGCGATCGACCTATCTTTAACACTGCGATCGGGAGCGCGCCGCAGCCTGAAGCTCAACGGCGAGCCGCTGCGCCGCCATTTAGACTTTTTGAGCGTCTTAAATGTAGTACAATTTTCCTGTTTGGATTTGGACTTAGTGCGCGGCGGGCCCGAAGGAAGGCGCAATTGGATCGATCGGCTAGTCATCCAATTAGAGCCGATTTACGCTCACATTTTGCAGCAGTACAACCAAATTTTGCGCCAGCGCAACGCTCTGTTAAAACGTTCTAAAGCAATCAGACAAGCCGAATTTTCCGAAAATTTTGACAAAAACCGATTTTTTGCACCCGAAAGTCCCGAACCCGAACATACCCAAGACTCGCCAATTCCCAACTCCCAATCCCCCATTCCCAGTTCAGAATTAGCCTTGTGGGATGCACAGTTAGCGACAGCGGGCGCTCGCGTGATCCGCAGGCGCGATCGAATTTTGGAGCGTTTGATGCCGTTAGCTCGCAATTGGCACCGTTCAATTAGCGGTTCAGCAGAAGTTTTAGATGTGAAATACGATGCTAATATTGAAGTAAGCTCGGAATTAATTGGTAAAGACAATCTCGAAGGAGTGCGGCAAGCATTTTTAGAAAAAATTCAAAAAAGGGCGATCGCAGAACAGTTTCAAGGAACCACATTAGTCGGCCCCCACCGCGACGACATTATATTTACAATTAACAATACCCCAGCTCGTCAATACGCATCCCAAGGCCAGCAGCGAACTCTCGTATTAGCATTAAAATTAGCCGAATTGCAGCTTATTGAAGAAGTCGTAGGCGAAGCGCCTTTACTATTGCTAGACGACGTACTTGCAGAACTCGATCTAAACCGCCAAAATCAACTTTTAGAAACAATTCAAGAACGATTTCAAACTCTAATTACTACGACTCACTTAGGCGCTTTTGACAGTCAGTGGCTGCGACAAACCCAAATTCTCTCCGTTGCTTCTGGACAAATCAATCGATTTTAGATTTGAGATTTTAGATTGATATCGTATCCGGTGCATCTACTGCGATCCGGTTTGTAGTGCCGACTTGCAAGCGCTCCATATCGTCGCGGAAAGTCCGCAGGCGCTAGCCATTTTTGTTGTGGTGGTAATCGACCGGACATGATATGATTGACGGATTAATTGACGAATTAGAGATTAATAAATCAATCAATTTTTTGTTTTTAGATCGGGTATTTGAGATTGATTGGCGGATTGATTTTAGATGATAAATTAATCAATCAATAAAAAAATAGAGATTGATTGACGATTGATTTTAAATTGGAGATTCGTAAATCATATCAAATCCTCTCTTCATCGGAATAGTAAATTCACTGTTAACAGTCAACAGTTAACAGTCAACAGTCAACAGTCAACAGTCAGTAGGGGCGGTGGATGGTGCGGGCCCGCCCTCTTAACAGTCAACAGTCAACAGTCAACAGTCAACAGTTAACAGTTAACAGTTAACAGTTAACATCATGTATGAGTGCAACCGGAATTGATATCAATCCCTGTGAGATTGACAAACTGTACTTTTCATGGTATCGCTACCACACATAATAAAAGTTTGACATTATTTGACATTGTTAGCTCAATTCGAGATACGATAAAGGTTAAATTTGATTGCCGCTTTCGCTTCCTTTTTTCTAACCCCTATGAAGCATTACATTTCCCGTCTGTTAGCCCTCGTATTAGTTGTTGTCATCGGCGTAGCTGGCTGTACCAATGTTCCCGCCACTCTGAGTGGAGACTACGGCCAAGACACATTAGCATTAGTCAGCAGCTTGAGAACAGCGCTGACTTTGCCAGAGGACGCGCCGGAAAAAGCAGCCGCTCAAGCCGCTGCTCGCACAAGTATCAACGATTTTTTTGCTGCATACCGCCGCGATCCCGCTCTTGCCAAGCTGACATCTTTCACAACAATGCGGACGGCCTTAAACTCTTTAGCAGGACATTATAGTTCCTATCCAAACCGTCCCGTTCCTGAAAAGTTGAAAAATCGTCTTGAGGTAGAATTTCAGCAGGTAGAATCTGCTCTTAATAGAGGAGCTTAATCTCAAAATTCGGGGAGCAAAGATAAATTTCAATAATTTATCTTTCATCCTTGATATTTGAGTGTTAACAATTTCGCTCTCCTGAACTTTTGGCGATCGGTTAATATAATCTATGGTAATGGGTAACGGGTAAGAAGTCACGAATCGATCGCCAATTACCTTTTTCCAATTACCCATTCCCCCGCAGCAAAATATACATTTTTCCCCAACCAAATATCCGAAAGAGCCGGCGATTCCTTAACGCTTCACCGAGATATGCTGCTAGGTACTCTGACATCTCTCCACCTTCGTTTAGAGTTTCCCAATGCCCGGTAGCTGACTGTGGATATTCTACACAGAAAGTCCTCAAGCTCCTAAAGTAGTTTTAAACTGAACATCTTGCACCATTGTTAAGAACAGGCAAGATGCCTGTTCCACAACAAGTGCATTTTATTGTGGGGTGGGCCGGAGAGCCCGCCCATAAAAAGCTTATTGAAAATGGTGCAATATCTCAGTTTAAACCCAATTTTTCGAGAGTTCGCGACTAGATTTGTGTCAAGATCGAGTTCTCCAGCAACACCTCAAAGCAATGAACTCTCTTTCTGCACTTTCGATCGGCAAAATACCTCAATGCCACGCATCAGACAGCTTCGCCGTTACCATAGCGCCGTTATCTGTAGAAGAAATATACACTTTGGCAGATGACCCCGCCAACGGAGCCGTGGTAATGATGAGCGGTACAGTCCGCAACCAAACTGACGGTCAAGCTGTAGTTTCCCTAGAATATCAAGCCTACGAACCGATGGCCGTGCGAGTATTCCAGCAAATCGCTACGGAAATCCGCCGTCAGTGGGCCGATGTGAATCGGGTTGCCATTCACCACCGCGTGGGACACTTGCAGGTGGGGGAAATCAGCGTACTGGTAGCTGTTGGCTGTCCCCACCGCGACTCGGCGTTTGCAGCTTGTCAGTACGCCATAGATACGCTCAAACACAACGTACCGATTTGGAAAAAAGAACATTGGGCCGACGGTTCTAGCAGTTGGGTTAGTATTGGAGCGTGCGAAGTTGTCGGTCATTAGTCATTAGTCATCAGTCATTAGTCATTAGTTATTGGTTGTTTGTTATCAAAGCTTTTCGGGATCGTGTCCCATGCCCCAGTCTCCATCTCTTCCCCTGTTTGGGAACTTGTGACGATCGGTCAGCGTCAACAACTGTGGAATGTTCGATGAGCCAATTCCACCCATGAGCGACTTTATTTCCGTGTCCTGGTCTGCGGTTGTGGCGACCGTTCAAAGAGTGCAATTGCCAGCCGAAAAACTCTCTAATTATGACTTGGTGTTGCGGTGTCAGGAAGGAAATCGACCTGAGACTGCTGCCTTTTCAGAACTGTTAAAGCGGTATCAATCCCACGTAGACAGGGTTCTCTATCACTTAGCCCCTGACTGGCAAGACCGAGCAGACTTGGCTCAGGAAGTCTGGATTCGTGTCTATCGCAATGTTAACCGCTTGCAAGAGCCTGTTAAATTTCGGGGCTGGCTGAGCCGCATCGCCACTAATTTGTTTTACGACGAGTTGCGGAAGCGCAAGCGGGTGCGAACTCCGCTATCGCTAGATGTACCCCGTGCCCTGGAAGACGGGGAGGTCGATTGGGAAATTGCGGCAGACAGTCCGGGGCCTGATGAAGATTTGACGACTAGAGAATTTTACGACGAGTTGCGGGTGGCGATCGCAGATTTGCCGGAAGTATTCCGCACGACAATTGTTTTGAGAGAAATCGAAGGTTTAGCCTATGAGGAAATAGCGGAAATAACTGGAGTTTCTCTGGGAACGGTCAAGTCGAGAATTGCTAGAGCTCGCCAAAGATTGCAGTTGCAATTGCAAAAATATCTCGACGGTCATTAGCAAGAGTAATTTCCGAGGCGGTTCAAGCAAATTTGGTGATGTTTGCTGTGACATCAAAACTTCTTTTTGAAAATATAAATAAGCAGTAAATCATTTTAAGAGCGATCGCGTGATTCCCCCAATTTTGAGCAAGTGGTGTGAAATATGAATAGTAACTTTGAATCAGCAAAAAATCAGAATCAGCAACCGATGGGGGATTCACTCGGTGAAACTCCATCTAACAACAATTATTCCCAGGGCAATGTAACTACTATGATGCGCGATCGTTTTGAATTGCTGAGTGCCTACCTTGACGGCGAAGTGACGGCGACAGAACGCCGAGAAGTTGAAGAATTGCTGAAAAATGACCCCGCGACGCAGCGTTTGTACTCGCGACTTTTGAGTATGCAGCGAAGTTTTAGCTCAATGCCGGTGCCGGCTGCGGAACAATCGGCACAGGATTTGGCGGCGAAGGTTTTGCAGCGGGTTGAACGCAAGACGAAACGAAATTGGGTTTTGGGTGGAGGGGCGATCGCAGCTTTGTTGATTGCGGCGGTGTCTGGTGTCGCTGGCGGCCGCCAATTGTTTGCTCCTCAGTTGGCGACATCGCCGGTTCCTGCTGAATCTGACGGTTTGGTTGTCGCTTTGAACGAGCCGGTAATGGAGATTCTTAATCCCAACGATTTGATGCTTGGGGTGAATGCGCCGGTGATGGATATTCCGAAAGTTGATGTAGCAAGCCCTCACAAGTTATTGCCAAAGGTTCAGTAGGATTGATGTTTTGAGCAATAATAAAAGTTATTAAGCCCCCTGAAAAACGGGGGCTTGCTCGTTACCAGGCTCTGCCTGGTAATGCAGGTGCGGAGGCTCTGCCTCCTTTGAGGAAGGCAACTTACAGGAGAGAGGACTGTAGGAGGTGTTTAAGTTATTAAGTTTTCGAGCCTAAGCTCCCTAAAAAAGGGGGCTTTTTGCTGTTTTTCCCAGTTTTTCAAGGTGGATAGATCCTTTGACGCTTCCTCGGCTTAGAATGACGAATTGTGGGGCGATCGCATCTTGATATCCGAGTAGGTAGCCAGTGGAATTAGAGCGGGCGATTCCCTACGGGATAGCTTCGCACGCGCGTACTTTTGACGTGTTTTTTCGATATGGGCGATCGGCAACAGCAATGTCTCCTCAATTTCCTGCCGCACAGCAGGAGATACTACATTACAACTCACATCTTGCAGCAATGTCAATAAGGGGATTTTTCGCGGGGGAGGGCGGGTTTATTTAACCTTTATGCAAGCTTTAAGGCGTCGGGTGAACCCGCCCCTACAGCTTATTGAAAATGGTGCAATATCTCAGTTACAACGGATATTGAGGCAACCTAGCAGCAATTTCACTCCCGATCATCAGAAAATAGAGAAGGTAAATCCCGTTCTCCCCTCACGATCCGAACAATTTCAATTAAGTTGTCCAGCGCCCGATAAAGAATTATGTAACCTCTGATAGGAATTCCCCGCACAGAAGGAGCTAGTTCCTCGTAACTGCGCCCTATATTGGGGAACTTAACTAAATTACGACACTTTTTATCAAAGTCTTCAACAAATTGTTCACCTGCATCTATATTTTTAGTTGCAAAGTAATCGGTAATTTCATTGAGATCGCGACTGGCTTCAGGGGAAATAATGTAGCGGCTCATTGTTGATTTTCCCGCATTTTGCGAAATTTTTCCCGCAATCTAGCTATAACTACCTCCCCATCAATTCCTTCGCCGCGTTCAAGCTGAGCTAGTCCTGCTGCTACTTTTGGACGAGTTTCATCCACCCATTCTTGATAACCATCGCTCTGTTGCAGATCGCTTCTGTCTGCGAGTAGTTCCAACGCCGCAGCAATTACCTCATCCACCGAAGAATATTTGCCACTTTTGACTTGCGCTTCAATAAATTTATTATGGTCAGGTTTTAGAGTAATGTTCATGCGCTTTACTTCTAATAACTTTTAGCCATTATATCATTTCCACTGGCTCTCTCCGTGTAAAGGCGAAGGGGAGGGCGATGGCGAGCAATTAAACTCAATCGCACTTGTCACCGGTTTTTTGCAGATTGGCGATCGGCAACAGCAATGTCTCCTCAATTTCCTGCCGCACAGCAGGAGATACATTACAACCGCTATTGAGGCACTTTACCAGCAATTTATTAGCATCGTAATAATTCTTCAGCAATGACTTCTGCTGTTCGCTAAATTGCCAAACGCGACCCATATCGCGATACAAAATCATCATTTGTCTTAATCGCTTATCCCAAGCCTGACCGTTATCTTGCCACCATTTTGCAAATATCTCTTTGTCACTTTTTGGATCGGGCAGTTGTTCCAGAAGTTCTTGTATCCCTTGCCTTTGTTCAGGCTTAAGGGCAGGTACAAGGTCGCAGTCAAGAACAAGGTCAAGGTTAGGGACGAGGGTACGTTCAAGGGTAAGGCTGATGTAACCAAGAGTAGGCTCAAGCGCATCCTTAAGGACGGTATTCAGGGCAAGGTCAAGAGCACCTTCAAGTACAAGGTTAAGAACCTGTTCCAGAGCTTGTCCCACAACTTTTTTCAGATTAGGGTCAAGAGAAAGGGCAAAGCCGCAGTCAAGGAGGGGATATTCAAGGGTCAAGTAAAATGCTCTAACTGCCGCAGGTTTGTAGGCACAATCAACAGAAAGGGATTTTTTGTCGATCCATATTAGGAACTGCTGCAACTGCTCATCGTCAGCGACCAGTCCATCAACTTGCTGCTTAATTGACAGCAACAAGTCATCAGCTTTTTGCAACATCCCAACTGCTAACAACGAGACTTCTCGCCAACGCTTCTCGGTCAGGTGGCCGATCAGTTTTTTCAAAGCTTGTGGAGCAGAATTGTCAACTATTTCTCTAGCAGTAAAATACTCTTGAAATGTTAGATGAGAAAACGAATAAATCCCTCTTGCCCTTTCCACTAATAATCCATGTTGTGCTTCGATCGCCTTCAGCACAACCTCACTATGGATCTCCAACTGAACGGAGTCATTTGTGGCATCGGGCAAATTAGCTAGATAGTCGGCAATCAATTGCTGAACTGTGTTTTTTTCAAAAAAGTAATCGCCCCGATCGAAAGTAATAGCTGCCACAAAAGCAAGTAAATGTTTCTTGCGGCACAAATTCAAATCGTGATAAATTTCATCCCGTTGAATCCCTCTAGTTTCATCCCATTTTCTGAGCATTATTTCCATTCCTTCCTCATACAACTTGGCTCTGTTGGATGGAAAATTCGCTTTGGATTGGAATACTAAGCAAGTCAAATTTAACAAAATAGGCGTTACTGCCAGTTCTCGGATTTGCTGATTTTTTTGCAGTGTCAGCTTCTCTACAAATTGAGATGCTAAAGCTTTCCCTGCCTCCAGATTCTGGGAAAATGCCACAAACCAATTGCGGGCAAAGGCAGCGATTTGCTTATCATTAAAATCGGCTACCTCAACACAGGTAAATCCTTCGTCGTGAAATCTGTACTTAGCAGCGGCAATTCTACAGGTAATAATAAACTGATTGTTGTAATACTTTCCGGCAAAATGACGAATCTGTCTGACGACTGCATCGCTATCTGATTCTGGCACTTCATCTAAGCCGTCCAATAAAATCAAACCTCTGCCTTGACTGAGTGCGAATTCAGTTTGCGATCGCCCCTCAACTCCGCAACTGGCAAATTCGTCGCTGATATATTCTAATAAATCAAGATTAGGGATTTCAGCAAAGGTTTTGAGAGGGATAAAAATTGGTATTTTGTTTGCTTCAAATTTTGCCCGATCGCACTGAATGGCAATGTGTTTCAAAAAAGTAGTTTTACCCGAACCCGGTTTGCCCAGTACCATCAGTTTAGAGTGAGATTTCACCGCATCCAATCCTGGTACTCGTTTCTGGCGTACTTTACCTAAACCCAAGCGATTAAAGTTATCCGCATCTGGGTTGAAGTCTCTCAATAAATCGCTAATTTCTCCCGGCTGCCAACTGGTAATTTCCTCCAAAATGTTGACTTCAACGTAGAGGTTGCTGACATCAACGGGCTGTGCAATATCCAACAGTTGCATTTTGCTGTAAAGCTGTTGGATTTTGCTGTGGCATTTTTGCCGTATCTCTTCCACTACCGAATCAATAGGCTGTTGGCAAAAATCTCTAACCCCTTCAACCCCCCCTTGGTAAGGGGAGGCTAAAGGAGGACGATCGACAATTTCTTCCCAATCCAACTGCAAAACCGTGCAGAAAGCCCTAAAAGCATGGGCTTTAATTGGTTCTCTTCCTGCTAAAAAACGCCTCCAAGTTGGCAGCGATAGGCCATCAGCATAGGGCCCGGCCTCTGTCCAAGCGCGATCGGGTTCTAATGTTTGACTAGCTTCTACTAGCCATCTGGGGTCTTCTATCGTCGAGCCCCTCTCTCTTCTAGCTTGCCTAATTTTTACTAATCCCTCGTCAGAGGCTTTGAGGGTCGTCATTATATAATTTACTTTTGTATTTGTCAATGTCAATTTTAGATCAGTTTAGCGATCGCAAACTGAGTTTGTCAATACCCCAGCAACTAAGAGAAAATGATCCTGACAACAACTGCACGGCATAGGGGAAAAGTCAGGCATAAATCATGCAAACTTAATCGTTCAGAATGCCACTCTCTTTTTTCGGTAAAAAAGTACACCTTAAATAATAACAAAGGATAGCAAAATGAGAGAGAGTATAGATGAAATTGGGTCAGGTGGGATAGGTATAAAACTCATTGGCAAAATTGCCGATGAACTCAGTTATACCCGTGATGGTCTAAGAAACTGTTTGTTAATCGTCAAATATTTTCAGCCTGTACTACCCCAAGATAGCACTCAAGCTTGGGTTAAGCCGGCGATCGATGTTTTCAGCTTTAACTGGCTTACAAAGCAGCGAAATCGCCAGTTAGAACGAAGTTATAACCAGCCAATTAAAACAATACACCTTCAACTAAATACTGACATCAAAAGTGTTCCTCAAGTTTTGTGGTGGGTCGAGCAGTTAGAGGATCTACCCATTCCCGAAGCAGTTTTGCAGCAGTGCAAACTTGCTACGATAGAAGGGTTTACAAATGCTGTTCGCCACGCCCACAAAAATCTGCCCTTTCAAACTCCGATCGACCTTGAAATAACCGTATTTAACGAACGCCTAGAAGTCAAAATTTGGGATGTGGGAGAGCCTTTTGACATCCAAGCTAAGTTGCTTGAAGAATTGCCTGTTATTTGGAGCGAGCTGGGATGTATGCTTGACTAAATCTGTAATCGTCAACTTTTAACTAATAAGAAAATTATTTCTTTTGTGATGACTGCTAATACTGCTCCCAAGATTCTCGTGGTGGATGATGACCCATCCATCCGCACTCTAGTTCATCGTTTTTTAACTCAGAAATATCAAGTAGATTCGGCAGCAGATGGCGAGACTGCTTTAGCATTGTTTGAGGAATTTAAGCCAATGCTAGTAGTTCTAGATTGGAATTTGCCGGATACTACAGGCTATCATCTTTGCCAGGAAATGCAGCGCCGTACTAATGTTTTTGTGGTAATGCTAAGCAGCCGCACAGACGAAGCGGATAAAATTAAAGTCCTGTCTGCAGGTGCTGATGATTATATCTGCAAACCATTTGGTCTTCAGGAATTAGCAATGCGGATCGAAGTTGTGTTGAGACGGATGAGGTGTGTTACTCCATCGCGTATGGTATTCGATCGATTCGCGATCGATTCAGCGCGCCGAGAAGCAACACTAAACGACCAAATTATCAAGTTAACAGCTTTAGAATTTAATATTTTGTATTTTTTGGCCAGTCATCCCGGTAAATCTTGGAGTCGCCAACAGCTAATCGAAAAAATCTGGGGTTGGAACTGCAGCAACACAGAAGAAGAGAAAGTTGTTAGCGTACATATCGGTCAGATTCGCAAAAAAATGATTGAAGTTGATGCTACTGGATCGCAGTTTATTAAAACTATTCGGGGTTTTGGTTACAGGTTCGAGCCGCCCTCGCCCGCGGCAATGGCAATTTCCTCAGCTCATCGGCATTAACGCCTTATTTTGTGAAAAACCTATTTTCCCACGTCCCATCGGGCAGCCAGATGCCTCCTAAAGCACGAACGCGATCGGGTACCATGCAGTAAGCCCAAGCCGTGCCTAAAGGTTTGAAGTGTCGATCGCAGATTTCGATTTCCTGTCGCTGATATTCGTTTTCCGTCGGTTCTCGCAGCGGATTGTAGTCTTCTAGGCGGTCTAAATCGTCTAAAATGACCGCATTGGCGAAACAAAGGAGAAAACCGCAGACGATGCCTTCTCCGGCCACCATCGCAGGATAGCCGATCGGCAGCGCAAAAAGTTGACCGCGGGCGATCGCCGGACAAGCATCCACAACCTTTCCCTCGCAGTAGCGCCGGTAGTTGCACTCCCCCGGTTTGAGAGTACCGTAGACAAAGACTTTCATCGGGTAGGGCCTAACCGCTAGTTTTTGCTAAGATAGATGGCTAAGCTAATAGTTTAATTCTCGCGGGCGATCGCGACGGCAATCTTGATAAATTTCGTTGTTTACCCTTTCTTATAATTCATGACTCTAACAGTTAGTTTTATTGCTTTTGGACTTCAGCCCTTGTACGTGAGCTCTTTTTTGCCAGACCTGCCCCTCGACAGCTTGTTTTCGACTCAAGGGATTATGGTGATGCTGCTGGCCGCCTATGCGGGGGCGATGTGGATGTTTCTCACCAGTGCTCCGAAGGTACACACGGTGATGGTATCGGATCTCGGACAAGCCAGAGAGTTTTATGAAGGTATGCTAAACCTGCCCGTCGCAGAAGTGCCGCTGCATTACTACTACAATTACGAGCAAACCTTGGGAACCACTGGTATCGACCCCCTGTATTTGTCGCCGAATGTCGGCAGGGGAACGAGCTCTCAAACGATGGCGAGTCCCGAAGGTTTGTGGTACCAGTTGATGAAAAATACCCAACTGCACATTATTAGCGGGGCTGGTGTAGGGGAGAAAAATCGCCAGCGTCACGTTTGTTTCGATCGCGATTGTTTGGATCAGCTATTGATGAGGGTGCAAACTCGCGGCATTAGTTATAAGATTCGCCGGGAAAAGCCGCTGAATTTTTTGGTCAAGGATTATGACGGCCGCGTCATTGAAATGGCCGAGGTTAGTAATTAGATAAGAGTCGGCGGTTGAGAGTCGGCGGTTGAAACCGCGCCTATAGAAACGATGTCCGCCTCCGCGGACTGAAGATAATAACGTAAATTTAACGGCCTGTCTTCAACCCGCGGAGGCGGGTTTTGTCTGTGTCGCCGCGGTTTCCAACCGCCCGGTTTTCTGCGTTTCTGCTTTGTCAATTAATCTTAGCTTCAACGCTGGATTTTTCGGCTCCTTCTTTTATCTCTGAAATCGCTTTCCGGCTGAAGGTTTGGAAATACAGAGAAACAAAAAACTCTTTAACTGGGAAAACGATAAAAGTTAAAGGATTAATTGTCACGATGATATTGCGGACATCAGCTTTAGCTTGTTTGACAATTTGCTGCGCTACCCAATCTGGCGACATAATGCCGATCGGGTTTAAGTTGCTTTTAAACGGCCCTAAAATCAGCTTGCGAACGATGCAGGGCGCGTCCAGCCTCCGCAAAGTAACTAAATCTCCCAAGGCGCGTTTGCTGAGTTCGTACAGCGGGCTGACAGCGGGAATGACTTCTGCTTCTGAAGTATTGATCCAGACTTCTTTGCAAGCGATGTTTTCGTTAGTTCGGACTGTTAAGAAAAAGAGTTCCATCAGCCGCCACGCCGAAAAAGTGTTAATCTCGTATGAATTTGCGATCGCCTCTCCGGTTCTTTCTCCCTGTACGTTAATCCCGTGATTGATCACGAGAATATCGATTTTTTCTAACAATTGAGCTAAATCTGCCTCTGCGCCAGCGTGCCAAGTTACGGTTTTTACAGGGAAACTTTCGCCGTCTAAATTCAAAGTAATTTGCTCGTTTCCAGAGGATAGGGCGATAACTTTTGCACCAGCTTTGTGCAGGTGTTTGAGAAGCAAACGCCCTAAAGTTCCCGATGCGCCGGTGACTGCTACAGTTTTGCCTTTAAGAGAAAGTGCTGTGCCCATAAGTTTATCTATTAAGGTGAAAGTACCGCAATAGTAAGCATTTTGATTGTCGAAGTGATGCCGCCAATGATAAGGTTTATTAACGAACCAGTTGCCGGGGGTTGTCTGGAATTCTCCCGGTTGGTGGGTGATGTCGGTTAATTCGTCTGCACCTTTAATGCCACACGCGCGGGCGATCGCACTCAACAAAAAGCCTAAAGTATAAATACAACCTGCTGCTGCGCCCCAGTGATATGCCGGCAGCACAAAATAAGCTAAAACCCACAGCAACAAGCCCAAAACCATCATCGCCGCAGCTTCGGGCACATCGTGACGCCAGTGTGCTTGCTTGTAAATTGTCTCGCTGACAGCAGTCAAATTCGGGCGGAAAACGCGGTGATGCCAATTGTGCAGCTTTTGCAAAGGCGGCACATAATGAGACGCGACGTGATAAAAGTCTCGGATGATTTCTGCCCAAAACACAGAAGCTATTGCTACAGCGCCGACTATCCAGTAATTTACCATGCTCGCAGAAGTTAGAAATTTTAGATATTATATCATATCCGTCAGAAAAACACTTCGATCGCGGTCGTTATCGGCGGACATGATATTAGATATTGTCTGTTTTGAAAAAAAGCTTAAAATTGCTTTTATTGCTAGTCTGGCAGTTGACTCAGGCGTTTTAAAATCTGCAAAACGCGGTACAATTCATTGCCGGGATTGCGGATTACAAATTCTGGCGATAAGGCATACTGCGAAGTTTCACCTCTAACTAACTTGACAAAGCTGAAGTTAGCACCTGTGGAAATCATGCCAAAAGTAGGAGTTTCTGGATTCGGATCTGCCAGCATATATGTCAGGAGTTGGGCAAGTGCTTCGTCCGTTGAAAACGAAAGTTGTTTGGATTCAATTACTGTCACCCACAAGTTTGTTTTCATAATCAGGATATCTATTCTGCCTTCGATGATTCTGCCTTCGTCTTCCTCTTGAATGGATATCGATTTTTCGGCTTTGACTTGAAAAGGAGACTCAAACAAACCGGCAATAAACAAAATAGGGCTGACTATCGTGAGTTTGACTGCATTTTCCAACACGGGCGGGGTGTCTACCAAGTTGAAGTATATGTCTTGAACGCGATCGAGCAATTGTTTCTCGAAATCAGTTACTTCGGGCAAGTTTTCTTGCCATTCTCGGAAAAATTCGCTGTTGCGAACTCGCTGCAAGCCGAAGTTATCAATTAGATAGCGGAGGTTAATGTCTCTTGATTGAAGTTTTTGCATTATAATTTATAGAGTTTGAATTATTGGTAATAATTTTACCATGAGTGTCATTGCAACCGCAGATTGAGGCAGATAAACGCAGGTGAACGCAGATGGGTAGAGTTGATTTTGTTGAGGTTTTTGTTTATTTGGGTTTGAGATCGCCATTTTGCTGTTTTTGGGCTGCTTGCATTTGCAGCAATTGCGGTATGGTGACAAAACGGTATCCCTGCTGTTTGAGTTTGGGAATAATTGCAGAGACTGCCTCGACTGTTTGCTGGCGATCGCCCCCGCCGTCGTGCAACAATACGATCGCCCCTGATGTGGCTTGAGAAATTACAGTATGTGCGATCGTATCTGCAGGCAGTTGTTGGTAGTCTTTAGGGTCGATCGACCACATAACAACTACGTAATTTTTCTTTTTGGCATAATCTGCAAAACCGTTATTTAAACGGCCGCCTGGAGGGCGAAACAACAAACTTTTGGCACCAGTCGATCGATGAATGTGAATGCCTGTATAATCGATTTCATTCGATGCTGTTTTTTCGGTAACATCGTGATAGTAGTGATGCCACGTATGGTTGCCGATCGCGTTTCCGGCTTGTACAACTTTTTTAGCAATTTCTGGATATTCTCGCAGATTTCTACCCAAACAAAAGAATGTAGCCACAGCGTTGTGTTTCTGCAAAACTTCTAATATTTTCAAAGTTTCTGGTGAGGGCCCATCGTCAAATGTCAGGGCGATAACTTTGGAGTTGCTGATACTTGCTTTATAAACAATTTGGCTGCGAAATTGCGCCGGCGGTGCGAATACTAAAGGTTGTTCGGCGGGTTTCGGAGTCGGAGTTGTGGCGGGAGAAGGCTGTATTTGGGGTTTTGGCGGTTTCTGGAGGTTGGGCGGGAAATTGTCAAAAGGGGGGATTTGGGCGAGGGAATTGGAATTACCAGTTTGTGGGTTTTCTGAAAGTAGTAAAATTAGGGCGATCGTTCCAATCAGTATAATACTTTTAATCGCTAATTTTTTAGTAAATTTGGGATTCATTAACTGTACTATTTGCTGTTAACGATATAACGATAGCTTACAACTTTGTCTAAAATTAGATAAAATTCAAGATAGCAACGCATCATCACAGGAGAAAAGCCATGATTGCTCCGGCAAATCTCAGCCGCATCACGATTCCCCCTCTGGAAAATGGCGATTTGCTTAGCCGCGCAGAATTCGAGCGGCGCTATACAGCCATGCCCGCACTCAAAAAAGCAGAATTGATTGAAGGAATTGTTTATATGGCTTCACCCTTACGCTTTGAACCCCACGCCGAGCCCCATGCTCGCCTAATTACTTGTCTTGGCTTCTATGTTGCTTTTACCGCGCATACTCGGATCGGCGATAATCCCACCGTGCGTCTTGATGTGGATAACGAACCTCAACCCGATGCTGTACTGCTAATTGATGCCCAACGAGGCGGCCAAACTTGCCTTAGCGATGATGGCTATATTGAAGGTGCACCCGAATTTGTTGCCGAAATTTCTGCAAGTACCGCTACGATCGATCTGCGGGACAAAAAACGAGTTTACCGCCGCAATGGAGTCAAAGAATATCTCGTTTGGCAAGTCATGAATCGCCGGATAGATTGGTTTTCGTTGCAGGAAGAAGAATATATTTCTTTGCTTCCCGATGCTGAAGGAATTATCCGCAGCCGAGTTTTTCCGGGGTTGTGGCTGGCAGTCTCAGCACTTATAGATGGGGATATGCCAAGTGCAATCGCCACTCTTCAAGCCGGATTAAACAGTGACGCACATCAAGAATTTATCCAACAGTTAGCCAGCTTTCCAAATCCCGCTTAAATATCCCCTCAATCTCTTAGTCTGCGGAGGCAGACTTCGTTTGTATAGTCGCGGTTTCAACCGCCGAGCGAGCAATCGGGTAATCAACCCAGATTTGATATCATCCCCCTAAAAGCGACAAGTCTGCCGTGCCCTTTCATCCTCCGGTTCTTGCCAACCCCAAGAAAAATGACTCACCGCATTAATTTGCGGCGTTGCTGAACGAATTGCCTGCATTTGAATCTCCAAAGACGGCCGATTTTTCACAGATTTTCCCCAATCTCCGGCAATGGCAGGAATAATTTTTGCTCCCGGAGGTGCTAAACTCACTGTCCGCTCCACCTGCGGTACAATACAGCTTACATTGCCGCAGTTTCCGTAAGACATCGCGTGGAATTCGACAGCAGCCGGAAAGCTGTCCCAAGGCTGCAATCTCGAATCAAATCCGCCTTGATTTATCTTTTGGTTTGCGTTGGGAAAAAACACTGCTCCTACAGGAATTCCCATCCTTTGAGCTGGCGCAATTGCCATTCCAAAAAACTCTAAAACTCCTTGGACTGCGTGAGCAACGGTTAGTTGCCAGAGGTCTTTTTGCAGAATGCCCGTGTCGGGAAGCGGCGGTTTTGGTGTCGGTTTTGGCGCGGGAGTTGCAGCATTTGGCGATTTTGTGGCGGGAGTTTTTGAGGCTACTTTTGATGCGGCATTCTGTCTTGTAGAAGGGGGAGTTGCTGCTGCTATAGGTTGCGGAATTCGCCCCTGCCAAAGAGGTTGTTGCTCGGTCGGATACTGTTTGACTACTGCTTGAACGTCATTAGTATTGATAAATCCTTTGGTCAAATATCGCTGAATTAAATCTCGCCCTTGCTGGTTGTTAGCCCGCTGCAAAAGTATTTGCTGCGATGCTGGGCCGTAAATCCACAAGTCTTGAACTTTGGTAGCCACTGAAGCTGGCCCGACACCCCGCAGATAGCGAATGTAGTCGAATAACATTCCTTGCGGCCTGCGCTTGACTATTTGATTTACTAATAAAGTATAGTCTTGTCTTGCTTGCGGACTGTAGGGATCGATAAAGGCTTGATTTCCCGGAACTTCTCCGAAGTCGTCGTTAATTGTTGCGTCTTTAATTATTGTTAAACTTGTCTGGTTTTTACCGTTGAGGGCGAGGGTTTGCTGTCTGTCGGGACGCTGAGAATAGGTATAGCCAAAGTTCATGGCAAACAACCAGGCGTATACTTTTAAACCTCGCTGTTTGCCTTTGGCGATCGCCTTTTCTAGCAAATCATATTTCTCGTAGCCGCGATTTCTCAAAACCGAAGGCCAAGCAGTTGGATTGTCTGCTGCTGGGAGCAGCACTTGACCGTCGTAAAACACTTCGACATAGACTTGGTTGTAACCTTTATTGACAACTTTGTCTAATACTCGATCGATTTCTCCGGGCCTGACATCGCAGGGATACAAACGCAGCCAAACTGCTTGGGTTTGGGGCCAAGTTTTTTGGCGGCATTGTGCTATTTCCCGCGCGTGTTGCTTCAAAACAGCAAAATATGCTTGCTGGGATTCCGTTTTTCCTGACAGGGCGGCGCGGCGCAAGTCTTCTTTTTGATTTACCTGTTCTTTGGATAATTGGCAATAGGCTGATGTTTCGGCAAAGGCTGATTTATTTTCGATAAAAGGCAAAACAAGCTGGCTGATGAAGCTACTGGTTATCGCAGCAGTTACCGCACTTAAAAAGCGTCGCTGATGTTGAAAATTCGCGATGCGAGTTGGTGCAATTTTCATGGGATAATTGAATCGGGTTTTCTGGTTGAAATTGGTTTGCGATCGCCCAAAGGGATCGCGCAGACGCACGGCTACAAATTTTCTACTTTTTTCGGTTGACTTAGTTATGCCACAAGTCGATCGCACAATGCAAATTCTGTGGGGCGGCTATTTAGATCCTTTCTAAGTATTCTGGGTAGTGCCGAACCCTTAAAAAGCCCTCGCATTCAATCGACAATCTCATCGAGCCGCACCTTACGCGCAGGGTTCGCGGAAACAAACCCCAAACTTGTTTTGTATCGCTTTTTATCATAATAGTATGTCAGCTTGCATCTTTGTCTGGGACAAAGTTCGGGCAAACCTTCACCAAAATCTCGATCGCCCGCAATCGCTCTAACACCTGCGATCGGGTAAAACCATGTCGCCCAAAGCAAATTAAGACGGTGCTTCAAGGCGAGCCGGAGAGTTGCGCGATCGAATAACGGTCGGTCGCAGGTGTAGCAAATCAATCCGTCAGCACACAAAAATCAGCAGTCTCGCGGCAGTCTCGCGCAAGCAATCTCCAACCCCAAACGATGACTGCTATCCCTTTTTTATGACACACTTAAGTTTAATTCTGCGCTCCTGGCGATCGGCACAGTCAAAATTTTTAGCAGACAATGTAAAGTTTATTTATTTTTTTGTTCCAAAAAGCTCCTTAAATGACATGATATACTTGTGCTGGATTCACGCAAAGCAAGCGAATACTAGGCAAAACCAAGACTGTAACGCTATTTTGTGCATTTTCTGACACGTAAATTAAGGTTTTGGGCTGTGAATCGAGATTTTGACTTGAGCCTGCACCAACAAATGTTAACAACAATCATGAGGAAACTATGGAAGCACTAGCATTGAATCATTCTTTTGTTGCTTATGAATCTCCAGAGTCCGAACTCCAACTGGAATTGAAAATTCCTAATTCTGCATGGATAGGCGTTGCAGGTGTGGCAGTAGCCTTATCTGTTCTGGGCACCACTGGCGAAGCCCAGGCAAGTTGCCACTACAAGCGCTGCGGCGGCGGCCATCGCGGTCATCACAGCTACGCCAAAGTTGCCACCAACGGCGGTCGCCTGAATATCCGCCACCGCCCCAATGGCTGTGCTCATGTCATCGGCAAGTTATATCGTGGAGACCACGTAAAATTGACCGGTCGTTACAGAAACGGCTGGGCCCAACTCAAAGGTGGTGGCTGGGTTTCTACTGCCTGGATCTCCTAACTCTTAACTAGATCGCTTTACATTTCTAGCAAGAGTTTTAATCGTTACCCGATTCGGATCGGGTAACGATTATTGTAAAGAGGCATCGCGAGAATAATTGAATAATTGAATATCTGAAACTAAACTTTACCGCCGCCGATCAGATACAGTAAAGCCATCCGCACCGCTACGCCGCTGGTAACTTGCTGAGAAATCAGGCTAAACTG
>NZ_JBARVX010000337.1:0-1677 GCF_049646505.1 Microcoleus sp.
GGGGAGGAGCGAGATTTCTCCCCCCCTTAGCAAGGGGAGGAGCGAGATTTCTCCCCCCCTTAGCAAGGGGGGGAGCGAGATTTCTCCCCCCCTTAGCAAGGGGAGGAGCGAGATTTCTCCCCCCCTTAGCAAGGGGGGGCTGGGGGGGGTAAGGGCGGAAGTCTTGGCAAAATCCGATGCTTGTGTCGGCGGCGAAGATATTGATATCTGGATTGTGGAAGATTATTTACGGCAAATTGGTTCGTCGCGGGCAGAAGTTGGCGGGGTGGGCTGGCAAAATTTGTTAGAAATAGCCGAAAAGTTAAAAATTCAACTTTCTCAAGTTAATGAAGCGAAGGAAAGTTGGTTTGACGATGAAAATTTTATGTCTTACGACTTGGTGCTAAACCGAGACAAGCTTGAAGAAATTCTGGAATCCCGGCAGTTGTTAGAACAGTTGCGGGAAGCATTAGATGAACTGCTGAATATTGCACGGGGTAAAGGTGTCTGTAAAGCAGATATCGAACAGGTTTTGCTGGTAGGAGGAACTTCTTTAATCCCGGCTGTGTCTAATTTAGTGGTTTCCTATTTTGGACGGCAAAAAGTTAAAACCGCTCTGCCTTTTGAAGCTGTGGCACACGGTGCTTTGGCGCTGACAGAGTTAGTAACTGTTGACGATTATTTGCGCCACAGCTATGCAATTCGTCTCTGGGAACCTTATGCTAAAGTTTATACTTATTCGCCGATTTTTAGTAAGGAAATGAAGTACCCTTGTCAAAGTTCTGAAGAGTTGACGCTGCAAGTGGCAATTGAAGGGCAAAGGGAAATTCGGTTAGATATTGGCGAAGTTGCGGAGGTGTCGCAAGCGGAGGTTGTTTTTAATGAAAAAGGGCAGATGACGAGCAGTTTGCTCAACAAACAGACGGATTTTCGCTCTCTGGAAAGCCACCATCAGGAGGTTTGTGTGGCGCATTTGAATCCGCCTGGGGTGTTGGGAATTGATAGGGTTTCGGTGAGTTTTGAGGTGGACCAGAGGCGGGTTTTGTTGGCGACGGTGCGGGATTTGGTGACTGGTGAGGTTTTGGTGGATAAAGGGGCGATCGCCAAACTGCAATAATGATAAAATTTTTAGATAACATTCGGACCTTGACATCGCTACTACACAAACTCTCGTCCGGATGGTGCCCTGACTGAAGAATATTCACTTAAATCAAATTTATGCTGCCATGAAAAAGCAACAAAATAAATTCAGCCACCTGACGGCTATCGAAAGAATTTACCTGTCATTTCCAGCCAGATTTTTATTGGATAAAAACTTGCTGCAAGGTCAAGTTTTGGATTTTGGGTGCGGCTTCGGCAGCGATGTTAAATTGTTGCAGCAAAAAGGCTTTAATATTGCGGGTTACGACTCTTATTATTTCCCGGAGTTCCCCAAGCAGAAATTCGACACTATCCTTTGCTTTTATGTTTTAAATGTTTTGTTTCCTGAAGAACAAGCTAATGTCTTGATGGAAGTCTCGCACCTGTTGAAACCGGGAGGCAAAGCTTATTTCGCAGTGAGAAGGGATCTCAAAAAAGAAGGCTTTCGAGAACATTACGTGCACAAGAAACCTACCTATCAGTGCATTGTAAAACTTCCGTTTAAGTCAAGTCACGTAGATGAGTATTGCGAGATTTACGAATACGTGCATTACAACC
>NZ_JBARVX010000338.1:0-6339 GCF_049646505.1 Microcoleus sp.
TCTTTGACCACAACGCTGCCTGCGCCGATCGTGCTATTATCGCCCACAGTCACTCCGGGACAAATAATACTGCCGCCGCCAATCCAAACATTATTACCAATATTAATTTCTGCGGCGAGTTCGCGGCCAGAAAGTCTAATTTCTGGGTCTGTGGGGTGAAAAGCGGTGTAAATTTGCACGTTGGGGCCGCACAGCAAATTTTCGCCAATGTTAACTCGATTGCAGTCGAGAATCACGCAGCCAAAATTCATGTACAATCCGTTTCCAGCATAAATATTGCTGCCGTAGTCGCAGTAAAAAGGCGGCTCAATTTCAACTTTTGGCCCAACTGCGCCGAACAATTCGGCGAGAATTTCTAACCGTTTGTCGGGTTCGTCTTCGCGGGTAGAATTGTAAGTTCTGAGGAGGCGGCGGGCTCGGTGGCGTTCGGCAATTAATTGCTCGTCAGCACCTAAATACAATTCGCCGGCGAGCATTTTTTCTTTTTCGGTTTGTTTCATAAAAATCGGCGGTATAAGATAATATGGCGGTTGAACTTTGGTTGAAACCCAGATGTTGCACCATTCTCAACAAGCCTTTTATGGGCGGGCTCTTCGGCCCAACCCCTACTCCCCACAAGAAAATTCACTTTTTGTGGAACGGGCTTCTAGCCTGTTCTTGAGAAATGTGCAAGATGTGAGTTGAAACTGAGATGTTGCACCATTCTCAATTACTTGTTTGGGAACAGGCTCTCCGGCCTGTTCCACAATAAAATTCATGTCTTGTGGAACGGGCCGGAGAGCCCGTTCTTGACAATGGTGCAAGATGTCAGTTTCAACCGCCCGGTATGCTTAATTCTGCAAACAAAGGGATAAATCCAGATTGGTTAATTGCTCAAAAGCTCGATCGATAGATCCTTTTTTCCGCAAAAAACCAGTATTCGCAGCGGGGCAAATATACTGTAAAGTCGAAGGGGAAAATCGATCGACAATTGACTTCACGCTGTTAATTTGTCTGGGCCAGTGAAAAGTTTTTGCCGTCCGAATGGGTACTGGAGCACCTTCGCGGTTGGGGAGCAAGTGTCTGCCGGAAAACAGGACTCCACCGCTGCCACTATCATAAAGACAAGAGGAACCAGGAGAGTGACCGGGAGTCCAAAATGCCAGAGTTCGATCGCTCAAACTAAATTCTCGCTCAAAAACCGTCACCCGCAATCCCGGAAGCAAATAAGCTTCCTGCTCTTGAATCAGGATATCGCACCCCGTGGCTTCCTGAATCTCCCGCGCCTTGGCCATAGCGCCGCGGTGGGTGAGAAACAGCAGCCGCACACCGCCGCATTCCCGCAAAAAGGTTTGGTTGATCTCATCCCAAGGGGGACAATCCACTAAGATGTTCGATTCGTTTTCTACAATGAAATAGGCTGTCGCACCCAGGGTATCCCGGTTAGGCGCGAAAGCAAAGATATTTTGCAGTACCAGCTTGGGCTGTTTGGAGACGGAACTCTGTTGTTTCAAGGAAGTAATAAATATTATGTTTTTTTTACTATGGTTGTTGGTTTTGGGCTGGATATCTTACTACTTGTTGCAGAGCAGCATCAGCCGCATCACCAGAACTCCGGTATGGCTGCTGTGGCTGGTAATGATGGCGCCGGCGCTGATTTGGAGCGGTTGGGTTTTAGCTAACGGCCCAAAAAAAACAGCACCGCCGGAGTTGATAATTATACCTTTTTTGGTTTGCCCTATTTTGTACTGGTTTTTGGTACAGTTGGGACGCAAGGAAATTACCCGATCGGCTCCCGAGCAAGTAACAGATTCGGACGCTGAACCTGCAAAGCCAAAACCGCCCCTGCGCCCGATCGATTCAGCCGAAGAAGCGAGTTTGCGCGATTGTTTTCCTTGGTCAACTTACTTTTTGCGGGATTTAGAATTTCGCCCGCAGGCTGTGATTTGTCGCGGACAGTTACGCACCAACCCGGAGGCGGCTTATCAAACAATTCGGGACAATGTGGAACAGCATTTTGGCGATCGCTTTTTAGTCATATTTCAAAACAGTTTGAGCGGTCAACCTTTTTTTGCCTTAGTTCCCAATCCCAACCGCCAATCAGCCGAAACCCCCGTCAAAACCGCACCTGTTACCAGACCCTTTTTCGCCTTAGCTTTGCTGCTGATCGCCGTGTTTACGACTACGATTGTCGGCTCGCAAATTGCCGGAGTTACTGAAAAGATTTTGCAGTCTAACCCGTCAACGTTGCTCCGGGGTTTGCCTTACTCCCTGGCTCTAATTACAATCTTAGCATTTCACGAGTCCGGACACTATTTAGCGGCCCGATTCTATAAAATTCGCACGACTTTGCCTTATTTTATTCCGATTCCATTTTTCTTGGGAACTTTGGGCGCTTTCATTCAAATGCGGAGTCCAATTCCCCACCGCCGAGCTTTATTTGACATCAGTATTGCCGGCCCGTTTGCGGGTTTGGTTGCGACAGTGCCCTTATTAATTTGGGGTTTGCAGCATTCAACCATTGTACCGCTTTCTGAAAAGTCGGGAATGTTGAATTTTGACTCTTTTAGTCCAAATTTTTCGGTGCTGATGACTTTGTTGAGCAAGTTAACTTTGGGCGGTGCTTTGAATGCGGAAACTGCGATTAATTTGCATCCGGTAGCGGTGGCGGGTTATTTGGGTTTGATCGTGACGGCGTTTAATTTGATGCCGGTGGGACAATTCGACGGCGGGCACATTGTACACGCGATGTTCGGCCAGCGAGCAAGTATGGCGATCGGGCAAGTTGCTAGAGTTTGTATGTTGCTGCTGGCTTTTTTGGAACAGGGTTTGCTGCTGTGGGCAATTATTTTGTTCCTGACTCCTCTCAACAACGAACCGGCGTTGAATGATGTTAGCGAATTGGACAACCGGCGGGATTTTTTGGGGTTGCTGGCGATCGGGCTTTTGTTAATTATTTTGTTGCCTGCACCCAAGATACTCGTTCAGTGGTTAAATATTTAGTCTGAAGAAGGGGAAGGGGAAAGAGGAAGAAGGAAAAGGTTGATAAATCCCAGGGACTTTAGCATTTATCAACCCGCTTTTTCTAGACGCGATCGCAACTCAGCGGCAAAATAGATATTGTAAAAAAATCACTATTAATATTGACATTGAGACGATAAATGTGTTATGTTATTTACGGATTTCGATCTCTATTCACCCACTGCAAGTGCTGTCATGATTCATGAAAAAATGTTCGGTCGATTTTAGATTTTAGATTTGGGATTTGGGAGGGAGAATTACTCACCTCTTGATTCTGCAAAGAAATGAATCTAGGGGGGCGGCACTAAATTGCTTGATTGCAATGCCAGAGCTGATTGTATAGAAATAAAAGTGATATATTTGAAGGGGATTCCGATCGACTTGACCGTCGATTTATTCACCGCGCTAATTGGCAATACTTTGTTCGCGCTTGAAACCGGAACGGAGTAGAGACGACTTAGTTTTTTCTATTGTTAGAAGCAACTTAATCATTTGAAAACCAAGCCAGTCTTTATACGGAATTTTACATCGATTCGTATTAATAAACAAGAAATCACAGGTATCCATGTCAGGGAACAGGTATGAAAATGGGAGGCAGATAAAACCCAATCTTTTTAACCTGTTGGTAATTTTTTTAACTTCCCCAGTGCTAATAGAACCGGGCATAAAATCGTGAAACTCTATAGTAATCTGCTTAACATTGCAGAGCGTGGCATCGCTAGTTGAGTTAAAAACGGCTTCTTCAGCACCTTCAATATCTATCTTCAACAAATCAACTAACTCGATTTTCTGGTTGTTCAGAAAAGTTTCTAAAGTGATACCATCCACTGATATCTCTCCCTGAAGACCGTAGACACTAGCAGATTCCTGACTGATACTGTTACATTCTCGATTATCTGAAGTATATATTTTTAATGGCTCATTTCGGTCTGATATAGCATAATTAAAATTTTTAACTAAGCCATTGTCTGGAAGTTGAGAATACACAGAAGGAACTGCTTCTATGGCGTAACAGCTACAATTGAATTCGCGAGTTATCGCTTCGGTAAATTGACCCACATTTGCGCCTAAATCGATAACAAAAGAGTCAGAGTCTAGGATTTTAGAATAAATAGTATGAGTTTTGAGATTGATCAATCCTGAATGCTTTTGCCAGAAATCGAGGGAGTTCACTAATAAATTATAAAGTGTCATGAGTTTCACGGAATAAATTATCGTTAATACCCACATTAAAAACCATGTGTGCCGACTGAGTGAGGAAAATTAATTAATTGTAACAATACTTTGGTAGGATATAGTATGGCAGTTAAAACCAAATAATTCAAATCGACATGAGCCAGAATTCAGACCGCATTGCCCCTCACGGCGGCATCCTGGTCAACCGCATTGCCACACTAGACCAAAGACAAGAATTTTTCTCTAAAGCAGAAGTCTTGCCGCGAGTTCAGCTTTCAGCCCGATCGATCTCCGACCTGCAAACGATCGCCATCGGCGCCCTGAGTCCCCTTAAAGGGTTCATGAACGAAGCTGATTATCGATCGGTCGTCAAAGAAATGCGCCTCTCCAACGGCATTCCGTGGTCGGTTCCCATCACCCTCTCGGTAACAGAAGAAGTCGCTGCCCCCCTGAAACCAGGAACTTTAGTGCGTCTCGACTCGCCCGCCGGCGAGTTTGCAGGCATCTTGGAACTTGCAGAAAAATATCGCTACAGCAAAGAAGCAGAAGCCCTCAACGTCTACCGCACCGACGACCTCAAACATCCGGGCGTTCAAGTGCTCGACAGCGCCGGGCCGGTCAACCTCGCAGGCGACGTTTGGCTGCTAGAACGCGAACTAGACCCCCGTTTCCCCCAATACCAAATTGACCCGGCGAAATCGAGAATGCTGTTCTCCGAAAAAGGATGGAAAACCATAGTCGGTTTCCAAACCAGAAACCCCATCCACCGGGCCCACGAATACATCCAAAAATGCGCCTTAGAAATAGTAGACGGCTTGTTTTTGCACCCGCTAGTGGGGGCGACGAAAGATGACGACATCCCCGCTGACGTGCGGATGCGCTGCTACGAAATTTTGCTAGAAAAATACTATCCAAAAGAACGGGTAATTTTGGCAATTAATCCGGCGGCGATGCGCTACGCCGGGCCGCGAGAAGCAATTTTTCATGCTTTAATCCGCAAAAACTACGGCTGCACTCACTTTATTGTAGGGCGCGATCACGCAGGAGTTGGCGATTATTACGGAACCTACGATGCCCAACACATTTTTGACGAATTTGAACCCTCTGAATTGGGAATTGTGCCGATGAAATTCGAGCACGCTTTCTATTGCAAGGTGACGGAACAAATGGCTACAACTAAAACAAGTCCCAGCACTCCCGAACAGCGGGTGCATTTGTCGGGAACCAAGGTGCGGGAAATGCTGCGCGCTGGAAAATTGCCACCGCCACAGTTTTCTCGGCCGGAAGTTGCAGCCGAATTGGCCAAGGCTATGAATATTTTTAGTTACGAGATTTAAGTCTGGAACTTTGGTATTCGCGGCCTTGGGAAAAGTTGTTGATTTTGGGTTTTGAGTTTGAAATTTGAAAGTTTAAGCTTAAAACTCAAAAATTGAAACTTATTACTTAAGAATGATCTTAATAATTAACAGTCAGAATCTACAAAAATTAGGCAAAAAGTGGTTTTATACGCTAGTTATAGTGGTAAGGTGCGGCGCGCACCGCCTGCGATGCCCGCCGCGCTCGACAAAATTAGCCGCCAAAAAGTGGTTGAAGAAGCTACTTGTACGGCTCTAGGCGTGGGGTGCAAACCTGCAATATAAAGGTTCTGCCTCAGCCCGGATAGAATTAAATCCCCAAAAAATATTGAGGGGAATTTAAGTTAAAATTCAACTAGACAGCAGGAGTCGGGCCCTCTAACTGTACGACCTTGAGTGCCGGGAGGAATGTGCGCGAGGCCTGACTGCCGAACAAATCTTTGATTCCCGCTATTGCAATATTAGTTTTCACGAGATACGATAACACCAGAGTTTGTGAAGAAAATGCCCCAAGTAATCACCGCCAAGCTAAAACTCAACCTGACTGCCGAGCAAAAAGCTTTGGTATCTCAGACTACTTTAGCCTACCGAGATGCTTTGAATTACACTTCACAAGTCGCTTTTGACGCAGGCAAAACCAGCAATGGCGCTAAGCTACAAAAAGCGGTCTACAACGAATTACGGGTGAGATTTGGGCTGGGAGCCCAAATGGCTTGCAACGTACCCAGACAAGTTTCTGGAACCTATAAGACTCTGTGGACTAAGGTAAAACAATCTAACGATGCTATTGCTTCATGCTACACCAAGA
>NZ_JBARVX010000339.1:0-8497 GCF_049646505.1 Microcoleus sp.
CGGCACTGCCGTGTCCTCTATATCATACCGATGAAACCGGAAACGATATGACGCACCTGATTGAAATTAGCTAAACATTACATAGCGGATAATCGAACCTTCGCGATCGATTTTTACAGCGTGTTGCGAAAGTATTTCTTCCGACCACATTGGCTCAGAAACAGGCTGAGATTCAGGTTCATCGCCAATCCAAGGTGGAGAAGGCATAGATAAGTCACGACCATTTAATTGTCGCTCTAACCACTTTATCGCTCCTGTATGTTGACATTTGCGATCGCAACAACCAGCTCCCAGAAACTGACCTTGTTCATCAAAAACTTCTATAAAAGAGCCGCTATTATCCCAACCATCATCAACATAGCCTTGTATCAGAAGAGCAAATGAAATTTGAGATTCAACGGGAACTTTTACAAGATATATCTCGCTGAGGCTGTGCTGAGAGTAGCAAAAATGTCGATCGTAAGTGTCAGCCACAGTTTTAGGTATGTCTTGTGGAGGTCTTTCAATCTCCACCGACTCCAAACCATCACCAAACCCACCAAACAACTGAAGACATCCGATGCGACAGTCTGGGAAGAAATCCGAGAAAGAGTCAGAGCGATCGTAAAACTTACCGATTTCTTCCTCGTAGAATTTTCTAACTAAAGATTCCCGAGTGCTATAATTCATACACTCTCTCCTATAATTTTTGTTATTTTTGCCTTGTGCTATCGCTCATATCAAATCCGGTTAAATGCACGTAGATAAGTAGGGGAAATCCCCCTGTGATAGCCCCTAATGTACTGCGACAATCAAACGGATGTAATATTATTCATTGATGTCATCGGGATCGGGATCGAAGTCGTAGGGTGCGTCAGATTCAATCATTTTCAATCTCAAATCGCTACCAACTGACGCACCCTACAAGGACATGATATTAGTAGGGTGCGTCAGATTCAATCATTTTCGCTCTCAAATCGCTACCAACTGACGCACCTTACAAGTTATATCAATTTCGGTCGATTACCCATGATTCTTGTAGGAGCTCACTTCGCCATAATATTTCATATAAATTGACAATCTTGTAAAACCGCCCCAACTCCTCGATTTGCTTAATCGTCAGTTTCTATCTCAGCATATTCATCAGTCACAACTTGTCCATCTGGCATGATAGTATTTCGCTTGTAGCTGTCGCCTAAATCGCAACCTTCAACAAGTGCTCCTCTCAAATTTGTCTCATACAGACAAATTTCACCCATCATTGCACCTCTAAGGTCTGCTCTTTCCAGATTGGCTCCTTTCAAGCTAACTTCAAATAAACAAGCATTTTGCAGGTTGGCATTTCGGAGATTAGTATATTCCAAATTACCATCTGTCAAGTTGGCAATACTTAGGTTAGCTCTCTCCAATGAAGCTCTTTCTAGATTATTTTCTAAACTAGCATTAGACAAATCTGCTTCGTCCAGCATACTATGAGTTAAATCAGCATCTTCCAATCTAGCTGACCGAAAAATAGTACGTCTGAGATTGGCTTCTTTCAGAATGGCACCATTCAAGTTAGCTTCCGTGAAGTCAGCCTCACTCAAGTTTACGCCTCTTAGTTCGGCACCTTCTAGGTTAACCCGACGAAAATCTCTTTCACCCGCTGAGTATCTTTTGAGCAGTTCTTCTGCGTTCATAACTTGCCTCTTTAATCACTTTCAAATGATAAACTAAAAGTGACAGTGCTACGATGAAAGCATAAACAATTTGCATCATAAAGCTATGAACGCTGAAGAAATACTCAAAAGATACGCCAAGGGACAGCGAGATTTTCGGAGTAGCGAGTTAGAGGGTATTAATTTGAGCGGAGCTGATTTGTCTGGAATCGATCTAGCTGGTGCTAACTTGCGTAGAGCTAACTTTAGTAGAGCGAATTTGAGCCGAGTGTTCTTGGGAGATTGCCACCTGTATGAAGTCCAATTAGAAGGGGCTAACTTAATGCTTGCCACTATGTATGGTGTAGTTTCTATTGACGCTAATTGGAGGGGAGTAAATTTGGATGATGCTAGTTTGGAAGAAGCTTATCTGGTCTCTGTTGACTTAGAAAAAGCTACTCTGAAAAATGTCAATCTGAGTGATGCCAGGTTTGAAAATTGTAACTTGAAAAACGTTAATTTTGAGGGAGCTATTTGGAACGAAACTCTAATGGCTTTAGTTGATTTAACAGGAGCGACAGGGTTCGATCCTGCTGATGTAGCCGGACATCAGATCGTATTGCCTAACGGTCAGTTCGTTGAATCTACTTGGGAGTTTACTGAGAAAAAATATGGAGATATTTAAGCTGAGAAATACTTGGTAAACTAACGGACATCTAGTTTGCTGAGGCGAGTTAAGCCTGTTCAATTTAAACTAAGCAAGTTAAATGTACATTAGCTTATCAATCAAAAGTAGCCTGTTATAGGATGAAATGAGGTCTGATGTCCCCCCATACCAGCCCAAAATACGTCCGTGTACGGCTCCCCTTCCAGCAATACCAAAATAGGATCGGTTTCCTTCGTAAACCCAGCACGACTGCTATTGTAATCTGGGTGATCTTTATTAGTTCCCAGCAAAACCGACAAATCCGGTTTTCCCAATAGCGGAGCAGATGAATCGGGCTTTTCTGACCTCCAACCTTCTCGCGGTAACTTAAGTCCGGGGGCTGTTGTGTTATTCTCAGTAAACGGAAGATTGGGAATATCCCGACCCGCAGGCGAAACCGTACCGCTTAATAAATTCGGTACTGTCTAATAGTAGTTATCCGCAAAAGTGACATTATTTAAGCTAAAATCAAACCATTCGCGATCTGGAAAAACAGTTATGAACCCAAAATTGCTATATAGCAAATATATGGCTCAAGAGTTAGTTAGACGGTATAGGACTGGCGATCGCGATTTCAGTGGCGTCGATCTGAGCAACGCCTACCTGTACGACTTTTGGCTGATTGATGTTAATTTGAGCGGTGCTAATTTGGAAGGCGCTAGTTTGGGCGGTACTTATTTAATTAATTCTAACTTGAGCCATACGAATTTAGAAAAAGCATGGCTGGATTCAGCCCTACTGATTGGGGCAAACTTGAGTAATGCCAATCTCAGGAATGCTAAGTTGCTTAATGTTGACTTGAGGAGTGCCGATTTGAGGGGTGTCGATTTGACTGGTGCCGATTTAAGCGATGCGGTGCTGATTGAGACTAACTTAACTGATGCTAACCTGACCGATATTAAAACAACAGAGCGGACTATTTTCCATCAAGTGACTATGCCTGACGGCAGGATTCAAAACGATTTAAACAGAGCGTTGTCTGCTGAAGAATTGCTCCGGCGCTATGGCGAGGGCGAGCGGAATTTTCAGGATAAAATATTACATCGTGTTGATTTAAGCGGTGCTGACTTGCGTGATATTGACCTGAGTCGTTCTTGCTTGAGCTATGTCAACTTTAGCGGTGCTTGTTTAGAAACTAATTTGGGTTTGGGAAGACAACTTATATTTTGTGATTTTAAAAATGCTCGATTGAGTCAGCCTGAAGATTATCGTGGTGTCAGCTTTATTTATTGCGATTTGAGAGACTCTAATTTATCAGGAGTTGACATGAGTTATTCTCTCTTCATAAGAAGCAACTTCCTGGGAGCTAAAAATTGTCTTTCTGGTGGTCTTCAAGGAGACTTATTATTTTACGAGACTACTTGGAGCAATGGAGAATTTATCGCCGGTCCTATCAACGCTACTGAATACTGGTGCGGAGAGATTATGGAGGGTGAATTTTAAATTTGAAGAAGTAGTCGCAGGGTGGGTCAGCTTCGATTGCCGTAAGTACGATCGCCCTTAATTAGGCAAAAACAATCTCGATCGTCCCGTAATATCGTTTCCAATTAAATCGGAATGATTTAACCGCAGAGAGCGCAGAGGGCACAGAGAGAGAATAGAGAGATGAATACAGGACGATGCTACCGGATTCGATCTAAGTAAGCAATTGCAGCATAGTTAAGAACTAGAAACTAAAGAACGAACGTAAAAACACACCGCTCCAATTAAATAAAAACCATTCACCAAAATCAACAATCCTTTCCCAATATAAGAGTGAACCAAACCAAAAACGCGGACAGTAGACAGCAGCACTAACAGCATTTCCACCACAGAAACAATTGACCCGTAGTGCTTTCTATCCCAATAAGAAATCGGACTGATAAAACGGTAATTGCTGAACGGAAAAAAGTGCCGGTGAGCGTCGTCATTGTGGACTGGCAAATCTCCCAGAGAGTGCAGTATCATGCTGAAAAACAGAATTTGCACGCTTTGCCAGCCGAAGTAATAAGCAATTAGCCAACCAATAACCGCGAGGGGAATTGAATGAAACAGCGCCACAATATTCTGGACAAAAGGCTCGTAATATGCTGTTGACCAAATTGTAGCTTCCGGCAAACGAGCAATGTATTTCGCCCAAAAGTAAAATAAAAATATCGGAATGTCGGGTAAGATTCCGCCCGTAACGATGAGCAAATTAAACTCAGAATGCTGGGCTCTACCGAGAATGGCGAGATTGATAATCGCGTGGCTGGGAGTTTTCATGAGTAAGGTGCGTCAACTAGGATTATCTTATTCATAATTAATCAGATATTAGTTGACGCACCCTAGGTGTGAGATAATTGGCTGATGTTACAAGTGAGGTTGCAGTCGATCGATCAACTGCGCCGCTTGCATCACTCCCTCAATGCGATCGACCTCAGCGCCATTTTTGAACAGCACCAAAGTCGGCAAAGCATAAATGTGATGCTGCGACGCCAACTGTTCGTACTTATCCGTATCGATTTTCACCACCATCAGCTTCTCTTTCGTCTGACCGCTGACTTGCTCCAAAATCGGTGCCATCATCTGACAAGGCCCGCACCAAGTAGCGTAAAAATCTACCAACACGGGCAAATCGGAGCCCGATAGTAACTCCTCAAAACTGCTGAACTGTTTTTGAACTGCCATAGGACAAAATAATTTTTTTGGTTCTGGCTCGATTTTAGTGCAAAATTCTCTGGTAGATTGCGAGGATACAATTATGGAATTATTGCCAGAGACATATCAGAGATTGCGGGGTCAAGTTGCACTCGTCACCGGTGCATCGCGGGGAATCGGCCGCGCCGTTGCTTTAGCCCTAGCCGCAGAGGGCGCTAAAGTCGCCGTCAACTATGCCAATTCCAGCGCTGCTGCTGATGAGGTTGTCGCAGAAATTATCGCTGCGGGAGGAGAAGCTGTGGCGCTTGCAGCAGATGTCTCCAAAACTGACCAAGTGGATTCACTCATCAGTAAAGTCATGGAAAAATGGGGGCGGATTGACATTTTGGTGAACAATGCCGGCATCACCCGCGATACTTTGCTGTTGCGGATGAAGCTGGAAGATTGGCAAGCTGTGATTGATTTGAATTTAACCGGCGTGTTTTTGTGCGCGAAAGCTGCGAGTAAAATCATGCTGAAACAGCGAAGCGGCCGAATTATTAATATTGCTTCGGTGGCCGGACAAATGGGCAATCCCGGACAAGCTAATTACAGTGCGGCGAAGGCTGGAGTTATTGGATTTACCAAAACTGTGGCGAAGGAATTGTCTAGTCGCGGCATAACTGTGAATGCAGTTGCACCGGGTTTTATCACTACAGATATGACGAAGGATGTCAAGTCTGATGAGATTTTGAAATATATTCCGCTGGGGAGATACGGGGAAGTTGAGGAAGTTGCGGGGATGGTGAAGTTTTTGGCGGCGGATGCGGCGGCGGCTTATATAACGGGCCAGGTTTTTAATGTGGATGGGGGAATGGTGATGGCTTAGATTTGGTTTTTTTTTAACCGCAGATATTGCACAGGCAAGATGCCTGTGCCACGATGAAAGCGGATATCTGCGGTTGAATTGTGAAGTTATACTCATACTCTCACTGGCAATTGTTTGAGCAGTTCATTGACAATGATTTTAGCGATAGAACTATTTTCAGAGAGTATTTGCAAGCGTTTTAAAATATCTTGCTCCAGATAAACATTTTGTTCGGCTACACCAATCGATCTTAAAGAATCTGCTGCTGTGATGGTAAGCTCATCATCCGGTGTTTGAAGCATTTCGAGTAAAATAGGAATTACTTGTTGGGAGTCTGCATCGGAAATAATTTCGGCGCAGCGGTACTGCCACTCTTGGGGGCGATCGCGCCAACAGGATTTGAGTGAATCCCAATCAGTAGGAGTCATTTTTTGAATTAAATCAATGGCAGATATGACTGCACAATCAGACCAAAAATCCGCCGAAAATTCTTTGTTTAAATATTCGTCTAGCTGTTGAAAAATCATCACTGTTTTAACTCCTTATTTAGAAAGTGATTGGATTGCCGCCTGTAGGATAGGATGATTCTATGTTGCCTGCAACATCTTTGATAACTAGCCATTCTACTCCATCAACTGTTTCGCGATGGAAAGTCACACCATCAGAAGAACGAGTGTGAACAGTAGGTGTTTTTGCTACTTGATTGGTAACATCTATAATTTTAGCATTACTCCAACTATCGGGTGCTAGAGTTGATTTTTTGGGGCGAGAAAAACTGCCGTCTGGAAATTGTTTAATTGACTCGACAAATGTTGTGCCATCTGAATTATTGTTAATAACTCTGACTGTAAAATTTGGGTCAGTTTTAATTTGGGGTGAATGGGCACCGACAATCCTGTTAGAGTTGGGTGGACGGCGTTCTCCATAGAGAATTTTCTCTTGGAGTTCGGATGGTAGATGATTAGAACTGCCTGGACTACCACTTGAACTTGATTGCATTGAGAGCGAAAATGTGATACTATTGGGACTGCTACGAAGATTAGTTGCTAATGTCGCTGTTGGCAATAAGGGCGATCGCATTTACGATCGGCTCAACCTAATTTTTAAAATCAAAATATTTTCCTAATCCAATTGTACACCGCAGCAGAGAAAGCCCGTAACTTATTTACAAAAGTTTGCCAAATTGAAACTTTTGTTACCTCAAATAAATCTTCGATTTCCACGGGCAGCGGCGGCATCCCGATTACTTCATAGAGCGGGTATTCGCCGCTTTTTCCCGGAATTTCAACTAATACGCATTGATTGACGATCGCCAATTCCTTGACTTCCTGATAAGTCTCCTCGGAAATCAACAAACTTGTTCCTACTTGTTTGTTAGCAGCTTCGATCCGGCTGGCAAAATTCACCGCATCTCCGATCGCCGTAACTGTCTGACTGTTCGACGCCCCCAAATTCCCCACCACCACCCAACCGCAGTGAATCCCAATCCCAATCCGCAATCGGTGACGGTATAAAGTCTCAAAATAGGGATTGAGTTTCTCTAGTTCCTCCAGCATCTCGACTCCCGCCCTCACTGCTTGTTCTGCCGCCTTTTCGGGATTTTCTAACCCAAACAGCGCCATGAAACCGTCTCCCATATAATTATTAATCATCCCACCGTTCTTATTGATTGCAAAACCCATTTTCTGGAAATAGCGATTTAAAACATAAATTACGTCGTAGGGTAACAGCGATTCTGCAAACGCAGTAAACCCTCGAATATCAGCAAACAAAATTGCAATTTTTTTCTCGTGTCCCACAGGTGCAGAAATCAACTTTCCGACCATTTCCTCGTTAAATACTTCCAAGTCTTCAGAATCGATCGCCAATCTCCGCAAAATCACCTTCCCGCCCGCCACCTGCGTCTGACAAGCCAGCCTAATTTCGGGCTCTAAGCCTAATTTTTTTGCAAGTTCCTCTTCCGGCGAGGTGCGCGGAGAGCAAAATTCCAAACCTTCGACAATCAAGACGCGGCAAGTCGAACACCGGGCGCTGCCGCCGCAGGCGTGGGTGTGGGGAATGCCGGCACTGAGGGAAGCTTCCAGAATTATATCGTTGTCGTCTATCTCGATCGTGCGATCGTCCGGCAGATAGTGAATGTGCGGCATCTGTGGCGTCTCCAACCTAAATAGCGCGAGAAATCTCGCTTCTGCGATGCCAACCCAATTTTTAAAACTCTTTTCTATATGCCCTGATTGCTTAACTGTATCAGGATTTTCTCTCGTTTTCCGAACTCAACCGCCAAGCTGAGGCCCGATACGGGACATTCAGAAAACGATCGCCTCACTCGATCGCTATTAGAGCCCCAACTTCTTCAAGAAGTCGCAGAGTTGGGAGTTCTGTTTTCTAGCGTTACTTTTATCGAAAACATGAAATTATTCTTAATAGTTCAATGCGTGATGAAAGCATGATAAATTAGTTATATAGTCCCACATATCGGCCACATATTTTTATATTTTAGCAGACTTTAGTTATTACGATAAATCTTTCCGCGAACTTTACCGGATGGGCTTTAATGAATTTTTTGCGGGAACGCCGATCGAATTTTTAGCCAGCCAGTTCCAACAAAATTTGAATAGGGCTGAACAAAGGATTGATGCCAACAATCAAAAACGGGTAATCCCTTACTTTGCTCTCAAGCCTTCTTTGGTGATTAATAGCATCAGCGTC
>NZ_JBARVX010000340.1:0-3918 GCF_049646505.1 Microcoleus sp.
TTCATCCACAGCACATATGAAAGAAAAATGGTATGAAAGTAGATTTGGCACTTGTCCAAAAACTTGAGGGTGTAATCGGTACGGGTAGCCCGCCTGCCAGTTTCGATGTCCCAGAGGTACGATGGAATATAGGGACAAAGACCAAGCGCGGTAAGGTTAAGCTTGGCAATAATACCCACAGGAAGGTAACAATGACACTTAACTTGCGGCGACCGATTTTGATAGGCGGAATAGGACTTTCAGCGGCGCTGTGGCTGCTGGAAACTCTACAGTATTCGGGTTCAGAAATGGGCGAAACGGCACTCATCGGCTTGGCGGCTGCCGGTGCGGGTTATTGGTGGTGGAAGCAACAATCCCCCAAACTCGAACTCGCACTCCCGGAACCCCTGGTCAACCGGGAAGCGGCCGAAAAAGCGATCGCCACGGCATCCGCCGCGATTAACTTGCTAGCTCAGGAAGCTGAAAATTCGGCAAATCCGGCTAATCTAACAGCAAAGCTCGATCGGCTCAAAGCGGAATTAGACAGACAAGACTTGCGGATTACCGTAACCGGCGGCAAAGCTGTCGGCAAAACTGCCTTAATTCAAGTTTTAAATTCTAATTGGGCATCCCAACAACCGTCAAAGCAGATTTTCTCAGAAACAGCACCGCTGTTTACCAATACAACAAATGTCGATGCTAAAATCAGCGATGATTTAGTGTTGTTTGTGACAGCGGGCGACATTACGGATTCTGAATTTAAAACATTATCTCAGCTAATTTCAGCAGGTCAGCGCGTGCTGCTAGTCTGGAACAAACTAGACCAATATTTGCCAACGCAGCAGTCGCAAGTTTTGCAGCAGTTGCACCAAAGAATGCAAGGAATATTGGGAACAGAAGATATAATTGCGATCGCAGCTTCCCCAAATTCTATTAAAGTGCGGCAGCACCAAGCAGACGGCACTGTTAAAGAACGGATCGAAAATCAAGTTTCTCAACTCGAACCGCTGACAGCAAGATTGACTCAAATCGTAACCGAAGAACGGCAACAGTTGGTCTGGGCGAGTGCGGTGCGCGAAGCTGCAACTATTAAATTAGAGGCGAAAACCTTATTAAATGCAGTCAGGCGCGATCGATCGATTCCCATCATCGAACAATATCAGTACATCGCCGCCGCCGCCGTTTTTGCTAACCCAGTTCCCGCCTTAGACTTGCTAGCAACAACCGCCATCAGCACCCAACTCGTCATCGACCTCGGCGCTATCTACCAGCAAAAGTTTTCCTTAGACCAAGCTAAAACAGTAGCCGGAACTTTAGCAACCCAAATGTTCAAACTGGGATTAGTAGAACTGTCTACCCAAACTATTACTGGACTGCTGAAAAGCAATGCCGTCACCTATGCAGCAGGAGGCGCGGTGCAGGGAATTAGTGCAGCCTACTTTACCAGAATAGCCGGACTGAGTTTGATTGAGTATTTCTCAACTCAAGAATTGGAAAATGCTAAAGGCATCTTCAATCTTACGGAACTGACGAAAACTTTGCAAGCAGTATTTATGCAAAATCAGCAAGTTTCCTTCTTGCAAGGTTTCATCAACCAAGTGGCGAGTCGTCTCGCGCCTCAAATGTCTCAGTCCGAGGCAGTAAATTCAGCCGCCAATTAAAACCCTGTAGGGTGTGCACCGCGCACCGGTTTTGGCGGTCGTGCAATGCCAGCCCTGTCTGGCATGGTAAATTTGAATAGGAGAAACAGCAGAAACTCGCTATTTCTCCTTGTATTTTTCAGACATCAAGTGCGGCGGGGCGGATTTATTGAGGTTATTGGTTGGCGGTCAAATAGTGTATGTCTAATTATATAAGAATTATGAAAAATGTCAAAAATATTTATGACCAATTGTACAGAAAAATTGGTCTGAGATTGTCTGAAACTAAACTGTGGGATATGGGTGTATTTTTTGCGTTATGGGCTTGGGTAATTTATGGATATTTGTCTCCTAAAAGTCCCTATAATTTGTCTAAATACTACAAAAAGAAACGTCCCGATGTCTTAACTTTTCAAGTGTTTTGTCCGACCAAAGATCCGCAAAAATTCCATCGCATCAGCATCATGGAAGAACATTCTTTTCAAAGTATATTTCTAGATTCTGGTAACTTGATTCGCTTCCCGATTTTCTGTTTTAATGACAAAGTAGTTTCTCGATCTTTGGCTGGTCGAATTATTCCACAATTATTAGATATGGGTCTGCCGATTAATCCCAGCGAGCGCGCCAAATTAGAAGTCAAAACTTTTCATGACGATGTATCCATAAGCAACTGGACAATCTATGTAGATCCATCTGAGTTTAGTCGAGTAGAATATCAGCAAATGCTCTGTTGTTATGAAGCACATCGTGAGGAAATAGATTCTCAACTAAAAACTTCTAAAGTTATTCCGTGGTGGAATCGGAAATCAAAATACCCCAAAAGCTTTGAATTTCATTATCGTGCCAAACGTATTACTCGCATTGTTTATGGAGCCATGCCTCAACCTCAAGTATTCTCACCTCAGAAAATTTCTACTGGCTGCGTAGTAGATGGCAACTGGATGCCTATTTGTAATGAAACTTTGACCGTTTACCCGAATGGGCAATGGCAGATTCATATTCGACGAAAATTTGGCAAAAACCCGTGGGATAATTATACAATTGGTCAAGGGAAGGTAACATTTGTGGATCCAGTTCTAGTATTTGATGTTGAGTCGCTGCATTTTTATGATGTAGACTCTATTAAAGATATCAGCGTTCGCGAATATTTTGATTCTCTGGCTGATAGTGAAGGTAAGAAATTGACGGATTTTTATCAACTTGGCAAGATTCCATCTAAATTCAAACCACACGTATACGGTAGCTAAATTGTTTAAAAAAATACTAAAAATTTATTTTACACTTGACAAATTGATCAGACTTGGGGTAAATTTAATTCAAGTATTTTATTGAAACAGTTTGTTAAACCGATCGGTTTTTTGAGATTGACCTAAATATTGTCTGGTTTTCTATTTTTGCTGGTTCAGATTCCAGTTACTTTTTGCAGAAGTGCGATCGCACTTTTATTCACACTGTCCAGAGTATTGTTAACAAAACTTATGCCAGCGGGGCACAAACCCGGTTTCTGCATCAAGCATCTCTCGGAAATATCGACGATTTTTTAGAGAAACCGGGTTTTTTGCGTAAGTTTTAGTTAAGAGGACTTTCGCTTTGAGGCATAAACTTAAGTCACTGCCGGAATCCGAGTTTGATGAGGTTGTTGACGCGCCTTTGTCCTGTTTCTACCTAACTCCCCAATAAAAAAATAGAAATTTATCAAAAATTGTATTAAAATAAGAAATAGAATGTTATAGTTCGACGCTCAATTACATTGCTTAAAAAAGCCGATCGCCAATGGCTGACAATTCCATCCAAGAAAATCGCTTGTCCCTAGCCCGTGCCAGTTTGCGCGAAGCCCTCGCGCGGTATTCTCACTTGCGCCAAGGCAAAAAAAACTCGAACAACACAGAATTAGAAGCGGCGCTGCAAACTCAGTTAGATATCTTAAGTTACACCTCAGAAAAGCTCGATCGCAATGTGATTCGCATTGCCACTTTCGGCATGGTCAGCCGTGGCAAATCAGCGGTATTAAACGCGCTTCTGGGTCAAAAAATTCTCCAAACAGGCCCTCTCAACGGCGTTACTCAGTGGCCGCGTTCCGTGCGCTGGAGCGTGCCTTTGCCCCTCCTTGAGAGTGTGGAACCCCCCCAACCCCCCCTTGGTAAGGGGGGGCTTATGGAACCGCCCCTTGGTCATGGCGGGCTTGTGGAACCGCCCCTTGGTCATGGCGGGCTTGTGGAACCGCCCCTGAGTAAGGGCGGGCTTGTGGAACCGCCCCTGAGTAAGGGCGGGCTTGTGGAACCGCCCCTGAGTAAGGGCG
>NZ_JBARVX010000341.1:0-10355 GCF_049646505.1 Microcoleus sp.
GCATATTTTTGGGGAACTTTAGCAAAAACTTCCGGTTTCATCGCCCCAAACTTATCAATCCAGCGATACCACCGCGCGTCCCATTCCGCATAAGTAACAGTGCGATATTTTAGCCTTTTGCCAATAACAACCGTAAAAAATTGGTCGCCGCCTAAAAATAAAACAACTCCGGTTTTGTGCCAGTCCCAATTTTTGGCAGTTTTGCCCGATAATAGGAATGAAAAAAAATGCTCCGGTGCTTGCACTCTGTCAACTTCTGGGTAGGAAGATGCGATTTCTGCTTCTTTCCCCGTGGCGTGCGGACAGGGGGACAGCACCACCGAAATTCGCGCTTCTGTGCCCCTGTTTGCCAATTGCTGGCGCAATGCTTGCACGGCGGGACGCACCCAAGTTGCCAATTCTCCGGGGCCGTTGGAGAGGATTAAAATATCGACTGTCATAGGATTTAATATTTGAGAGGATGCAAAGGAGATTTTATGACAAATTTAATTGATGCCGTCAAGATGGGTGATGTTGTGGCTGTGGAAAGTGCGATCGAACAACGCGCAGATATCAACGCCAAAGATGGCGAAGGCGCGACGGCTTTGACGGCTGCGGCTGAGGCTGGCAATGCTGAAATTGTCAAAAAAATCCTCGCAGCAAGCGCGGATGCTAACAGTCAGGATAATGACGGATGGACGCCGTTAATGAGTGCCGCTGCTGCCGGACATACCGAGATTGTACAGCTTTTGCTGGAAGCTGGGGCGGATGTGAATGCTAAAACTAATTTTGGTTTGACGGCTTTGATGAGTGCGGCGGGTAGCGGGCGCGCTGATGTTGTGCAGGTTTTGCTGGAGGCGGGTGCTGATATCAAAGCTAAGGATAATAATACTTGGACTGCGTTTATCTGGGCATCTTCGGAACATCATCACGATGTGGTTGAGGTTTTGAAGCTGGCGCGCGATCGGCATTAGAACTTTTGCAAAAATACAGTGCACCCCACCCCAACCTCCCCGAACTCGCGGGGAGGGGGCAAGATTATTTCTTGTTTCCCCCCTTAATAAGGGGGGACTAAGGGGGGTGAATTTGACTTTTCCAAGCCCTATATTAAAGACTTAGAAGCCGGGTTAATTGAATAAATCCGGTTTCTAGATGATACAATTAATTAATAAATTTGCCATTTTTCTATCATGGTACTACTCGATCGAGAAATGCGTTTGCCAACGGGCTCCGAGCTTCCTTCTTCGGATGATACTCCTGTGGATAACGAAAATCAAAACTCGATCAACCGTTTGAAGTTTACCAAACGATAAACGGCGAGTACGAACAACAAATTGGCAAACCTTTTTGGATGCCGGAAGTGGGTTTAGGAATTGGTCGAGGTCGATGTAGCGAGGGAGAAAGGCAGTTAGAAGTTTTGTATTGGTTTGATGAAAGAGGTAGCAGGTATTTGACGGCTGAAGAATTGGTAGTTAGATACCGCGATCGCTTTGGCGAGTTGCCACAATAGCAAAGTGCGTGAAGCGCAGCTATCCCGTAGGGAATCGCCCTTTTTGCGAATGTGCGATCGCACTCCCCAGCAGCGATCAGCCAAATCCCCAATAGCTTCGAGATTTCTACCCAAGTAGAGATAAAGAACCTCTAGATTCTGGTAATAAATTCAACTTGAGATTTCCGCCACCTTCAATAACAGCGATCGTGTCAAATCTACTAATTTCCGAACTTCCATCTGGACGGGAGACGAACAAGCCATTCGTTTGGATAGCTAAATCTCGATTGTTGTTGATGGGAAATATCAAAAATTCCTCTAAGGAAGGTTGGAAATCGCCTGTTGCTAGCTGAATGCTATCCTGACCTTGGGTAAAGTTCCGAATTGTAGCAAAGCCAGGCCCGATATATAACTTTGTTGGGGAACTGTTTCCCTTACCGCCAGTACCTTGTATGATGTCTCCGAGTACGAACTTATCGCGGCCGCTACCGCCAGTGAGAGTATCGAATTCATTACTGCCGTCACTTTCATAATTTCGACCGGGAATGGAAAAGGCATCACCTGTACCTAAACCTACTTCAACTCCAATTAATTCGGTATTTCCCACCCCAGCACCGGCAATCATGTCATTCCCGGAACTTCCGATAAAAGTCGCAGAGCGGCTAGGATCGCTTTTGCCGAAATTGAAGTAGTGTTCCCGACCAGTTTTCAATGCTCCCGATTCGACAAGCGGCCGAACATCAGGATTTTTTTGTAAGTATTCTGTTTCAAAAAAAGAAGTCCCAAACTGACCGTCTTTGATGCCGAATTGAATGAAATGCTGGTAGCCGTTTTTAAAAGTTCCATTCTGAATAAACGGCTGCAACTGTCGGTTATTTGCGATATAAAACGCTTCGTTATACTCAGCAGATACGCGAGTGCGACCTTCTTCGTAACCAAACTGGATAAAGTGGTCTAGCCCGGTCGCAAAAGCCGCATTTGGGTTGTTGGGGGTGCGGACTAAGGCAGCAATATCTGGGTTGCCCGCAAGGTAAGTAGCTTCGTCAAAATACCGCGATACTTTAGTTAAGCCGCCGGCTTGACCGTATTTTTCAAAGTGTTCTTGTCCAGATTTGATAACTCCTGTGTCAATTGCTGGTTTGACCCAAGGATACTGCGAAAGGTAGTATTTTTCGTCAAAAATTGCGTAGTTAGCCATGTTTTCCTCCTGCGGCTTTAATTTGCTGTTTGTGCAATTTATCAATCATCTGGAATTGAGACAATCACCCGATCGGGTGATTGTTTTTTTCAGTGTCTAATCTCATTTAAGCTCAATTAGCGATCGCACTCCCCAGCATCCAAAGACAAATCCTTAATAGCTTCGAGATTTCTACCCAAGAAGAAGTAGAGAACCATTAAGTTGTGGTAATACATTCAACTTGAGATTTGCGCCGCCTTCAATAACAGCGATCGTGTCAAAGCGACGGGTTGTATTGTTCGTCAAAAATATCGTAATTCATTTTTGCTTTTTTAAGTAAGAATGTAAAGTGCGATCGATCAAACTGTTTTACGGCACAATTGCCCAACCAATCAAAAGTCATCAATCATCAGCATTAGCTAGTGACTGATGACTGATGACTGATGACTGATGACTGATGACTAATCACTACTAATACCATTTTTCTTTCATATGTGCTATAGATGAAGTCTTAGCCCCCCCTTAATAAGGGGGGGTTGGGGGGGTAATATCTAGCGCTACTTTATGAAATCGCTACTAAGGAAGGAGCGAAAACTTAATAACTTAAACATTTCCTACAGTCTTCTCTCCTGTAAGTTGCAAGAAAGAAGGAGGCAGAGCCTCCGGATCTGCATTACCAGGCAGAGCCTGGTAACGAGCAAACGAGCAATCGCTAATCACTACTAAGAGGGCGGACACGCACCATCCACCGCCCCTACTGACTATTGACTAATGACTACTGACTACTGACCAATGACTAATGACTAACCAATTAAGAAAGTACCGTTACCGTTAGATTCTTGGAAAGTCAAACCCAAAGTTGCACCTCCTTCAATCACGCCCAGCACATCTCCAAAACGCTGGATTGACAAATTATTGCCAACCGGAGTCAGGTTGTAACCGTTTAAAGAAGTTCCTTGGAGTTGGATAAAATCGTTTTCTATATCGAAGTTCCGAATCGTAGCTTGACCGTTACCCGTATACAGCGGTGTCGGGGATGAATTCTGGGCTGCTGCTGGAACTCCGAGGACGAATAGATCAACTCCCGGACTGCCGGTCAGCACATCGAATTCGTTGGTGCCAAAGCTTTCATACTGCCGGTTCCCGTTGCGGTCGATACCTACTTCCACTCCGATAAGTTCCGCATTTCCCGCACCGGCACCAGTGATGATGTCGTTGCTGCGGCTGCCAACAAAAGTTGCGGCTCTAGACGGCTCGTTTTTGCCGAAATTGAAGAAGTGTTCGCGACCAGTTTTCAAGTTTCCTGAGTTGACAAACGGCACGATATCGGGATTTTCTTTTAAGTATTCGGGTTCAAAAAATGAAGTTCCAAAACGACCTTCTTTTGCGCCAAATAGAATGAAATGCTGATACCCAGATTTGAAAGTTCCGTTCTGAATAAACGGTTGCAGTTCTGAGTTGTTTGCTAAATAAAAGGTTTCGTTGTATTCGGGAGATACGGAGGCCCGGCGCTGTCCTTCATCGTAGCCGAACTGAATAAAGTGATCTAAGCCTGTGGCAAAAGGTGCGTTGGGATTGACTGTGCGGACAAAGGGTTGAAGGTCTGGGTTGGCGGCCAGGTAAGTATCTTCGTCAAAATACCGCGATACTTTTGTTAAGCCGCCGGCACGACCGAATTTTTCAAAGTGTTCTTTGCCGGAGTTGATGATTCCTGCATCAATGGCCGGTTTGACCCAAGGATATTGGGCTAGGTAGTATTGTTCGTCAAAAATTTCGTAGTTAGCCATGTTTTTATGCCTAGGTTTTGATGAGTTTGATTGTGAATTCCTATTAGCTTTTCATTCCTTCGATCGCGGATCGGGAACTTACACAATAGAGAAATTATAAAAGGGTTTTAAGTTCCTGAATAAAGATTAATTTTTGTGACACAGGAAATACCGAAAGGTTTTATTCTGTGTAGATAAATTATCCCTTTTTTCCATCAGTTAATTTCTCTATCGCAAGTATGATACTTTATCCAAGACTTATCACTTATTTCAGGATTTTTCGATCGAAATTTGGTTAATTTTAGATTTTTTTGTTTTAAAAATTATCTATATACATATAAGTTACAAGAAGTCAAGTAAATAATTGTGAACAAAAAATAGAGTGTTTGCTCAAGGAATTTGTCAAATAATGTAACGAAAAATCGTCATAAATTTGTCGAATTGTGTCATGTGCAGGCTCAAATCGCCCAATGGCAAGCGTTTTCTGGTAAAAATGCTTATGGGATAAAAAATTCCCGATTCCCGAAAACAGCATCTTAAAGGAGCCTAACCGGATGTTCACTCACGTCAAGCCCACCATTCGCCACATCGTGCCGGAAAACTTGCAGGGGCGATCGCTCATGAAGGTGGTCTATGTCGTACTAGAACCGCAGTATCAAAGCGCCCTGTCGGCAGCGGTTCGAGCGATAAATAACAAAAATCCGAATCTGGCAATAGAAATCAGCGGCTACCTGATCGAAGAACTCCGCAGCCCGGAAAATTACGAGGCATTCAAGCGGGATGTGGCCGATGCCAACGTATTTATTGCTTCTCTAATTTTCATTGAAGATTTGGCAGAAAAAGTGGTAGCGGCAGTAGAACCGCTGCGCGACAGCTTGGATGTCGCCGTTGTCTTCCCGTCGATGCCGGGGGTGATGCGGCTCAATAAAATGGGCAGTTTCTCGATGGCGCAGTTGGGACAAAGCAAAAGCGCGATCGGCGAATTCATGAAAAAACGGAAGGAAAAATCCGGGAGTTCCTTCCAAGACGGAATGCTGAAACTGCTGCAAACTTTGCCGAAAGTGCTGAAATATTTGCCGATCGACAAAGCCCAAGATGCCCGCAACTTCATGCTGAGTTTCCAGTATTGGCTGGGCGGTTCCCAAGAAAACTTGGAAAACTTCCTGCTGATGCTGTCACAAAAATATGTCTTCAAAGGCCAGGGGGCAACCACGGGGGGATTGCCCCTACAATACCAAGAACCCGTTGTCTACCCGGATATGGGGATTTGGCATCCCTTGGCACCAGGAATGTTTGAGGATGTCAAAGGATATCTGAACTGGTATAATGCCCGCACAGATATTTCGGCAGACCTCAAAGACCCCCTCGCACTCTGCATCGGTTTAGTGTTGCAGCGCACTCACTTAGTTACCGGAGATGACGCGCACTACGTCGCAATCGTGCAGGAATTTGAGGCAATGGGGGCGCGGGTTTTGCCGATTTTTGCCGGCGGTTTGGACTTCTCGAAACCGGTGGAAACTTTTTTCTTGGAAGTTGGGGCCAAAGGTGTGGCACCGCTGCCGATCGTGGATGCGGTAGTTTCTCTGACTGGTTTTGCTTTGGTTGGCGGGCCGGCGAAACAAGATCACCCAAAGGCGATCGAGACTTTGAAAAAGCTCAACTGCCCTTACATGGTGGCTTTGCCGCTGGTTTTCCAAACGACGGAAGAGTGGGAAAATAGCGATTTAGGTTTGCACCCGATTCAAGTTGCTTTGCAGGTTGCGATTCCTGAGTTGGATGGTGCGATCGAACCGATTATTTTGTCGGGACGTGATGGCGCAACTGGCAAGGCGATCGCCCTGCAAGACCGAATCGAAGCAATTTCCCAGCGCGCCATGAAATGGGCAATGCTGCGCCGCAAACCAAAATTAGATAAGAAAGTTGCGATCACCGTTTTCAGTTTTCCTCCCGATAAAGGCAACGTCGGAACAGCCGCTTATTTGGACGTTTTCGGCTCGATTTACGAAGTATTGAAAGCCTTAAAAGGTAACGGTTACGACTTGCCAGAACTGCCGGAATCTGCCGAAAAGCTGATGCAAGAAGTCATCCACGACGCCACAGCCCAATACCAAAGTCCTGAGTTAAATATTGCTCACCGGATGTCTGTAGCTGAGTACGAAGAATTCACTCCTTACTCGGAACGCTTGCAAGAAAATTGGGGCCCGCCTCCCGGACATTTGAACAGCGACGGACAAAATTTGCTGATTTACGGCAAACATTTCGGCAACGTATTTATCGGAGTGCAACCTACTTTTGGATACGAAGGCGATCCGATGCGGTTGTTATTCTCTCGTTCCGCCAGCCCGCACCACGGTTTTGCTGCTTACTACACATATTTGGAGCGCATTTGGGGTGCGGATGCGGTGCTGCACTTCGGCACTCACGGTTCCCTAGAATTCATGCCCGGTAAGCAGATGGGAATGTCGATCGATTGTTATCCTGACAGTTTGATTGGCAAAATTCCTAATCTCTATTATTACGCCGCCAACAATCCCAGCGAGGCAACTATTGCCAAGCGCCGCAGTTATGCTGAAACAATTTCTTACTTGACTCCTCCGGCGGAAAATGCTGGTTTGTACAAAGGTTTGCAGGAGCTCAGCGAGTTGATTGCTTCCTATCAAACTTTGAAGGATACGGGGCGCGGCGTGCCGATTGTGGATGCGATCGTGGAAAAATGCCGTTTGGTGAATTTAGACAAAGATATTGACCTACCTCCCGAACCCCCCCAACCCCCCCTTACCAAGGGGGGGCTAACCACATCTTCCGAACCCCCCCTTACCAAGGGGGGGCCAGGGGGGGTTGCGGCCCAAATGACTGCCGAGGAACGGGACAATTTAGTTGGCTTGGTTTACCGCAAGTTGATGGAGATTGAATCGCGGTTGTTACCTTGCGGTTTGCACATTATCGGGAAGCCGCCAACTGCTGAAGAGGCGATCGCAACTTTAGTAAATATCGCCAATTTAGACCGCGAAGAAGACAACTTGATCAGCTTACCGCGAATTATCGCCAACAGTCTGGGACGCGATATCGAAGAAGTTTACACCAACAGCGACAGAGGCATTTTAGTTGATGTTGAATTGCTGCAAAACATCACCCTAGCTTGTAGGGAAGCCGTGGGCGCTTTGGTGAAGGAACAAACCGACGCTGAAGGCCGAGTTTCCCTGGTTTCCAAGTTGAATTTCTTCAACATGGGCAAGAAAACACCTTGGATTGAATCCTTGCACGCAGCCGGTTACAAAAAAGTCGATCCAGAACCGATTAAACCGCTGTTTGAGTATCTGGAATTCTGCTTGCAGCAAGTTTGTGCCGACAACGAATTAGGCGCTTTGTTGCGCGCCCTAGAAGGCGAATACATTATCCCCGGGCCCGGCGGCGATCCGATTCGCAACCCGGATGTTTTGCCCACTGGCAAGAATATGCACGCTTTAGATCCGCAGTCAATCCCGACGACGGGTGCGGTGAAGTCTGCTAAAGTTGTCGTTGACAGACTATTAGAAAGACAGCGCACCGATAACGGCGGAAACTATCCCGAAACCATCGCCGTTGTGCTCTGGGGAACCGACAACATCAAGACTTACGGCGAATCCCTCGCCCAAGTAATGTGGATGGTAGGAGTCAAGCCAGTACCCGATGCTTTGGGCCGGGTAAACAAACTCGAATTGCTGTCTTTAGAAGAGTTGGGACGGCCTCGAATCGACGTAGTAATTAACTGTTCCGGCGTATTCCGCGACTTGTTCATCAACCAGATGAATTTGTTAGATAAAGCCGTGAAAATGGCAGCGGAAGCCGACGAACCTTTAGAAATGAACTTCGTCCGCAAACACGCATTGAAGCAAGCGGAAGAAATGGGAATCAACCTGCGCCAAGCAGCAACCCGCGTCTTTTCCAACGCTTCCGGTTCCTATTCGTCTAACGTCAACTTGGCGGTGGAAAACAGCACTTGGGAAACCGAAGCCGAGTTGCAGGAAATGTATTTAACCCGCAAATCCTTCGCCTTTTCTTCCGACAATCCGGGAACTATGGAACAAGACAGGCAGATTTTTGAGTCATCCTTAAAAACTGCTGATGTCACCTTCCAAAACTTGGATTCTGCCGAGATTTCGCTAACCGACGTGTCGCACTATTTCGACTCCGATCCGACTAAATTGATCGGCAGTTTGCGCGCCGACGGGAAGAAACCAACATCCTTTGTTGCTGATACGACGACAGCGAACGCGCAGGTGCGGACGCTATCGGAAACCGTGCGTTTAGATTCGCGGACTAAGCTGCTGAATCCGAAGTGGTACGAGGGGATGTTATCGCACGGTTATGAGGGCGTGCGGGAGATTTCTAAGCGTCTGGTGAACACGACTGGATGGAGTGCGACTGCGGGTGCGGTGGACAATTGGGTGTATGAGGATGTGAACGGTACGTTTATCCAAGATGAGGAGATGCAGAAGCGTTTGCTAAATCTGAATCCTCATTCGTTCCGCAAGATTGTCAGCACTTTGCTTGAGGTGAACGGTCGGGGTTATTGGGAGACTTCGGAGAGTAATTTGGATCGCTTGCGCGAACTTTATCAGGAGGTGGAAGACCGGATTGAGGGGGTAGAATAGGATAGTTTGGGGCAGGCTTTCGGGCCTGCCTCTTGACTAGAATAAATATTTCCTAAAATTCAGGTGACTAATCTATGTTCATCTCCTAAATCAAGAAATGAAAGATAATTTTTGGGGTTTAATCTGGTCTAGTTTTTTGGATATCCAAGGGATTTTGATTGGATTCATGGGGGTGGGAATTACAATTTTATTAACACGGTTTCCGGTAAAGACAAACATCCCTCTAGACTTAGCGATTGTTATTATATTTTTTATTTTATTGTTAATAGCCACTCTCTTTAATGCAGCCTCTAAAAGCTTCAGTGAATATAAAAAAGCCAAAGCCGAGTTTGAGAAGTTGATAATTAGAAATGGTGAACTAGAAGCAAAAGTAAATAGGCGTTTACTTCCTAAAATTTTATTTGCAAGACAGCCTCAAGGAAAAACGGGTCTAGAGATAGAATGTTTGCTAGAAAATTCTGAATTGCTTTCTAATAATACTTTTCTTTCTTTCTACTATACAGGTGAGGACGAATTTGAAAGGTTAATCGGAACGGGTGTCGCGATCACGGTTCAAGCGAATGGAAAAATTCAGGCTTTAATGGATAAGCCTGTTAGTGCTTATCAAGACATTTTGGAAAAGTTAGCCAGAAATGATGCTAAAATATTGGACAGGACTGTAGTCAAGCCTAGTATCACTAGGGATATGATGCAAAATATTTATACCCCTTAATAAAAGCTTCAGGAAAAAAATATGGAGAGTACCCAAGCCATCCAAGATGTCAAGGAAATAACCTTCCCTGCAACGGTTATTTCAATTATTAACAGCTACAAGCTAGCTATTAATAGAGGAACGATACATGGTTTAAAAGAAGGTCAAAGGGTGCTGGTATATCGATTGAGTGAAGAAGAACTCCGAGATCCAAATACTGGGGAATCTTTAGGATATTTAGAAATCGTTAAAGGTAAAGGACGGGTTATTCATGTCCAAGAAAAAATGTGTACTATTGAATCCGATCAAAAGCAGTTTCGGCGGATGGCTACTAAACGAACAGGTATATACGGTTCTGGTGAAGAGGTGATGGAAACCTTGGATGAGTTAGTACCTTTTGAAGACGCTGAAGTTGGAGATATGGTGAAACCTATCTAATTATCGCAGGCGAATTTAGAGAGTGAGTGCGATCGACCAAATGGAGTGTATCCACATCATCTCTGCAAGAAAAGCCACTCGTCAAGAAAAAAATACCTACTATGACTATCTCGCCCAAACGACTTGAAGAATTAGAAAATATTCCAGAATCTGCGATCGATACCTCTGATATTCCTGAGTT
>NZ_JBARVX010000342.1:0-18185 GCF_049646505.1 Microcoleus sp.
GCTACAAACAGCATAGTGCCCGAAGCGGCGATCGCTTGATTGTAAGGGCCGACGGGTGCCGGTGCTTTGTCAGTACGAATAATTTTGCGCGTCATAGATGTTACTTTTTGGGATAATTTATCGGAGGTTTCGGGCTGGTAGATTTCTCCATCGGAGGTTTCAGGCTGGTAGAGTTCTCCATCGGGCATTGTAGCACCAGTGAAGTCTGCATTTTCAATATTCCAGCCATAGGTTATTGCGCCAGTTAAGTCTGCTCTTTTCAAGTTTGCTTCATTTAGATTTGCCCTGCTCAAATTTGCCCATCTGAAATTTACTTTCTCTAGGTTTGCGCCTTCAAGACCGGCTTTTTTTAGCTTTGCACTTTGAAGACAGGCTTCTTTAATATCTAAGTCAGCCAAATTCATGCCTGACAAATCAACTTGAGACAAATTGGATCTCTGGAGTTTAGAGCCTTGAAACTTTGCATTTTGGAGTGTTGCCTCTGTCAGATTTGCTAGAGTCAAGTCTGCTTCAACCAAGTAAGCTTGATTCATGTCTGCCTTGCTCAGATTTGCTCTATTTAGGCTTGCCCGATGTAAAGAAGCTACACTCATATCAGCGCTACTCAGATTAGCCCCATTTAAGTTTGCATTGTCTAGTCTGGTATAAATCAATTTAGCGCTAGTTAAATTTGCTCCTGTTAAATTTGCCTTCTCTAGGTTGGCATTACTCAAAATCGCACTATTAAAATTCGATCTACTCAAATTTGCACCACTTAAATCAGCCCAACTGAGATTTGCTGAACCAGCTATTGCCTCACTCAAATTTGCACCTATCAGCGATGCCTTAGTGAGGTTTGTACTCTGAAAATATACCCCTGTTAGAATTGCCTCAGTCAAATTTGCACCTGAAAGATTTGCATTGTCTAGATTTATGCCACTCAAGTCAGCACCTTTAAGGTCTACCTCACTTAACTGTGCTTTACGAAAGTCGCGGTGTCCTGCTGCGTATTTTGCTAAAAGTTCTTCAGCATCCATAAATCACCTCGATCGCCCTCACGTCCCAAAAATCACTATACCATCCGCGCGAATCCGCCTGCACTAGCGGTTTTGCGGATGGATGATTATCGGATTCCATACCACAGAATGACCCGTCAAAGAACGTCAGCCAGCAATAAACTTCATAGCAACACCATTCATGCAGTAGCGTTTCCCAGTAGGTGCAGGGCCGTCATCAAATACGTGACCCAAATGCCCGCCGCAGCGATGACAATGCACCTCAATTCTAGTCCCAAACAGCGAATTATCTACCGATGTGCCGATCGCCCCTTCGATCGGTTCATAAAAACTTGGCCAACCAGTACCGCTATCAAATTTGGTTTGCGACGAAAAAACTGGCAAATTACACCCAGCACACGCATAAATTCCCTTCCCGTATTGCTTATCGAGAATGCTAGTGTGAGAGCGTTCAGTGCCGTGTTTTCGCAACACCTCAAACTGTGCAGGTGTCAAAATCTTGCGCCACTCTTCCTCAGTTTTAGTAATTTCAAAAACACCCTTAGAAGCGGCCATAACATCTGACTTTCCAGGCAAACAGGACGATAACCATGCCATGCTTACTGTGGCTAGACCCGCTTTCAAAAATAATCGTTTTTTCATAATCCATCCACTTACTAATCTAAACTACCAGTCATATCGTTTCCGGTTGCATCGGAATGTTTTAACCGCAGAGAACACAGAGGACACAGAGGGAGAGAATAGAGATTAGAGTAATTCCGATTCTACCGGATTTGATATCACGTTCAAAAATTTATGCTTGATTTGTAACTTTTTCAATCGCCTGTTCTTGGATATAATACCAATTTTGATTGCAGCATCAGGTGATGTTAACTGTTAACTGTTAACTGTTTAAACAATTCCGATGGCATCGTCATTATTCATCTCTATCTTCTCTCTCTGTGCCCTCTGCGCTCTCTGCGGTTAAAACATTCCCATACAACTGGAAACGATATTACCCCTACAAGTATTGCAGTTAATTAACCCGATCGATCGCACAAAAGTCCTGTGAGAGTTTAGCCCTCACAGGAATTGTACATTTTCAAACATCACCCGCCTAAGCCATAGCCGGAGCACCAACAACCTCACCCTTCAACATCCGAGAAGCAGCATCAAGCAACTGCTCCTCCAAATAAGGCTTGGTGAAATAGCCATTCGCGCCCAAACCGTAAGCCATTTGGCGGTGTCTGTCAGCACCGCGAGAAGTCAACATCGCGATCGGCAATTCGCACAAAACCGTATCTTTCTGCATCCGAGAAAGCAGCTCCAAACCGTCCATGCGCGGCATCTCAATATCGCAAAACACGAGATCGCAAGGCAGGCCAGACTTCATCTTTTCCCAAGCCTCCTTACCGTCGCGAGCTTCTTCAACCCGGTAGCCGGCTTTCTCAAAAGTAATCGACAAGAGCGATCGTACCGTAATCGAATCATCCACAATCAGCACAGTAGGCTCAGTCTTCTCAACCTCCGCCTCCTTAGTGGCCCGATCGCTCTCATCCCAAAGCGTACCGCCAGCTTCCTTCCGCAGCCTGCCGGTAGCCAAATCGATCAGCTCCAGAACGTCCGCAATTGCCACAATCCGACCGTCCCCCAGTACCGTAGCACCCGCAATCCCGATCGGCTTCGGCACAGGCCCCTCCAACTGCTTGATCACAATTTCCTGTTCCGTCGAAACCTGATCCACCTGCACCGCCAGGAAACTGCCGCCAGACCGCAGCACGATCACCGAAATCATGTCATCGTCAGTATTAAACCCGTAAACACTGCCCCGACCCAAATGGCGGTTGTAAGCGAGTAAATCCCGCAGCGGCCGGAACGGCAAAATCGAACCCCGCCACTCAATGCAGGGTAAACCATCCGCCCCCGCCGTCACCTGATCGCGGGGCACATCGATCATGTCCTCCACCCCATCCATCGGGAAAGCAATCCGAGCCCGATCGCTAATGCAAGTCAGAGCCTTAGAAATACTCAACACCAGCGGCAAACGGATGGTGAATACAGTCCCCTTGCCGATCGTCGAATCGATCGCCACAACCCCCCGAATCTCCTGCAAAGAAGTCCGAACCACATCCATCCCAACCCCGCGGCCGGCATACTCCGTCGCCTGTTCCTGAGTGCTAAAACCAGGCATAAACAGCAAATCGTACACCTCCGAGCGCGACATTCTCTGAGCCTGAGCCGCCGTCAACAAACCCTGCTTAATCGCCTTAGCCTTCACTTTTTGCGGGTCAATTCCCGCCCCATCATCAGAAACCGAAATCACCGTTTGATTTCCTTGGTGAAAAGCCCGAATCGTAATCCTGCCCACCCCTGGTTTCCCGGCCGCCATCCGCACCTCCGGCGGCTCGATCCCGTGAGTAATCGCATTGTTCACCAAATGAGTCATCGGGTCATAAAGCTGATCCACAATCATCTTGTCGATCAAAATATCCTTACCCTCAACCTGCAACTGAGCCTGCTTCCCGCACTTAATCGCAATTTCCCGCACCGCCCGGAACAACCTGTCCGTCGTCTCAGCAAACGGCTTCATCCGGGCCCGAGTCAAACCCTCTTGCAACTGAGTCGTGACTTGTCGCAATTGGCGAGTCACCTGATCCGCTTCATCCACCAAAAACTCAATATCCGCCGCCGACTCCCGCACCCGCACGATCAGCTCAATAATCTCCTGAGCCAAACTGTGGAAAGGAGTAAACCTGTCCATTTCCTCCGGTCTCCAGGCACCTTCCCGGTGCTGAGCGGCCTCCTCCGAGCGCCAAGGCGACGAGGACGATCGGTTTCCCTGACGGTTGGCCAGCAAAGCAATCTCCAAAAGACTCCGCTCGTAGAAATCCTGAGTCCGCTGGCTGACATCGCTCAGCAGCGTCACCTGGTGCAGCAAATTGTCCAAAAACTGCCGCATCCGTTCCTGGTCTTGCTCCAAACTGTTGCGGTTGACAACCAGTTCCCCCATCAAGTTGCTGAGGTTATCCAACTGCTTGACCGGCACCCGCATCGTGTGGTCGCCGAACCCGCCGGCCCGAGCATTCCGCCTGGGTCTGTTAATCGCCGACGGCCCGATATTGCCTTCCCCTTGGCGGCTGCCCCCGTCCTTGGAATCTTCCAGCAATTTTTCCAAATCGCCAAATTCGTCGTCGCTGGCTGCTGAGGCAGCGGGCGGAGCCACACTTGCAGAAGCTGCTAAGCCGGCAGGAATTTCCGGCATAGTAGCGGTCTCGCTGAGAAGTTCCTCAAGATCCGAAAAAACCTCCGTGTTTACCGGACTCTGATTTGTCCCCCCAGAGGCTGAAGCAGCAGCCCCAGCACCCCCTGCAATCAACAGCGCTTCTAAATCATCAAAATTGTCTTCAGCATCTTCGCTGTCCGATTCAGCACCGCCAAAAAAGTCCGCCAGCGACTCGTCTTCCAACTCCGAAGAATTCACAGCATCCGATTCGTCATCAGTGTCCCACAACCCGCTTGTCAGTTCCGAAGTCACCAAAGGCCCGGCATCCATCGAATCGAGCAAATCATCAAAACCTTCCAACTCCTGAGTATTGAGAGTCGCCCCAGTTTCCAGAGCCGCCAACAAATCAGCATCGCCCTCAAACATAGCTGAGATAGGATCTGGCGAGAGTTCCTCTAAATCCGCACTCCCAAAATCCCTTTCCAGAGCATCAAATAAATCATCCTCACCGCTAGACTCTCCTGCGGCCAAAGTTTCAGATACATCCAACAAATCTGCACCAGCAGAATCAAACAAATCCTCCGTCGGTTCGGCCGAAAACTCCTGTAAAGCTAAAACAGCATCCTCATCGAGAAATGGTTCAGCATCCGCCGGCATCAACACTTCCTCGCCAAACATATCCTCCAACAAATCAAAGGTGCCATCCCCATCAGGCTCCAAACTTGAAACATCGCGAGGATGATTATCGGATATCGCCCCAAACTCAACCAAGGCAAAATCCGCCAAATCCGGATCGTCCAGGGCCTCCTCACTGTCGGAAAACCCGATCGCCAACCCGCCCTCAGAAGCTGCTAGATCCGCACCCAGCAATTGTGCTGCATCTCCATCCAAACTCACTCCATCTGGGCGAACCTGCCCCGAAGCTTCCCCGTCATACTCAGTACCCGTAGGTACAGAACCAAACAGCTCCGCCAAATCCGCCGCCTCCTGGGAAGTAACCGTCCCCGCAGACCGATCGGCCCGATCCTCCTCATCCCCAGAAATCAAATCTTCTCCAACTTCTCCAAACAGCGCATCCAAATCTGTATCATCCATATCTAAGCTTGCTGCCGGCATCAATTCATCCTCCAAACCAAAAGCATCTTCCAGCCAATTTCCATCCTCAGAAACATCCAAATCAAGACTTGAAGTTAGATCGAAAACTTCGCCAACTTCCTGATTTTCTGGCAAGCCTGCATTGCTCATAAATCCATCGCCCTCACTCTCCCCAGTTTCACCTTCAGAACCAAAGTAACCAGAACTAATACTCAACAGCTCGCTCAAATCCGCATCCGCTCCCCCAGAATCGACCAAATCAAAGTCATCCGCAGAAGCAGCTACAGCCAACATCTGAACATTCCCCGAATCATCGATCGACCCTGCCTCAAAAACCTCAGCACCAACAGCATCCCCCGTCGGTACCGATCGCCCGCCCGCCGGAGCAACATCCAGAGCGCCAAACAAATCATCCAAATCAGCGTTCTGGGCAACATCCAGAGAACTTTGAGCCGCCACCTCATCCAAAAGCGTACCTAGAGCATCCTCTTCCGCTTGCTCCCCTGCTCTGCCAACAGTATCCTCCCGCTGACCCAAACCGCTGCTTCCACTTGCTTCAAACTGCTCGGAAACCAGCCCCTGGCTCAAATCCCCATTTTCCAGACCCGCAGCGGGGCCGCTTCCGTCAGACTCGCCCCAGACCAAATCTTCCCCAAACAAACTGTTAAGGTCATCCATCGAACCTGCAGCACCAACCTTCAAATCTCCCGCAGCGCCTTCCTCAAGCCACAAATCAGTAAAATCGCCCGAATTGTCATCATCATCCGAACCCAGCATTCCCTCCGTTGTCGTTCTAGAAGACAGCCCGTAATCCAAGTCTTCTTCTTCCTCCCAAGCACCGTCAAGATCCGGAGACTCCCCATCAAACAAATCAGCCAAGGTATTGAGTTCCGCCGCCCCTACTTCCGGGCCGGTGCGAGTAGAAATTCTAAAAGAACCCGTATCTAGATCCGACTCTCCGAACCCAGGAGAATCATCGAACTGCGGCGATCGACCTTCACCGAAATCACTGCCTTCCCCGGTATCAAATTGGTCGAACAGCTCATCTATATTCAACCCTGAAACAGTTGGCAGCATTTGTTCTTCTGCGTCTGAATCGCCGAACCCCGTCCGCTCCCAAGCAGCATCTCCAGCAGAAACCAAATTTGCCCCCGAAGTACCCGGTTGAGCGAATGCCAGCAAATCCTCAAAATCTGTCTCCCGAACCAGAGCCGCCGGCACCAGCGACAGCAGTTTTTCGCTCGGCGCGATCGACTCAGACAATCCCGAAAGCACCAATTCCTGCGCTTGTTTAATATCCTTAATCACCGTTGGAGCCAAAACCCGGTAAGTATTTTCCGGATTGGCGATCGCCTCAGACACCACAGACATCAACTCTATCCAGGCCGGCAGTTCAAATTCCTCCCCCGCCATTCTCAAGTTCCGACAAATATTTTTGAGCTGCCGCCTGCTTTCTTGCCCCTCTGGCTGTTTGAACTCTTGCAGCATTTCCCGCATTCTCGCGGGTACATCCGAGTCAAACACCAACTGCAGAGCACTGTCCTCGGTTTCTCTCGAATCAAATCCGTAAACCGCCCCCGAACCCGCAAAACTCTTCTCCGATCCCGGTGCCCCGACTCCCGTCCCCGCCATAACCGCTTGAGGTAACGGCAGCGGACTGCTCTCATCTGCATCATGTCCCGAATGTCCGACAAGTCCCCCCAAATGCCCGTTGAGTTCTTCAAACACCGGTTCCAACTCTCGAACCATCTGTTCGCCGATTTCTTCGGTGAGCCCAAAAGGCCCCGACAGTTGCTCCAACAATCCTTGCAGCGTGTCAAAAATTCGCAGGAACAGAGATTCTAGCTGTTGGTCTACCTTGACGCTGCACTCTTTTAAAACCTTAAAACTATCCTCTAGTCGGTGAGCTGTTTGCTGAATGCTGGTGAGCCCCAACATTGCGGCTCCTCCCTTAACAGAGTGGGCGGCCCTAAATACTTCGTTGACCAGTTCTGGGTCTTCGATCGTCGCCTGCAAGTTCAGCAAACCTTGTTCGATCGTATTGAGGTGGTCTTTTGCCTCCTCAATAAAGTAGCCCATGATCCTCTGTTGTTGCTCCGGCAGCATAGTTTTATTCCTGATTTTAAGTGTTATTGTATTGGGTCTATGTTAGTAGTTTTAGAGAAGCTCTCTGTATATCTCGCCCCTTGCCAAGAGAATAATCTGACTGCGAGATATGGCAAATGTCCTGGCTATTTCTGCTTTCGACATCCCCTCACTTAAAAGATAGCGAATCTGCTGCACCTGTTCGGGTTTCAGTTTGCGGTTAGGGCCTATCTTGCCAGGAACGAAAGGAAAGCGGTTCTTTTTTATAGCATCGCGGGAGTTATCGGCGGGAGTTCCTTCCCACAAATGGTCGGGATTGACACAACCGCGATCGTCGCAACTGTGACAGGCAAAATAACCCGGTTTGATCGATCTTCCCAGTTTATGTTCCAGTACCAGTCTGTGAGGATAAAAACTTTTTGTTTTGCCATTAACTTTAGTACCCTTAATGGCGTAACCATCACTTCTTTTCGCCAAGGTACAAATCATGCAGCCGTTCGGCTGTATTTCCGCCCGAATTCCAGGAATTACTTCTATGCCTCGCAGTTGTTTTTGAGGTTTAGGAGCCGATGTGCTTCCTACATCTTTAATTCGCCCTTTTCTAAACCTATCTTGAGAATTTTCCAGTCGAGAACCTTCCCATAAATGATTAGGATTAATGCAGTTGCGAACGTCGCAAGTGTGGCAAGCAAAGTATTCGGGTCTAATCGGACGACCTAAGCTATTTTCTAATACTAAACGGTGAACAGTAAACGTTTTCCATTCACCGTTAATGCGAATTCTTTTGTTGGCATAGCCGCTGCTAGATTTGGTTAGGGTAGAGATAATACAGCCAGTCAGATGAACTTCGCCAAATATGCCAGGAATTACCTCTACTATGTTATCGTCCATCTGTGCAACTCCTAGTTTGTTTGGCTGCTGAATTGTCAGCCCCGCAGCGGTTTCAAGACTGCGAGGTTGCTTTTTATCTGTCATCAGATCCACAGTAATGTGTTTGCAAATCAGGAAGTAAAAAAAGCATTAGACAATCAATTATTGTCTTTCTGCTGTTTCTACTCGGAACCTTTCTACTGATGTCAAAAGGTCGCGAGCAACACCTACCAAATTTTGCAAAGCACCCGAAACTCGCTGCGCTTCTTGAGACGTTTCCTGAGCAGTTAGCTCGACTGCTTGCATCACCGAGGCGACCGAGCGAGCTGTTTCATTCTGTTCTACAGTGTCCGCCGTAATCGATCGCACTAACACGTCAATTCGATTAGTTACCTGAATAATATCTTCTAGCGATCGCTTCGCCTGTTCTGCCAATCTTGTCCCCTCAATCACCTGCTGCGTCCCCTCTTCCATCGCCGTCATCACAGCGCCGGTTTCGCTTTGAATTTGCATCACAATCTGCTCAATTTCTTTCAAAGATTTAGCCGATCGATCTGCCAACTGTCGCACCTCATCCGCCACAATTGCAAAACCCCTTCCCGCTTCCCCAGCCCTCGCCGCCTCAATACTAGCGTTAAGGGCCAACAAATTAGTCCGGGAGGCAATAGTAGCAATCAGAGCCACAATCTTAGAAATTTCCTGAGAAGCTTCCGCCAACCGCTTGACTTTTCTCGTTGTTTCTGCTACCGTTTCGCGAATTTCCAAAATCCCGGCCACCGTCCGCTCCACAGCCTCGCCCCCTTTCAGAGCCGTTGCCGCCGCGCCCCGAGCCACTTCTTCCGCCTCTCTAGCGCTCTCTGCGACCCGCTGAATCGCATCGGTGAGGACTTGCACCGAATTGAGCGTCGCCGCCAGTTCCTCAGCCTGCCGCAGCGCGTCGGAAGACAAATCGCCCGCAAACTTGGCACTATCCGTAGCGCCCTTGCTGACCTCGCGAGCCGCCTGCTTCACCTGATGGACGATTTCGCGCAAATTTTGAATTGTCAAGTTAAACGAGTCAGCAACAGCGCCCAAAACGTCGGCTGTTACCTCCGCAGTCACCGTCAAGTCACCCCTGGCAGCTCCTTCCACGTCGTCTAGCAAGCGAATCACTTGGCGCTGCAAGTCTTCTTTTGCCTGTTCCTGTTCGTCAGACTTGCGCCTGGTATCGCTAATCGTGGTTTGGATCACCTTCGCCATGTGGTTGAATTTGGCAGCCATTTTGCCAAACTCATCCTCGGAATAAATCGTAGCGCGAGCGTCCAATGTTCCTTGAGATACAGCGTCGAACTGAGCTTGCAAATTGTCCGAGGACTTGCCTACCTGCTTGGCGATCGAGTAGCCGATGCCCCAAGAAGTTAAAAAGCTGGTAATACCTGCTGCTGCAGTCATTACCCAGCCTGTTTGTCGCAGGTAGACGATCGCCTCCGGCTTGTCTTGCCGCAGAGCTTGATAGGAAGCAATGTTAGTGACGAAAGCCACAGCTATTAGAGAAACCAGTCCGGCACCGATCGCCGTGTACAAATGTTTTGTAACCAAAGGGGCATTTTCCAAGAAAGCCAGCCCCCCCTGTTCTACAGTCACCGAGGTATCGAGCGCTTCTGTTTCTGTCGGAGCAAAAGTCGGCACCGACGCATCAGCCGGGCCGCTCATGCTAAATATCTCGTCGTCTCGAATTGCCGAGCCGTCGCTGCTGTCAAAGTCCAGGCTGCTGCCCGTCGTCCCCATCATGCCGCTGGTCGAGTTGCCGAAATTGGTGTTGCCTCGAGTCAGGATCGAACTGCTGGCATCTTCTGAGATGTCAAAATCCGGCAAATTGCCCAAATCGTCGAACTCGTCAAATTCGTCTAAAAAGTCGCTTTGTTCTGGAGAGTTCCCAGTTTTTGACGACCAGTCGCTGCTGGGAACGCCCGCCGCCCCGAAAGCTGTCGCTTGCTCGTTTTCGTCGAGAGAGAAAGCATCGCTGAAAGCGTCATCATCAAAAGCGTCTAGCTCGAAACTGTCGATCGAACCGAATGCCGGGGGGGTCGAGTCGCCGTAACCGTTACTGTTAGAGGAAGATATATCTGCCGAATTAAAATTTTCCCGGCTCGATCTTTGACTTTGAGAGCTAGGGACTGCACCTCCCATCAGCAGCGTTTCGTCTTCCGCCAGCGAATAGTTTGACGAGTAGTCCGAGTTGCTGTTCGGCTGGTTTGGAGGTCGAGAAGACCCGAAACCCGAGGGTATCTGCTCGGCAAAGGGGTCTGCCGCGGACGGGGGTAGATTCTGACTGCGCTCCGAGCCGCTTGTCGGCGGGGTTTGGTAGTCGTAGTCGGAGAAATCCTCTAGTTCGTCTGGCAAATCTAGCGCACCAAAAGGTTCGCCAAAATTGTCCGACGCGGGAGTGCGGGAGTCGAGCTGGTTCGAGTCAAAGGAATTCTCGATTTCCGAAGAGGCGAAACTTTGACCGTTGATTTGAGTCGGGGCTTCTGAAAACAAATCTGCTGAATCAGGTTCCTGTTTGGCAGACACTTTGTCGCCCGACAAGCCAGCATCAAAGAAACCCTCATCTAAGGCAAAAGGATCTCCAAAGTCCGAATCGGCAAACTCGTCTATGTCTAGCGGCTCCGACGCATCAGCATAAGCTGCCATCCCGCCGCTGTCGCCAGTAAAGGGGTTAGAATCCGAAGTTAAATCTTTTTGATGGTCTGCGGCTTGGTCTTGTGGTTCCCACTCCAAGCCGCCCATGTCCAAGTCTGCCAAGTCGAGATTTTCGAGGTCGTCTGGCGATCGATCGGCGATTGAGTCCGATGCGGCGGAATCTCTTTGAAAAAGTCCCGCATCCGGCTCTTCTAACCCTTCATCGACAGATAAGTCTGGGTAGAATTCCAATTCAGTTTGAGCTGACAAAGCTTCTAAATTTTCCGTGTGCAGTTCTCCTGACAAAAATTGGTCTGTGTAGGTAATTCCGCTGTGAGCGTGTTCGACCAAACTCGGGTCGTCACTCAGGCCTAACACCACCGTGTACTGTTCCCGCGCCACCTCGTACTGTTGCAGTCCGTAGCAGTAGATGTGTCCGCACAGCAGGCGAGCGCTGGGGTCTTCGGGAAAATCCTCTACTAATTGATAAACTAGGGCTGCGGCTTCTGGATAGTTGCCATCCATGTAGGCCGCTTCTGCCCGTTGGTAGTCCTGCTGAAAGTTGGTACTTGCTGTCATTTGCCGCCCTCTTTTGATTTGAGATTTTTGATTTTTGATTTTAGATTTTTATCTCGAATTTTTAGATGCGCGCCTCAAGTCGTGTGACTGTTAATGGTTAAGTTCCAATCGCCAATCGCAAATCGCCAATCTAAAATCGATTTCACGCTGCCCACCGCGCTGAGCGCAGAATTTTCACTTGATCTAGCAGTCGGAGCACATTAGTCGCTTGTGTACCTAACATCCATTCTCCCCTCAGAAATGGAATCATGCCGTCTGGTGCATTGTTGTGGGAGTGCAGTTGCTCTACGTCGAGCCAGTCCATCCCTACAATTCGATCGACCGCCAGCCCCAAAATCGTGTCTTGGTCTTCCACAGCCACGATCGGGATTTCGGGCCTGTCTGTGTTGAGAGGTGTTTGGTCTCCCAAAAATTGGCCCAGATCCGCCACCCAAATCACTCGTCCTCTCATGTTTAGCGTACCTAAAAGCAAAGAGGAAACGTTAGGGATCGGTGTCATGCGGTCTGGGGAGGGGGATAGTACCTCTCTAATCCCGATCGCCGGCAGTGCGAACTCGTTCCCCGAAGGAACGTAGAACCGCAGGTGCAGCTCGCCTTCGGGAGTTTCTAGTTCTTGGAATTCCGGAGCCTGATCGATGCTTTGTCCTGGTAATATAAAGTCTGGGCTGCCACTAATCATAATTCTGACACCTGCATTTCTAGCAAATTTTTAAGGTTTACCGCCGAGCGAGAGCGCACCAGCAAAACTTCGACGACACGGCCAAACTTGACACGGCCAAGCTTGACACAGCCAAGCTTGACACAGCCAAGGTGTAAATGGCGAGCCGGCCGGAAGTCCTTGGCAATAGATGTGCTACCGTCCATAATTTAGGGCGCGATCGATGATTGTTCGCGCTTAGTTTGCTGACAAATTGGTTGAAATCGACTGCTAACAATTAATTTTGCACCCTCAAGCTGCACTTTTTACTGATTCCTAAAACTTACTCAAACTTAAGCTAATTAATATTTACTGACAGCGCTGTTGGGCAGTCGGCTATCCCAAGATAAGTAGGCAGTTCGCCCTGGCTGCGCCTGCTGGTTTCCCAATTCAAAATATTAATTTATACTGGAATTTAAATCCCGAACTACAGAAACGCCACAATTGAGACAATCCAATTGCTTGTTTGAAGTGGCAGATCTTGTTTTCTATCGCAGTTCGAGCAAATCTTAGCACAGCGAATTTATTGATGATACCCGCCTCCGGCTCGATCCGTCGAATCAATCGGGAGCATCTGGAATCTCAAATCAGAAGAACCCCCGAATTGAGTCGTGGGGTCAATCGGGAGCATCTAAAATCTCAAATCTCAAATCTCAAATCGAATGACTCCTTCTTTCTTCCTCTTTCCTCTTGTCTCAAGCCGAACTGTCTCAAGCCGAACTGTCTCCAATTTCTAGCTTGGCTGCTTTCCGACACAGATGCTCCGATCGACAGCTTCCGCCAGTTAAGATTGAGACGGCACTTTCGGAGTTTCTACAGAAATGCCCAGCCAAGTCTAGCCGTGAGCAAGCTGTGCCTCTCGGTTTTTCAAAGCGACCAGCCCGTCGAGAACAAATACATGATATTTGTACTTTGAGCGTGTTAGACCAGACACCAATCGAGAATTTGAACAGAGTTTGGTCGGGCACGGGCGGGCGCGCTGATTTATGGTTCTTCTAGTTCGTTTTGGAGCACTCGACCCGATAATTTTGCCGATTGATTCGCCCGAGGGTAGCCAGGGCCGACATATTTTTCTACCAGCATTAATAATTCGCTTTCGCCAAAAGGTTTGGTGTAGAAGTCTGTAGCTCCGGCCATGCGGGCTTTAACGCGATCGATAAATCCGTCGATCCCTGTGAGCATGACGATCGGCGTTTGCCGGAAAGCGGTAGAATTGCGGAGCATAGCGCAAACTTCGTAGCCGTCGAGTTCCGGCATGGCGATGTCGCACAGAATTAAATCGGGTTTGAGTTGAAAAACCAAACTCAGGGCTTGCAGGGGATTGCCGATGGCAGTAGCTTCGTAACCGTGTTCGTTTAAAATTGACTCGACTGTTTTGCGAATCACATTGTCGTCGTCAATGCAGACAACTTTTTTGATCTTCGTTTCTGGAGACGACCATTCTTTGGGGTCGTTGGCGGGCGGCACAGATGGCTCGTAAAATACTTGCACCAATCCCTGCTGGACAAAGGGATAAATTGCCTTAGCGACAGTCAACACGTCTCGGTTGAGGTAGCGCGCCATTTGGCGGATCGAAGTGTGGCCGTCGGCCCAGCGTCTGAGAGTATTAAAGGTATTGACAGGTAGCGCGACTTGCAGCTCGGCGGGGTCTGAAATGACCGGGCATTGGTTGGGCGACTGAATGTGGGGGTGAAACTGCTTCCACTGCTGCACCTGTTTGACAATCTTCGCTAGCAGGGAGCTAATTTCTAAGCTGGTGAGTTGGGGTGCTAGTGCTGACCCCATTTCAAAAGTGAAGGAACCCTGATGGAGGCTGAGCAAGTCAAACAGGGTTTCGTGGATCATGCTGTGGATGATGTTGCGCCCTTGAGCTGGCGTGAGGATGTGGTTTTCTAGCAATACCCACAGGTAGCCGTATTCTGGGGCATTGGTAGATGCCATATAGGGAACTTGGATTTTGTCTAGGGCTGTGTCTGCTTTGTAGCGGCGCAGGTAGTCGCGCAAGCGAAACAGACTGCCCGCACTCTGAGTAGCGTAAATAATCTGACCGTTGAAGCAGAAGACATACCAGGATTGTCCTGCAAGGGAGCGCTGGGTAGGTTGAGTACCCGTGCTGCTGCCGGTGGAACTGTAGGTCTCTACGAACAGTTCTCCGGTTCGCTGACCTAACTCTATCAATTGCAGGATGCTGCGGATGTCAATTTCACTCAAATTTCCCTGCATGCAGCTAAAGTATCCTCTTTAAAACCGTTGGCGTCTGAGCTCGGAAAGACTGTGTGCCGGCCCGAAGATTGACTTGAGTTTCTGCGATCGTTCGCGCGCTGATGCTGACGATCGTACAATTGGGAATTGACGAACAAGATCGCGACAAGCCGCGGGCGAGTTGGCAGCGCTACGAGTCCACAACCTGAAACCGCGAAACTCGCGACATTCTCCCGCTGTATAGTTTCACCTTCTATGCCAACTGTTGCCTAAACTCGCAAAAGCCACATCGCACAATTGTACGGGCTTGGGGAGCTGGTAACGCTGGCATTTCCGACTGGTTCAAGTTTGGGAGTGCAAGACTTTTGATGTTTGCCCTGCGCTGTCTATCTGTTTGCTTGAGTTCTGTTTTAAACCCCAAAATTGTGTGCCGTCAAGTATGAACATTTGTGGGCAACTGTGAGGAAAATCCAGACTGTCGATCGATCTTTTGGCTCGCCCGCAGCTCAGTCACAGGCTCGCGTCATTCCACTATTCTATGACAGCACGGTTCAAATCCCTAGTCCGCCGGCTTTGGAAGCTTGCTTTGGGCAACCGGGAGGAGATCGCGATCGATCGGCAACTAAAGCTTGGTACAATCAACAGACAGTTTTTGACTGACACCGCCCAAAAACCGGTACAGTCCCGCGTACTCCTGTCGTGGCGAGCCACAAATTTTAGCAGAAACTTCCAGCTCCCAGATTAGTCTGTCGAGTGCATCTCAAATCTCAACTCTCAACTCTCACATTTTCAATGCCGCAATTGACCGATCGAAAATAATGGGATACAAGTTGCTGGCTATCACCAGTGGCGATTCCCAAATTTGAGACTTTAGTTCCCGATCCCAGGTGCAATGCTGCAAGTAAGCTGTACTGCATCTAGATTGTTGGTAGCGATTGAGCGGGAGAGAGTCCCAGAGGTGGAAGGGGAAAAGATTGCAGGATTTGGGAATTTTTGCAATATACAATGTTTATTTGCACAACAGCTTAAATCTCTCGTTATCCAATTCTTTAATCTAAAATCGAAAAACTGACCTTTTTCGGTTTCGATCTGTGAGAATTCCCGCAGTTTTGCTAGTCTTTAATCAAGCGGCATTGATACCGATCTCCCTTTCGTCCAGAAAGCGGGCGGCGGCAGTGCTTTTTGGATGCACTGCAGGGGAGTATAGTGCTGCGGGCGATCGATCGAGAGAGTTGGGAAAGGATGCTATCCCCGAATTGGGAAAACGACACTAAAGACGACTTATATTTTCGGTCTTTAAGTAGCTTAAAGTAAGTTTGGATAGGTTTTACGAAGCAGAGGACTATTAGTGTGCTGTATCTAGCAGAAGTACAAAAACAGAGAAGCGGCTTTGGTCTCGGTGGCGGTAAGGCTGAACTGAAACTGCTAGCTTGTCAGCGGGGCGAACACAATTGGAGCGCTGTACCGGGCGATGACGCGATTCCAGTTGAGGAAGCTAATAAGTTTAACGACGGCACCCTGGTGCTGGTGGAGTTGAGCGCTAGCAAGCAAGTGCAGCGGATTCAGGAGGCGGCCCGCCAGTTGGTTAGCATTCTGCAAAATTTTTCGCGCTTGCAGGACAAGTTTAAGGATAAGGAAGAGGAAATTGAACAGTGGAAGGCTTCTCTGACGTTTTCGAGTCAGGAGCTCAATCGCCGGGAAATGGAAATGCAAGCCCGCGAAGAGCAGTTGGCTCAAATGGAAGAGGAGTTGGAGCGGCTGGAGGCTCAGCGCTCGGAAATTGAAAATACTCGCGATGAAGCTAACCGACTGCGGGATGAGGTCGCCAGCAGCCGGGTGGAAATTGAGACGGCTTGGGAACAGTTGCGGGGCGAACAGCAGCAGGTGGCGACTCAGCAGTCTCAGATTCCGCAGGGGGCTGCGATTGACGAGGAGCAGGCGCTGAGGATTCAGGAGTTGATGAACAAGCTGGGAGGGGCAATTTCTTCGGCCGGGGGGGTGCGGGAACAACTTAATCAGTCTTTGGGTGCTGTGGGGGCTCAGCAGGCAATTTTGGATTTGCACTGGCAGCAGTTGGAGCAAAAACGGGCAAATGCTCAGCAGCAGCAGGCAGAGGTGGACGCGCAACTTCAGAGCCTCCAAAACCGCTGGCTGGAGTGGTATCAATCTCAAGATGCTTTGGCCGGGGCTAGGGCGGATCTTCAAGGGCAGCAAAGTACCCTCAGCGCTAACCAGGAGCAGGCTCAGTCGATGTCTTTGCAGGTGAGGGCTGTTGAGGATATGTACCAGCAATTTTCTAAGCTCGCGTCTGCTGCGGGTGCTGGGGGTACCGAGCAGACAGTAGATGTGTCTGCTCTGGAAAAGATGCCGGTTGAGGAGTTGCAGGGGCTGGTGCAAAACCTGGAACAGGATTTGGAAAAGGTGTTCCGCTTTGTTAACGATCAAGAGGAGGAGTTGACTCTCCAGCGGGAGACTATTGAGGAGCTGCAAGCGAAAATTCAAGCGGCTTCCGAGTACGATCGCATGGCTTTGGAAAATCAAATGGCCGATGAGCTCGAAAGTTATCAGATGTTGAACGAAACTCTGGTGGGACAGCGGCTCCGCTTGCAGGAACGGGAAGATTTTTTAAAGCAGCATCAGGGGGTGCTGTGGCGCAGATTGGGTACTGCTAATGCTCCAAAACAAGCTCCCGAAGATATTGATTGGGAACCGCTCGCGGCACAGATCAATTCTGTGCGCCAGCAGCAAAGCCAAGAATTGCAAAGGCTGGAAAATGAAATTCAGCAGGTGCAGCAGGCGATATCTCAAATTGAGGAAAATGTCAACCGCCAAAATGTGGCAAGTGAGTCGAAACGTTACGAACTAAAGCAGTTAGAGCAGAATTTGTTCAATCAGAAAGGTGCTGTGGCGGAACTCTGGGGCCGGGTGAATGTTTATCAAGAAATGTTGCAACCGGTGCAGGACAATTTGAGCGGGCTGCGCCTCAAGCTGGAAGCGGTGGGGGAAGAACTCGATCGCGTGCAGCAGACTGGGGAGGAGCAAGATCGGGTAGCTTCGGATCTGCGAGAAGTTCTTTCGGGTTTCATGACGGCTGAAAATTAAATATCTAAAATTATCCAAGGTTTTTCAACTCGGGCGATCGCTCCTCCTGGAAACGGATCGGTTTGCGATCGGTTGGGCGCTGCGATTAAGCTGGTGAGTTTTTCTACGCTGTCAAAGCTGGGCGCTGAGGGTAATATTTGTTGCAGTAGCTGTCGCATAGCCCGTCGCTGCAACGCTAGGGGTGCTTCTCGCAAAATCGGGCGGTTTAACTTGACGGGCAGTTGAAATTGCACCGGATCGCTGTCTGCAATGGGACAGATTGCTAGCTGTAGCAAGTCGCTGGCTGCAAGTTCGAGATATTCGACATCGGCGCGGAGGAGTTCGGCTGTTTGGGCGATCGCCTGTTGGGCTTTTGGGTTGAAATGAGTTTCTAAATAAGGCAATAATTCCGATCGAATGCGGTTGCGGGCATATTTTAAGTCTTGATTTGTGGAATCTTCCCAAACTGGCAGTTTTTGCTCTTGACAAAATTGCCCGGTTTGCGATCGGGTGATTTCGAGCAAGGGACGAACCAATCGAAAATCGGCCGATATTTGGGAGTTGGGATTTTCCTCGGAATTTTCCAATCTCAAATCGGCAATGGGGCGCGTCCAGGTGAGGGCGGAAAGTCCGTCGGCACCGCTACCGCGAATCAGGTTGTAGAGGAGTGTTTCGGCGCGATCGCTGGCTGTGTGGCCTGTCACAATGTAGGGGGAGT
>NZ_JBARVX010000343.1:0-11117 GCF_049646505.1 Microcoleus sp.
AACGATTGGTGGTCGGACAAAGCAATTACTAACACCTGGGACGAATACATCGAAACCCTTTTACCAGTCGGAATATCCAATTTATTTTTGTTTGACGGCGAACAAGTAAAAGAACTCGCAGAACTCGAAACACCGCCGGAGTTTGTGATCGGGGCGATTAAATCTTTGTTGGGTTTAGAATTAGCAGAACGCCTCGCCGTCGATTTAGAAATATTAGCCGGCCGCAAGCGCAAAGAAATTGCCGGTAAAAAAGACTTGGCAGCTTTAGAAAAAATTGAACAAACTTTTCAAAACATTACTGCTGAAACAGATTTAGCTAACGAAAAATTAGCCAGCTTAAAAAATGAATTAGAAAAAGCTGAAAAACACCAGCAACAAGCATCAGAAAAATTCATTTATCAAGGCGGGAAAATTGCGGCCGATCGCAGTCAACTAGAAAGACAGCTAAACGACTACACAACTCAGGCAGAAAAAAACCGCCAATCCATGATAGAATTGGCATCCAACACCCTACCGCTAGCCCTAATTTCGCCCTTGCTAACCGCAGCAAAAGTTCAAGCAGAAACCGAAGCCGTCCAGCAGCAAGCAAAGATTGCCCAAAATGTTATCAAACAAAGAAGCGATCGCCTCCTCAAATACATCGCCGAAATTTCATTAAATCCCCAACAGCTAGACAAAATACAAGATTTCATCCGCCAAGAAAACCAAGAACTCGAACAGCAAGCAGCCACAGACACCGCGCCCTGGATGAACGCCGACAACAACAGCATCCAGCAACTAGAAAACCTGCTGGGCTACCAAATCCAAAGCCAGCAAAATCTAGCCGTCCAACAAATAGAAGAAATCAAAAACATCGAAACAGAAATCGACTTCACAGACAGACAACTCGCCGCCGCTGCTTCCCCCGAAGCCTACGAAAAACTAGAATCTGAGGTCAGGAAAACCCAAAAAGCAGTCGCAATCGCAGCCGCAGCCTGCGAGTCAGCCAACAGCCGCATCGCGGAATTAAAAAAAGAATCAGAGAAAACCCAGAAAGAATTAGAAAGCTACAGCAGCGAATATCTCACAGTTAGAAACAGCCAACACGTCATCAATTCGATCGCCAAAGCCCAAAACACTCTCAAACTTTTTAAAGAAAAACTCACCCTCAAAAAACTCAACAAACTCGAAGTAGAAATCACCGACTGTTTCCGCTACCTGCTGCACAAAACCGACCTGGTGCACAGAGTGGCAATAGATACCGAAACTTTCAGCCTTTCTATTTACGATCCAGAAGGCAAACCGGTACCCAAACACCGACTTTCTGCGGGTGAAAAACAATTGCTGGCGATCGCCTTTTTGTGGGGATTGGCCAGAGTATCCGGGAGACAGTTACCAGTTGCGATCGACACTCCCCTCGGCCGCCTCGACTCCTCCCACAGAAACAACCTAGTCGAACGATATTTTCCCTCAGCCAGCCACCAAGTCATCCTGCTTTCCACCGACACCGAAATTAGAAAAACAGAATACGATAAACTGCGAGAATTAGGGGCGATCGCCCACAGCTACCTTCTGAAATATGACCCCGCCAAACACCAAACCACAGTCGAACCGGGCTATTTCTGGGAATAAAAATTCGCCCTAAAAAAATTGCCGCAACCCCTTGACTTTGCCCTGGGGTTGCGGTACTATTCTTAGTATAATGGGATGGTTGCGAAAATTTTATTTTTGCCAACATCCGATTATTAAGGATAAATCCTACTACAATCATAATACCAAAAAAAAACCTTTTTATCAAGTCGCGGCGTGTAAAAAAATGTTAATTATTTCGGGTTATCTAGAGGCTTTGCTTCCCCAACATTAACACTTTTTACAATATACCAAACAATCTCAAACTCATGGAACCACCAGTCGATCGCATCTGCTTGTCTCAAACAGCCAAAGACCAACTGTCAAAACTGAAACGATCGACTAAAATCGATCGGTGGAATATCCTCTGCCGCTGGGGATTTTGCAGGTCTCTCGCTGAATCCAGCATCCCGTCGCCAGTACCGATTCCCAGCGACAGCAATGTCGAACTAAGCTGGGATGTTTTCGGCGGCGATGTGGCTGACATCTTAATTATTGCCCTCAAGCAGCGCTGTTACAACGACAATTTAGGGACAGAAAAAGAAACTTTAGCTAAACAATTTCGCCTGCACTTGCACCGAGGGATTGGCTATTTAGCGGGCGATCCTAATATTAAGAAAATTGAAGATTTAATGGCGATCGCTTTATCGCCTGAGAAATTAAGAAGTTAACTCGTTGTTGATTGTTGACTGTTGACTGTTGACTGTTGATTGTTGACTGTTGACTGTTGACTGTTGACTGTTGACTGTTGACTGTTGACTGTTGACTGTTGATTGTTGATTGTTGATTGTTGACTGTTAAGCAGCCCCAAACAAGTAACAAATAACAAATAACAAATAACCAATAACCAATAACCAATAACCAGTAACAAATAATTTCTTACTTCGGTAAAAGCGGGAAAAAATGCCCTACTGGCCCTTGACCTTCCCCAATATCTAAAGCATATTTCAGAGCATTGGTAACATAATTTTTAGCCAATGTTACCGAGGTAAATAAATCTTTACCTAATGCTAAATTAGCGCAGATCGCAGCACTTAAAGTACACCCAGTGCCGTGAGTGTTTCTAGTATCGACAGTCTCGACTTTCAAAGTCTCCAACCGCGTACCGTCAAACCACACATCAATCCCTCGCAAGTCTCCCGGCATCCCGCCGCCTTTGACTAAAACGGCTTTCGCGCCTTTGCGATAAATCTCTTGCGCCGCCGCCCGCATATCCTCTAGAGACAAAATCTCTAAACCGCTCAAAATCTGGGCCTCAAAACGATTGGGAGTCACCGCAGCAGCTAGCGGAATCAAAACATCTCGCAAAAAGGCGATCGCCCCATCATCAATCAGTCGATCGCCCCCGCGCGAAACCATAACCGGATCGACAACCAAATTCCCCAAATTCAAAATTTCTACCTGCCTCGCCACCGCCCCCATAATTTCCCGACTCAGCAGCATCCCAGTCTTCACCGCATCCACTCCAATATCCCCAACCACCGCATCGATTTGAGCCGCCACAGCCTCCGCAGGCAAAGCATCAACCCGCATCACCCCCAAGGTATTTTGAGCCGTTACGCAAGTCAAAGCACTCGTACCGTGGACGCAGTGAAACGCAAAAGTCCGCAAATCCGCCTGAATCCCCGCGCCGCCACCGCTATCAGATCCAGCCACAGTCAAAGCCACAGGAATCCTCGATTTCACCATCTTTTTTCCACCGCCAATAAATCCCCATTTTCCCAGACACATCCCATTTCATCCGCGTTCCTCAGCGCCGATCCGCCTCCATCTGCGGTTCCAAATTCCCACACAAAATTAGCTATGATATCTTTTCCGCCTGCATCGGAATCATAAAATCGAGTCAACAGTTAACACTCAACCATTCAGTTTTTCGACCGCGAGTAAACAGTCAGTAGGGGCGGTGATGGTGCGGGCCCGCCCTCTTAACAGTCAACAGTCAACAGTCAACAGTCAACAGTCAACAGTCAACAATCTGACGGTGCAACCGGAATTGATATGATTAAACCAATTGTAAAGAATTATTGCCAAAAACAGTGAAACTCACCCGCATTGACCTCAACTCCTGGATTTTCCACATCGCCGGCCAAACCATCCTCGTCGATCCCTGGCTAATCGATCCCCTGGTATTTTACGGTCAACCCTGGCTGTTCACCGCCTACCACAACACGCCCGTCGCCTTTGGGCCACAAACATTACCGCCGATCGACCTCCTCCTCATTTCCCAAGGCTTAGACGACCACTGCCACAAACCTACTCTCCAACAGCTCGATCGGGCAACTCCCGCCATCGCCTCACCCACCGCCGCCAAAGTCCTCAGCAGTTTGGGCTACACCAATATCACATCTTTGGCAAATTGGCAAGAATTTAATTTTCAAGAAAAGTTACAAATTACCGCCGTACCCGGAGCCGAAATCGGGCCCGGACAGGAAGAAAACGGCTACTTGTTAAAAGATTTAAGCAGCGGCGAAACACTTTATTACGAACCGCACTTACCGCCATTAGAAAAAGTTAAACAGAAAATCGACACCGTAGACGTGGCCATCGCCCCAGTCGTCGGTCAAATTTTCCCCTTGCTCGGACAAATCATCATCGGCCCAAAAGAAGCCCTCAACCTCGCCCAAACCTTGAAACCCAAGTATTTCTTGCCTACAGCGATGGGAGATATTAAAGCTACAGGTATTTTACCGATGTTCGTGCGGTCGATCGGCAGCCTCCCCGAATTTCGCGATTTGCTCGCAAAATCCGGACTTGCTACCCAACTCCTCGAACCCGAACCCGGACAAACCCTAGAGATTTGAGATTTTTCAGATTGGAGATTTTAGATTCAATCCCAAATCATTTCGGCGGGCGGCGGTTACGCAAAAACTCAGGAATATCCAATCCCAAATCCTGCGGCGGTTTCGTTTTCGGATCTTGCGTCTGTTGAGCAGGAGTCACAGGCACTGTTGCAGCCCGCCAAGGAGCATTAACATTTTGAGTCCGCCCCGGAGCCGGAGGAGGCGGAACTTCTCCCGAAAAACCCGTAGCGATCACAGTAATTTTAATTTCTCCCTGAAGCCGCTCGTCAATCACCGCTCCAAAAATAATATTCGCATTCGGATCGACAACTTCGTAAATCGTCTCAGCCGCCGCATTCACCTCGTGCAGCGTCATGTCAGTACCGCCAGTAATGTTGAACACCACACCTCTAGCGCCCTCAATAGACGAAGCCTCCAGCAGCGGCGAAGAAATAGCCTGCATCGCAGCCTCCCTAGCCCGCGACTTGCCCGATCCCACGCCGATGCCCATCAGCGCCGAACCCGCATCCGCCATGACAGCCCGCACGTCGGCAAAGTCAACGTTCACCAAACCCGGAATCGTAATAATGTCAGAAATACCCTGAACCCCTTGGCGCAGGATATCGTCAGCAACTCGAAAAGCTTCTTGCACCGGCATTTGTTCCGAAATCACCGACAGCAGCTTGTCGTTAGGAATCACGATCAATGTATCCACCCTGGTTTGCAAAGCCGCAATCCCTTCCTCAGCTTGGCTGGTGCGCCGCCGTCCCTCAAACGTAAAAGGCCGCGTGACTATGCCCACAGTCAACGCGCCCATTTCCTTAGCTACTTCCGCGACAATCGGAGCCGCGCCCGTGCCCGTACCGCCGCCCATGCCGGCCGTGATAAACACCAAATCCGCGTGATTCAAAGCATTAGCAACTTCGTCGCGAGATTCTTCTGCTGCTTTTTGTCCGATCGCCGGATTGCCTCCAGCACCCAAGCCGCGCGTCAGCTTCTGTCCGACTTGCAAGCGTTTCGGAGCATTTGACAGCACCAGAGCTTGGGAATCGGTATTCACGCACCAAAACTCGACCCCAGAAATCTCGCTCGCAATCATCCGGTTAACGGCGTTGCCGCCACCCCCGCCGACACCAATTACTTTGATTCTCGCGGCACTGCTGGGCATTATGTCTTTGGGATTCACCATAGGATCGATATCAATACTATCTACATTTACATAACCAGACTTGCGTCTAAACGGATTGGCGGAATCGAGAGCCACCGGAAAATTTTTCACTTCTTCCGAAGGGGGACTGTCTTGGTCAGACCCCTGTCTATTATTAAGCTTCATTAGAGTCGGGGATAGTAGATTACAGCTTTTTAACTTAACTAAACGCCAATTCACATCAACTATAGGCTAAAGTTGCCGAAAAACTAACACAGTTCGATGCTCAATGTTAGCAATCTCGGATTTTGCCAGTGTCGATCGCCCACACATCGCCTCTACCCCGTTCGGGCACTCGTGCCTTCGGCATTTGTACGGCGAAGCAGAATGAGAAAAAATCGATAATAGCCCGAGACGGCACTGTAGGGAAAAAAAATTCAGAATTTTTTTTCCCTACAGTGGCAATATCAAACAAGTGTCCCTATGTCAAGCCCTGCGGCTCGACCGCCAGCAGTAAAAATTCTGCCGGCTGACAGATACCTTCTACTTTCTGTTGGCAGAGAATCAATTCTGGCCGCGAGTTGGTTCGGGACTCTTGCTCTCCAAACTAGGGGGAAGTTCTGGCAACTGGACGATCGGCGATGCAGGATTTTTTAAGTCAATGTAGGCTATTTTGCTTGAATCTAGCTGTTTTGGCAATTGCCGCATTCGGTCTAAAACCTGAAGTTGCCAAGCAGTCTTGGAACTGTACGGCCCTAAATGTACCGTACCGATCTCGGTTTTCAAGATCAAGTTGCTGGGGTCTCGCCAATCTATCTCAAACACTTTCACCGTCAAACCGCTCAGTCCTTGGTAAAACTTCGGCCAAGAGGCGCGGTACTGTTCCAAAGGCCCGATCACTTTTAAAGTTGGCAAAGAATGCTGGGCCCCCCGCCCCCTATCGCTGCCCGGTTCGATCGAACTATTGTACGGTCGCGCAGCAGCAGTATAGCTCTCCGACGGCATCCAACCTCCGCGAGCGTCCAGCCATCCCACTTTTTCCTTGTCGCTGTTGGATCTCAACACCGCCGCCGGCTGCGCCACCGCCACCGGCAGCCGTTCTGCCACCTCTACAGTCAAAGAAGGCGGAAACAAGTTGCGAGTCACCTTTGCTTTGGCTATAGGGCCTGTCAACTCCATCTTTTCGGCCAGCGCCTGCGGTTGAATCCCCCACAGCGACTGCGGGTAAGAAAGCGGCATCAAAGAGCGCACCGCCTTGTCAGAGAGCCACTGATTGCCCTCCACCTTCACTTGTTCCGATCGGACAATTAACCAAGCCGGCTGCGCCATCCACCACAACAAACCCCCGGCCATTGCGCTCGCTGCCAGCATTTGCCACACCACAGCCGCCGATCGAACCCGGCGGAGCCGCCGCAGCTCTTGGCGCCTGCGCCCTAACTCTGTTTGAGAAACCGCTCCAAAACTAGCCATCTAACTCTTGACAATTTAGTAACTAAGGATTAGCACAAATTCAAAACTGTTTAATCTCGCCCACAGCAGACCCTCTCTCCCCTACCATTTAATCAGATCCCCGCAAAATTACCCATAAGCGATGCCAATATCAGTAAAATCACCGATCCAGCTAGGTAATTAAAATTTCTTAATTAAAAATTTCAAATTCCCGCACTGCCCGGTTGATTGGCCGATAGAGGTTGCTTGGGTATTTAGGGCATTACCCCACAGGGCAAAAGGTGACAAATCAAACTAAACTCAACAAAAGAAAGTTTAGACTTTCAATTAACTTTTATAACTTTTAGTCGGCTTCAATTGTGATCCCACTCGAATTAGACAGATTCTATAAAGCCTGCAACCCGAGCAAAACCCTTGTCGCCGGAGACCCAGGAGATTATCAATACTACATTGATTTTGGTTCCGTCCGCGGCGGCAAAATCATTGAATCTTTACAGCGAACCATTACCCGGATTTCCCCCGACGAGCCAACCTGTCAGCTATTTACAGGACATATCGGGTGCGGCAAATCTACCGAATTGTTTCGACTCAAAGCTGAGCTAGAGCAAGAGGGTTTTTGCGTCGTCTACTTCGAGTCTTCCCAAGACTTAGACATGGGAGATGTGGATGTCAGCGATATTTTGCTGAGCATTGCCCGCCAAGTCAGCGAAACAATGGAAGCGGCAAAAATCAAACTCAGACCGAGCTATTTTACAAATCTGTTTGCAGAAGTTGCAGAATTTTTGCAGACTCCGATCGACTTATCAGCAGAAGCCGAGTTATCTGTAGGCATTGCTAGAGTTACTGCTAAAACTAAAGACTCTCCCAAACTGCGATCGCAACTCCGGCAATATCTCGAACCCCGCACCAACAGCATTTTGCAGTCGATCAACGAAGAACTCCTCAACAGAGCAAATACCGAACTCAAGCACAAAGGCAAAAAAGGGCTTGCAGTCATCGTTGACAACCTCGATCGCCTCGACGCATCCCTCAAACCCAGCGGACGCACTCAACCAGAATACCTGTTTTTAGACCGCGGCGAACAGTTGAAAAAACTCAATTGCCACGTCGTCTACACGATTCCCCTGACTTTGATTTTTTCCAACGATTTCGGCCGTCTCGCCAGTCGATTTGGAGTTAAACCCAAGGTAATGCCGATGGTGCCGGTGCAAACGCGATCGGGCGACAACCACTCTGAAGGAATGGCACTGCTGCGACAGTTAGTATTAGCTAGAGCTTTCCCCGCAGTTGCTCCTTCTCAACGCATCGATTTAATTTCCAAAGTTTTTGACTCTCCCGAAACTTTAGACAGGCTCTGCCTGATTAGCGGCGGTCACGTTCGCAATCTACTGATGCTGTTGTATAGCTGTTTGCAGCACGAAGACCCCCCCTTCTCTCGCGAATGTCTCGAAAGCGTCATTCAAGAATACCGCGACGATCTTCTCGGAGCTATTAATGACACGGAATGGGAACTGCTGTTTCAAGTTGTCAACCGACAAAGTGTAACCGGCGAAGAAGAGTCTCAAATCTTGTTGCGAAGTATGTTTGTCTTTGAATACCGCGATCTAGAAGGTCGGTGGTTTGGCATCAATCCAGCCCTAGCAGAAACCAGAAAATATCAAGAATGGCACCAGAGCACTCACAAAACATAGTTGGGATTTTTGAGATTGTTTCGCACATCTCCAATCCCTAAAGCCGCCAGTGAATAGGGTGTGGGGTGTGGGGTGTGGGGTGCAGGGAACCCGATAATTAAAATCAGGGGTTTCAAGTAAGGAAACGCTCATTTGTGGGCGCTACGTGCCGAGAAACACATCTTTTTTGTATTCCATATTTTAAAACAAGGGATTTTACCTGTAGCGTGCGGGGATATAATATCTTCCCCTACCGCCCACACCCCGTTCTCGGTGACTCAAGAAACTCTTTAATTTCAGATTCACCGCTCACAACTCCCAACTTTTGCAATCGAATAGAACACGCAGCCAGCGGCAAAAACCGCTGGCTAATTCTTGTTTGCTGCTGGGGAAAGTCGCGAACTTTATGGCCCCGGAAAAATTTGCCACCACCAAGGACTTTCTCCAATCTCTACTCTCATATCTGCAATGCCAGACCCCCTATATCTTTTTTTACCTGTTGCTCTTAACTTCAACTAATCTCATCCCGGACGATAATTTTTATAGATTGTTTTCGGAATGCCTGCTACAGATATACCTGAGTTGTTTGCTAATAGCTAGTGGCGGGAATTATTCATAAAATTAACTGGGGCTATTTACAATCTGTAGCATTTTATCTGTAACTCATAAAAAATAAAATCAAGCTAACTTTAATTTTTACTGTCAAGTTTCGCATTCTCTGAGATTGAGATGTATGATGTGTTTAGCTCGAACATAATGAATGTGTAAGTTTTCATAGGAGAAGTACGAAAAACTACGTATTCCTACAGATATAAAGCGCTGGACGGGAACGAGCATCTCTAAGTAGATACCGTTTCAGTCACGATCGGCGATCGTTAGGTAATTGATTTCTGCAAAAGGGGTGCACGCATGACCGATCTACTTAAACAACAACAAACCGCCAGCTACAACGAGCGATCGCTCAAAACTCTGGTAAGATCCATCGCAATGTCTCAAAAGCAATTCTCGCTAATTTTGGTGCGCTGCAACTACGAGGAGTTGCGGCAGCGCTGGGCGCAGCGGCTGCGAGAAATGTCCCCAGTTCCAATTCAAGATATCGTCCTGCCGCCATCGGTCAAAACCCTCTACACTAACCTGGTGGCAAACACGCTCCAGAACGAGTCTTCACCGGTCGGTTCCGCCTCGGCTTTGATGGTATTCGGTTTAGAAACAGTCGCGGCGATCGACGAACTGATGGCTTCTACCAATCAAGTGCGAGACGAATTTCGCAAAAATTTTTCCTGTCCAGTGATCCTGTGGGTAACAGATGACATTGTGACTAAAATGATTCGTCTCGCCCCGGATTTCAAAAGTTGGGCTGCAGCCACAATTAAATTTGAAATGGCCGTTGATGAATTAATTACTTTCCTGAGCGGGCGAGCCGATAGTATATTTAAAATAGGAGAATTCGATCGAGAACTCGGCAGCAGCACTGCCAGCACCCTCGCTAATTTTTCAACCAACGAAATCGACTGGAAACAAGGCGCATTGGTGGAGCGCTCCATCAGCCCCGGAGAACGCTTTGTTACCTCAACCTCTCAACCTCAAAACAAACGACAGTCGGACGTACACTCCTATTCGCCTTTGAGTCCCGGCAATACTCTAGATTTGGCGATCGGCTCTTTGTCGCGCCGAGAACTAGAATTAGCTTTAAAAGATTTACAAAATCGCGGTCAAGAATTAGAACCCGCCCTCAAAGCCAGCCTGCAATTTGTTCTCGGTCGAGATTACTATGTCAGCGACCAAACCGAAACTGCTTTAATTCACTACCAAGAAAGCTTAGTATTTTGGCAGCAGCAAACCGGCAACTGGGAACTGGCCAACTGGGAACATTCCGAAGACCGACAAACCTTCTCCTCATGCTTGTTAAATCCTGTACCCAACATCTTATTTTTAGAGAGAGAAGGCATAGTGCTGTTTCACATAGCATTGTGTCACCGCCTGCAGGCAGCGAGAAATCCGGTAGCCAACCGCCACCACTGGGAACAAGCTTGGATCGCCCTGGAACAATCTAGAAACGCCTTCTCTCTTGCGTCGCGCCCGGAATTAGTAGCTGAGGTGACGGCACATCTGGGACAAGTGTTGCAGCGCTTGAAAGCTTGGGGAGAGTTGCAAGCACTAGCTGAAAATTCCTTGCAGTTGCACTTCACTTACGGTACTCCCAGCCAATTGGCTCAAGATTACGGCTTTTTGGCTGAAGTTGCGCTGGAACAGTCGAGGTGGAGTCAAGCCCGCCAGCTAGCCGAATTGGCTTTGGCGATTTTGGATCAAACGCCTAACGATTTGAGATTGTTGATAGAAGATTTGAGATTGGGATTTGAGGGAAATTATCCAGAATTTGTAGCTACTAACGAGTCTACCAGCGAATCCAAATCTAAAATCCAACATCCCAAATCCGATCGCAGTTCGTATCTTTTACTGTTG
>NZ_JBARVX010000344.1:0-12990 GCF_049646505.1 Microcoleus sp.
AGTTAACCTAAGATAGATCCAAGCTGCTAGAAAAGCGGTGCTGCATCAACCTTTAAAGAGATAAAAACTGACATGATGGGATTAATCCTGGAAGCGCTCGAAGCAATGGGACACAATGTCCGCTGGATGTCTTGGAATTTGTTTTTAGGTTTACTACCGCTGGCGCTGAGTTTTTGGCTGTTCCGCAAACCCCGATCGCGCTGGCTGCTGTGGGGTACGGGTTTTCTCCTGGGCGCTACTTTTTTGCCCAGCACGCGCCAGGTTTTAGGCTATCTGAGGCACATTGTCCAAGATGTGGGCAAAACTTACGTTTTGGGGGCGATCGTCATTACACTCGCACTGATGGCTGTAGACATCTGGGTACTGCGGCAGCGCGGAGTTCGCTCTCTCCGCTGGTGGGTCGGCTTTTTCTGGTTTATCGCATTTTTGCCCAACGCACCCTACGTTTTAACTGATATCATTCACCTGATCCGCCAGATTAAAGAGGGCAACTCGGTGTGGATTGTGACTCTGGCTTTGATTCCGCAGTATCTGGCGTTTATGCTGGTCGGGTTTGGAGCTTACGTGCTGTCGGTGATGAATTTGGGTTACTATCTCAAGCAACAGGGCTGGGGTAAATTTATCCTCGCCACCGAGACGATCGTACACGGACTTTCGGCGATCGGCATTTATTTAGGGCGATTTATCCGCTTCAACACTTGGGACATCCTGACTAACCCGGATGCGCTGGTTAACACCGTCATGAACGATTTGATTGGTAAGCGTCCGGTTCTAGTAATGGCTGCAACATTTGTAGTAATTGCGGTTTTGTATTGGGTGATGAAACAAGTTATTTTGGGCATCAGCCAGCGATTTTACAGCAGTCAATCCGAGTCGGAGTCGATCGGCGAAAGCGCAAATTCTGCCGATTCCATCGATTTGAGATTTTAGATGAGTTCCACAACTAACATCCCAACTTTTTTGCTCTCGGCGACTTCATTCAGAAAACAAGTATTCCTCTGTGCCCGATCTCATTTCCGGTAAAATAACGGTTATCGGGTTCGAGCATTCTCGAAGGATAGAATATGAGAACAACTTCTTCGCTCAACTCGCCAATAAATTCCTGCGACAATGGAAAAGAAAAGTTGCTATCTTATAAAAGCCGAAGTAGTTTTGTAAAAAGCAAAGATGAATCGATTTGACCGTCAGTTGTGGGAGAGATTTATTGCGATCGCTCAGCCTTACTTTTATCCTTTACAGCCAGGGGGAGGCAGAATATTTTTAGGATTAGTCGCGCTGCTGTTGATATTTCTCTTCGCTGCGATGTTTGTACTCCTCAGCGCTGTATGTCTGGGGGGTGTTGCTCTTTTTCCTGATTTTGTCAATAGTATTGCGGCCGGCTTGATTACCTTGTTGAAAGGAATTATTAATTCGCCTGCAGTTGCGATCGTGGCTTTAATGCTAATTATTCCTTTGAGTGCTTTTGTCTGGTTTAAAGACAGACTGACCAGGCACTGGCAGCCCTGGGCTTTATTGACTTTGCTGCTATTTTTGTCGCTGTCAGTCAGCGGTCTAAATGTAATAATTAGTTATGTCGGTAACTTTTTTAACACAGCACTAGCTAAAAAAGACGAGCTCAATTACTGGAAGTATCTGTTTGTCTATGCAGGGGTTTTTGTACTCGGCACTCCTATTGTAGTAATTTACCGCTATATCCGAGATAAATTAAGTCTCTACTGGCGAGAGTGGATGACAAATAAGTTCCTCGACAAATATTTTCAAAATCGGGCTTATTACGAAATAAATTCTAACAAGGAAATCGACAATCCAGACCAGCGAATTTCCGAAGATGTCAAATCATTTACCGAGACAAGTTTGTTTTTTTTGCTGATCGTCCTCGGTTCAATCGTTGACGTTATATCTTTCACAGGTATCCTGTGGTCAATATCCAAAGAACTTTCGATATTCCTGATAGTTTATGCTATTTTGGGAACCGTCGCCACTCTGATTTTTGGTCAAAAATTAGTACCTCTTAATTTTAATCAACTTAAAAAAGAAGCTAACTTCCGCTACGGACTGGTTCACATTCGCGACAATGCCGAATCTATTGCTTTTTACCAGGGGGAGGAACAGGAATCGACACAAATAAAGCAGCGGTTCGTAGAAGTATTCCGCAATTTTAATTTACTCATTGGCTGGCAGCGCAATCTGGATTATTTTACAACGGGATACGGATATGCTGTGGTGATTATTCCGGCTTTGTTTCTAGCTCCTGCTTACTTTTCTGACAAAACCGATACAATCCAGTTTGGAGATATCACGCAAGCAGGTTTTGCTTTCAGTCAGGTTTTAGGCGCTTTTTCAGTGATTGTCACTCAGATTCAACCGCTGAGTTCTTTTGCAGCTAGTATCAATCGCTTGACTGTATTTACAGATACTTTGGAAGCAGAAAAAGCCGTATCTCGTGCCGGAGAAACTGTTATAGATGTAGTAGTTGATTCTCGGTTGGCGCTGGAACACGTTACTTTAGATACTCCCAAGCATCAAAAGACTTTGATTGGGGATTTGTCGGTAGCGGTGTCGCCCGGAGAAGGACTGTTAATTGTCGGTCAAAGCGGTGCTGGAAAAAGTTCTTTGGTGCGGGCTATTGCGGGTTTGTGGGACTCGGGCACGGGTCGTTTGGTGCGGCCGGAACTTGGGGAAATGTTGTTTTTGCCGCAGCGTCCTTATATGATTTTGGGCAGTTTGCGATCGCAACTTCTCTATCCCAACACCAGCAGCGAGGTTGATGAGGAAAAATTGCGCTATGTTTTGGCATCAGTAAACTTAGCAGATTTACCGGACAGATTGGGCGGTTTTGATGCAGATTTAGATTGGCACGAGATTTTGTCGCTGGGAGAACAGCAGCGTTTAGCTTTTGCCAGATTGTTGCTGACAGAACCGCGATACGCTATTTTGGATGAGGCGACAAGTGCTTTGGATTTGAAGAACGAGCAACATTTATACGAGCAGTTGCAAGCAACTAAAACTACCTTTGTGAGTGTCGGCCACAGATTGAGTTTGTTGAAATATCACCAGCAGGTTTTGGAACTTTTGGGCGATGAAAGTTGGCGGGTGGTTTCTGCCGAAGAATACCGCGATACTGCGAGCGTGTTTGGTTGATAGATGGCTGCATTTGAGCAATTGTGAATTTATATCAATTCCGGTTGCACCGTCAGGTGATTGTTGACTGTTGACTGGGGTTTGCTCGTTACCAGGAAGAGCCTGGTAATGCAGGTGCGGAGGAAGAGCCTCCTTTGAGGAAAGCAACTCACAGGAGAGAGGACTGTAGGAGGTGTTTAAGTTATTAAGTTTTCGATCCTAATTAAAAATTTCTAAAACGGCCCAAACAGCAAAAAGCAAGCTGAACGTTGACCGATTTAATTGTTCGCCGACTAAAACTCACAGAATATAATAGAAGATAGATTTTTAGTACAGCCGAGATTCCTACCTTGACGAATTTTTAACTAACTTAACTCAAGTTTTTTCTAAGCTTGATGTGGGATGTGCCAAGAAAAATCTGGCGCAGATTATTGCCGAAATTCAGTGCTAACAAAAAAGCGATCGCCCCAGTCAAAAAAACCAGTTAAAAAAGCGATCGCCCAAGGTTCAACAAAAACAGAATTCCAAAAAATTATTTGACAATACCGAAAACCGACGCTGATTCAGACCCGGTAATTTTGCCCACAGCAGGCGCTGTTTGAGCTCGTGCAATTTTGGGAAGTAAAAATCTCTCTGCATAAATCCGAGGATTTGCTTGAGCGATTTGAACGTAAGATTCGCGGACTTCTGCGTTGACTGCCACAGTCTTAGCGTCGTAGACTTGCATCGCCATGTTCGGATAAAAACCAATGCCAACAATCGGGATTAAAAAGCAAAATGCGATCGCCACTTCCCGAGGTTTAGCATCAATAAACTGTGCATCACCGGGCAAAACGCAACTATTACCGAAACAAACCGCTTCATCCAGATTCTCACGCTGATTCCGCAAATCTAGATCCTCAAGGTCGCAAGCCGCCAGTGTCCCGCAGTTGTAAAATAACTGTCGCAGCATCGAGAGCAAATAAATCGGAGTCAAAATCACTCCCACCGCCGCCAAAAACACGATCGCCGCGCGGAAAGAAGTGCCGTAAACATCGCTAGTTGCAACGCCTACAAACACTGACAATTCGCTAGCAAAACCGCTCATGCCGGGGAGTGCCAAAGAAGCCATTGCGCCTGCGGTAAACAAGGCAAAAACTTTCGGCATCACTTTCCCAATCTCGCCCATCTCGTCCATCACCATTGTATGGGTGCGATCGTAGGTAACGCCAGCTAGGAAAAACAATACTGAAGCAATCAAACCGTGGGAAATCATTTGCAGCAGCGCCCCGTTGATTCCCAAATCGGTGAAGGAAGCGATACCCAGCAGCACAAATCCCATGTGAGAAATCGACGAATTCGCAAGGCGGCGCTTCATGTTCGATTGGCCGAAGGAATTCAGCGCGCCGTAGATAATGTTAACAACACCCAGCACCGCCATAATCGGTGCAAAGTAAATGTGTGCTTTCGGAAGAAGTTCCAAATTCAGGCGGATCAGTCCGTAGCCGCCCATTTTCAGCAACACGCCGGCCAGAATCATCGACACGGGAGAAGATGCTTCGCCGTGGGCATCAGGCAGCCATGTGTGAAAGGGGAAAATCGCCAGTTTTACGCCGAAGGCAATGAACAATCCGCCATAAAGCAGGATTTCTAAACCCAGCGGGTAGTCCTTCAAGCCGAGTTCTACCATGTCGAAGGTAACGTTTCCTCCGCCGTAAAATCCCATTGCTAAGGCAGCTATCAAAATAAAAATGGAAGCGCCTGCGGTGTAAATCAAGAATTTGGTAGCTGCGTAGCGGCGGTTTTGTCCGCCCCAAATCGAGATTAGCAGGTACACCGGAATTAGTTCTAATTCCCAGACAATGAACAGCAGCATGATGTCTTGGGCGACAAATACTCCGATTTGTGCCGAATACATCACCAACATTAGGAAGTAGAACAATCGCGGCTTGCGATCGACCTCCCATGCAGCAAAAATAGATAGCGTAGTCACCAATCCCGCCAACAACACCAGCGGCACCGACAGCCCGTCAACCGAAACAGACCAGTTGATCCCTAAAGAAGGTATCCAGGAATATTTCTCGACGATTTGGAAAGTAGAGATGCTCGGATCGTAATGAGTCCAAAACACCCAGCACATTAATACAAAGTCTGCAATACCAACGCTCAGAGCATACCAGCGGACTGTTTTGCCGTCAGTATCCGGCAAAAAAGGGATGGCGGCGGCAGCTATGAGGGGTAGGATGACAATTGCGGTCAGCCAAGGAAATTGATCCGCTATCATGATAGTGAGAATAAATACTTAGTTGGAAGTTACCACAATTATAATACTAAATTTAAGTAAAACTTAAGATTTGTAAATATATTTTTTTGACAAACACCGCAGCGGCTAGCAAAAGCATAGATTGCGGCAAATGTCAATAGTTTTTGCAGTTATTTTATTCAGCAGTCCTTAGCCGGACTCAAACATTTTATAGCAGCTAAAGTGGCTCTAAACCTCTCTGGACAAGGCTTGTGAAGTCGGGAACCCAAAAATGACAGTAAGGCGGCGGCGAGCATCTGTGTCTTGTATTTCTAGCATCGCCCAGCCCCAAAAAATCCTTTTTACAAAACACAGATACTCCTGCTTACGGTTTCGGGCAAGTCTTATTGGCGAAGTCACAGCTATAAATATACGGTTTTTGCCAGCTCAGAGGAATTTCCAACAAATCCCTGGTTCCCGTCATTCCCTGTCCCAGAAACAGCAGCACAGCGATCGAATTCAAGATGACATGGACAGTGCGCCACCGATTCGATCGATCTTTGTAAATATCTTGAACAATCGCCAGCGAAAACACCATCAGCAGCGCCGCAGCGATGCCAATGTAGTAGTGAGACCAATACCATTCATTAGTCCGCCGATAAACACCGTCTTGAGTGCCAAGAATCACCAAACCAGCACCAGTCAAAGTAGCAAATATGCCGCGCCACAAAGCAGGCTCAGCTCGGTACAGCATCACCAAAGAAGCAACAGTCGCCACAAACATCAGCACAATGAAAACGACTTGAAACGAGTTTTTGCTCCAAATTTGTTCGGTCAAAATATGCTCAAAAATCGCGTACCCTAAACCCAACAACGTCACTCCTACCACCGAACCAGACAGAATTCTACCTGCTTTCAGGTGTTCTGAACCGACTGCTGGGGGAATTTTGCTCTTGTCCCCGGATGCAACTTGCTTGCGGCGCTGCATCGTTTGCCAAGCCATATTCAGCACCACACCAAGCATCGGAAAAACGATCGCTACAGCTAAAATCGGATGCAGCAAAGCCAGAAAATCTTTAAGTTCCATATACAGCGCCTTTTCATTATTGCTTGCAGTTGAGCAAAGAGACGATCGAAAGTGCCGTTACCGGAAAACCAAGCCACCACCAGTCCCCCCGCTAAAATAACCGAACCGAACAGAACATGACTGTGGTGGCTTGGTATCCGGTTTCTGCCAGCACTGTCTCGACGATGAAAGCTCAAATAATTAAGCCATAAAATCATATTCTTTTTGAGCAAAATTTATAAATTGGCGCGGTGCCCGTCCCGCCCTCTGAGGAACAGGCAAGATGCCTGTACCACAATAGATCCTGATGAACAGGCAAGATACCTGTACCACAATAGATCGAATTGCCTAAGTCCTATTCGATCTTAGGAATGAAAATTTAATAACTTAAGCGATTGCTCGTTACCAGGCTCTGCCTGGTAATGCAGATCCGGAGGCTCCGCCTCCTTTAAGGCAACTTACAGGAGAGAGGACTGTAGGAGGTGTTTAAGTTATTAAGTTTTCGATCCTTAACGGAACAGTTCTTTGTTATTCAGAATAGCAGGCCAATTTTTATTTGCCAAAGCAATGTGACCGGGGATATCACCCATCCACTCTGCCTGTACTTTCTTGTCGTAGTTGAGATAAAGCTTCCCATTAACAATTTTCCAGGCATCAGGTTGGGTAGCAACAAGATTCCCTTCACTGGCAGCCTGGGCGCAATATCCACCGTATTCAGGAGCATACTTTTGAGGATTTTTAGCAAACATATCGCGGTTTGCTGCACTAGCAAACATCCAAGTTGTGCCACCCCAATTATGTTTGAATTGGCTAACTCCCATCACTAACTTGCTTTGGGTGAAATAGGCTACGACATCCTGACCGTCAAGAGCCATACCATTTTCGGTGTAATACTTAGGATGAACGGTTGTTGTGCTGCTTTTTCCAGCGCAAGGATTGGCTTTACCAGCACAAGGATTGGCTTTACCAGCACAAGGATTGGCTTTACCAGCGCAAGGATTGGCTTTACCAGCGCAAGGATTGGCTTTACCCGCACAAGGGTTTTCTTTACTCGCGCAAGGATTGGCTTTACCAGCGCAAGGATTGGCTTTACCCGCACAAGGATTTGATTCTGCAATCTTGAATGAAACGGTTGTAGAGTTTGAGTTTGTGGCAGCCTTGAAGTTGGCGTAGCTAACATTAGCTGTTGCCAAGCCTAGAATAGTGGCAATCGCGATCGTGGTAAAGTATTTTACTTTCATCTGTTTAATTTTCCGATAAATTGTTAGCAGTTCCACGCCAGAGATTAGCTTGAGAATTATTACTCTGTGGCAAATCGGCTGGCTTTTTGTTGTCCTCAAGACTTGAGGTTATTTACATTAACACTCAAGAAAATGAGTGCTAGATGAGGAAGAGATGGATGGGAGATAAAACTCTGAATGTTTTATAGCAATCCTAAATCATTATCACGTGCGGCGAACATAAATGTGATTTCCCCAAAATCCATCTGTAGGGACACGGCAGTGCCGTGTCCGGGAGACGGCAATGCCGTGTCCCTACAGACAATCATTTAGGATTGCTATATCTCTCGGTTTCTTCAGCAAAAATTCATCTAAGAATTAGGAAGGCATCATCTAGTTGCCAGGAATATCTTATAGACTGGAGATTAACCCTGACTATCTTTTAGTAGTTCAGTAATTTAATCGCGAGTTGAACAATGATCGCAGGAAAAGACTGGTTAGTGACGGATGATGGACAGTACCAGGTTTGTGAGACTAGCAGTCAAATTGAAGATTTGACTCATCCTTACCGAATTTACCGCTTTTTAACTGAGTTGGAAGATGTATTAGAGCAAATTAGTGACGATTATTTACGACTCCAGGCAATTTGTCCCCTTGTTCGCAGGTTGTTAGATAGTTCTTCCTGGCTTCAAATTGCTCTTTTAGAGCCTGACTCTGAGACAGGCTGGGCAGTACAAACACTTTATGATGAACCATTTTTTCCTCTGACGGTGCAGTTGGTAGCTTGGGCTCCGGGGGCTGTTTCTCCAATTCACAATCATGCTAGTTGGGGGCTGGTGGCGCTACTTAGCGGACAGGAAAAAAATACTTTTTGGCACCGATCGCCAAATGCTAAATTTCCCAATAAAATCAAAACAGCGGGCGATATTTTGCTTGCATCTGGTGACATTTTGTGCTTGATGCCCGATGCAATTCATCATGTGGAGGCAATCGGAGATGAACCAACAATTAGTTTTAATATTTATGGTGAAACAGATTACGATCGACGCTTTGAATTTAACCAGATTCAAGGCACGGCAGAAAATTTTTAAGCAAGCATTCTGATTATAATTGGGAATTGGGAATTGGGAATTGGGAATTGGGAATTGGTAAATTGAATGAAGCATATAACTAAATTTCTAGCTGCTATTAATCATTTTACGGCTAAACGAATTTCCACTTCTTCGCTTCAGTTTCGCCTGACGCTGGAATTGCTGGTACTCTCGATTTTAGGACTTAGCAGTGTGGCATTTTGGGCCGGCTGGCAAAGGTCGCAAAATCTAGTCGGCGCTCACAAACAAACGCTGGAATATATGGGGATGCGTTTTCCCGAACAGGTTGAACTTTATAGTGAAATGGGTTCGCTAGAAATTGGTTTAACCCGCAGCGTTCATAAAGCTTCTACAGGAGGAATTATGGTGTGGGTGAAGCGAAATGACGGGATGCTTTTGGTGAATTCACCTGATATGGATCTGCAATCTTCTAAGATTAGGAAGATGCTTTCGTTGACGGAAGTACCCGCTGAGCCGACTTTTGTGCGGGTGGACGATCGCTATTTGGTGATTTGTAGCACACCTCTGAAAATCAAAAATCAGTTGCTGGGTAGGGTATATTTGTCTCAAGATATCACTGACGAGCAACGTCAATTAAATGATGGGATTCGGAGTTTAATTGTTGTGAGTATTGTGGTAATATTAGTGTTAATGTTGGCGATCGCCAGTCGCATCCGTCATGCTCTGGGTCCCTTGGAACACATGAGTCAGGTAGCTAGCACTTTGTCTGCTGATAATTTGCAGGCGGCAAAACTTCAACTGCATCAGGCTCCTGATGAGATTTTAGGACTTGCACAAACTTTTAATGAAATGTTGTTTAGATTGTCGGGTTCCTGGGAGCAACAGCGCCAATTTGTCGGTAATGTTTCTCACGAATTACGCACTCCTCTAACGGTTGTAGTCGGTTATTTACAAAGTTTGCTGCGGCGCAGCACTAACTTAAATGACTATCAGCAGCAAGCACTAGAAACAGCGGTTGGCGAAACAGAACGCACGATTCGGATGTTAGAAGATTTGCTGGATTTGGCACGGGCTGATAGTGGGAATTTGCACTTTCGGTTGAATCCGGTGATGCTGAATACTCTGGTGGCTGAAGTGGCAGAAATGAGTCAAAAAGTGAGCAATAGAAAAATTATTTTAGTACCAACTGATGAAGATGTTGTAGCCTGTGCAGATCAGGATCGCTTGCAACAAGTTTTACTTAATTTAGTTGATAATGCTATCAAGTATTCTGATTCCGAACAACCTGTGGAGTTAGTCTTAGAAAAGAGGGAAGAGCAGGTGATGGTTCATGTGGGCGATCGCGGAATTGGCATTTCTCTCTCCCATCAAAACCGGATTTTTGAGCGGTTTTACCGGGTGGATGAGTCGGTGACGCGCTCTAGAGACGGTACAGGGTTGGGATTGGCGATCGCCAAAAGCCTGATCGAAGGTATGGAAGGACGTATCGCGCTGCGATCGAAACCGGGAGAAGGTAGTATTTTTACTATCACCTTACCTATCTGGAAAGTGTAATTATGGGCGATCGCATTCTCCTGGTTGAAGATGACCCTAAACTAGCGAAGTTCATCGAATCGGAACTTACTCTAGAAGGCTATCACGTCACTGTCGCCGGCAATGGATTGGATGGATTGACGATCGCCCGCACGGCTGAACCTGATTTATTAATTTTAGATTGGATGCTTCCGGGTATCTCTGGATTGGATATTTGTTTGAGGTTGCGATCGACTGGCGTGCAAGTACCAATAATTATGTTAACAGCAAAAGATGAAGTACCCGATCGCGTAACCGGATTAAATGCTGGCGCTGATGATTATGTGACTAAACCTTTCAGTATCGAAGAACTTCTAGCGAGAGTCAAAGCACGGCTGCGTCGCCTCCAACCAAATGACCCGGATAGCTTAGAATTTGAAGACCTAATCTTAAATTGTTTAACCCGCGAAGTTTATCGAGAAAATAAACTAATTGAACTCACGGCTAAAGAGTTTGATTTGTTAGAATTTTTGCTGCGAAATCCCCGTCAAGTCATTACGCGCGATCGGATTTTAGAAAAAGTCTGGGGTTACGATTTTATGGGCGAATCAAATATTATTGAAGTGTATGTTCGCGCCTTGCGGATCAAGTTAGAAGCAAGTAACTCAAAACGCTTGCTGCATACGGTTCGGGGAGTTGGCTACGTGTTGCGAGAGCATCGCGTCCCCTCCTGATTTTAGTTATCGCCCACATTCCGCACTTAAATTTGCAGTACGATCGAGAAAAAAGCCAAAAATCAGGGATGATTACTCAAACTCATGGTTCGCGATCGACATATCATCTTACCAAGGGCTGCCAATCATTGTAAAAGCAGCCCAAAAATAGGGGTGACTGAGATTGATATCGCCCGCACTTTCGATTTTTAGCAGTGGCAAGCTGTTTTCACCTCCGCGTTGGGAGGAGACAGCAAACGGGCCTCGTAATACTCCATTTTCGATGGAAACTTGACCTTTAATCATAGCAATCTGTGCTTGTCTGAGAGCTTCAGCTTTGATCGGCGCTGTTTTTAATTGGTGGTAAAACTCGCTCATCAATGCCAAAGTACCTTCGTCTGAAACGTACCACAAACTCGCTAAAGCTGACTTAACTCCTGCTTGAAACGCCAAACCAGCAAAACCCAATTCGCTTTGTTTGTCTCCTAATGCTGTGCGACAAGAAGAAAGCACCAACAACTCCACTGGTGGATTGCTCCATCCTAACTTTCTGAGATCGTTTAATTTGAGTTTTGCATCCCACAATTGAATAAAAGAGTTGCTGGCTACTCCTGGTTTAAATTCGCTGTGAGTTGCTAAATGAATTATTTGATAAGGGTTTTGACGGCGTTGAGATCGCAAATTATTCAGAGTAAATTGTTCGTTTAAAAAAGATTTACCCTGCCACAAAGTTACAATAGTATTCAATTCTGTTGGCACGGAAGGCAGCGGATCTAGCTGATTAAATTCGGCAGAACCCATTGCTAAAACTGAAGCATTTTGAAGTGATTGATAGCTGGTATCTGTGAGAAAAAAGGCAGGTATCTGACTGAACGAATATTTTTCAACAAGGAACTGTTTGCCGTCGTAAAGAGCTGCTAAAGGAAGACTTCGCAAACCTGCATCCATTGAAAATAGTAGCGTATTAATGTTTTGCTCCTGCAAGTTTGCTTCTAAAGGTGCAATCAGCAAACCATAAAGTTTCTCGGCAAAAGGTTTGTAGCTGGTGGTGTTCCGCTGCCGGGGATTAGAGATTTCTGCCCTTAATTTTTGTGCTAATTCTAGGACGCTTTCCCGGTTAGCTTCTCGTACAGTTTTTATAATTGCAGAACCATCAGTACCTAACATTGATAGTTCTACTCTATCTGCAAATAAGTTGATATAAATAATTGCCGATCGATTGTTACCAGTTTGAGGGTTAGAGGCAATTTTAATCAAAGTTTCGCGTATATTTTCAGCAGTAAGATTTGGATTAGTAGAGCCATTGCCAAAATAATCAGCATATTGATCTGCCCGATTTTGATCTAATGATAACAGGGAATTCATATTAGCAAGAGCTTGAAGATTGCCAGGAGGATTCGCTCCAACTGTGGGAATATTTGGGACACTGGGTGGCAGATTCTCCCCAGAGCGACCTCGTGTTTCACTTATATTCTCCGCCGCTGGTTGTGGGGAATTATCTGCAAAACCTCTAGAATTAAATACCTGAACATTATTAGGATTACTCCCTAAATTTCTGTTAGAATTAATCTCTTCGTTTACAATAGAATTTGGCCGGACATCGTTAATAATAGAATTTCTATCGATATTCCTATTTGCAGGCAAGTTGTCAATTATACTGCGAGTAGACAACAACTCCATATTGTTCATAATAGGCACGGCAGAGTTTCTAGGAATAAGCTGTTCGTTGATAGGAAAGTTGGGTTGGATATTGGGTACAAGAGTATTTTGAACAATATTGGGAGGAGGCAACTGCATATTATTAGGAGGGGAATTTAGATTTCCCGTATTCGGTTGTGGAGCTGTTCCACCATTACTATTACTCGCAGGGGCATTTGGATTCCGCATATTAGGTCCTTGAGAGATATCTTTATTATTATCATTAGGGCGTGTATTTAAATTTCCGGCATTCGGTTGTGGAGCTGTTCCACCATTAATATTAGGAGGCGTATTGTTTCCGGCATTCGGTTGTGGAGCTGTTCCACCATTAATATTAGGAGGCGTATTGTTTCCGGCATTCGGTTGTGGAGCTGTTCCACCATTAGTA
>NZ_JBARVX010000345.1:0-10200 GCF_049646505.1 Microcoleus sp.
GCCCCCCTGACGCAAGCGATAGCCCGCCGTCAAACCCGCAATCCCGGCACCGACAATCAAAATGGGCGATCGTCCCTGCTGCTGAGCAAAAGCCCCCTGCCGGGTAAAAGTCGCAGCAGCAGCAGCACTCGCTACCGCCAAACCCCCGTGCAGCAACTGGCGCCGAGATATGGGAAAATTGGAACTGCGCGAAGTCAGCACCCCCAGTAATTCATCAGCCGGAATGCCCGTTTCCCTAGACTTCTGGGCAATACTCGCAGCGCGGCGCAGCATTGCCATCAGTGCAGATTTAGCCATAATTGAGACGCCCTCACAAAACTTCGGTGTAAACTGGATTCTCGATCGAACTTGATTGTGCACTTTCCAGACTAAAGTACAGAGAGATTTTTTTAATAATGCTAACCCTCAGAACACTGTTCGACAGCAAATTTTATCTCGAAAACAACCCAGATGTCGCCGTAGCAGTCGCCAGAGGCACGGTATCGAGCCCCTTCGATCACTACCGAAAAATTGGCAAATTTGAAAATCGCGACCCCAACGCCCTGTTCGATGCCAGCTATTATTTAGACACCAATACAGACGTAGCAGAGTCTGCCAAAAACAACGGATTTTCTGGGGCAGATCACTTTATCAGATTCGGTCAATTTGAAGTTCGCAACCCCAACCCGTTATTCGATGTTAGTTTCTATCTAGCAAGCAACCCAGACGTTCAGACAGCAGTCCAAGCAAATCAATTTACCGTATTTGAACACTACTTGAAAGTCGGTCAATTTGAAAACCGCAAACCGAGCGCTTTCTTCGATCCCAGCTTTTATCTAGAAAAATATCCGCTGATAGAAGCTGCAGTCACCAGCGGCGCAATTCAAAGTGCGATCGGCCACTACATTCAATTCGGTCAACAAGAAGGATTGTTGAGCACTCTCCCCGATCCCGCCGACAACTTAAACGCAGCGCAAAACCTAGGAATTCTTGGAGAAATTCAAACAGCAAGCGATTTTATCGGCGCGGCCCAACCAACCGACATTTACAGTTTCATCCTGAATACTCCGAGCCTTTTCAGTGCAACAGTTGACGGTTTGAGTGCAGATATTGATGTAGAATTAATTCAGGATCTCAACGGTAACGGTGCAGTTGGATTAGAGGATCTTATTGCTTCGTCCAACAATTTAGGAACGGCTTCAGAAACAATAGTCAGCAACGGGGCTTTGCCTGCGGGGACTTATTTTGTCCGCGTGTCTCAATTTCAAGGAGATACAAATTATGACTTGAGATTGCTATCTGCTCCCTCAGTAATACCGCCCCAAATTTAAAATGTAATAAACGTATATAGCAAGCCTAAATCAGTCAAAAAAACCCACACTTCTCCTCACTTCTCCTCTCTTCCTTCGCGATCTTTGCGCCTTCGCGGTTCGTCAAAAAAATCTGGTTTACAAATGATTTAGACTTGCTATAAAGCTGACAGCAAAAAAAACGATCGACAATTTGCCCCAGTCTTATACCAAATTTATAAAATATCGCTACATATCTACCCCCCCAACCCCCCCTTATAAAGGGGGGGAGTCAAACTTTCGGTAGTAGCATAACTTTATGAAATTGGTATTAATTCGTACTTTCCGGCCCGCCCGGAGAAGGCAAAGATTGAACAGGTGTTTGAGGCCAATTAGAGCGACTTTTGCTGAGAGTGGCCGATACCAAAGCATAGCCCAAAATAGCAGGCAGGACGATCGCGCTCAGAAACACGATCGCCGCAGCCCAAGTCATCGCATTCGAGATCGGGCCGTAATGAGTGCGGTAAGGGTCAAAAGTTGGTAAATTAGCCCTCGGGGCGTCCCGCAGCGCGATCGGACGTTTGAACCGCACCCGCCTGTCATCGAGCTTTTCGAGCAAAATCCAGCCAATTTCTGCCTCTTCCCGGCACAGCTTGTGAAAAATCGCCGGATTGCGAAACAAATCGCTGCTAGCCCGCACAATCTTGTACTCCCAAACCGCCAAATCATCAGAATTGCGATCGGATTTAGGATTGCCATTCGAGCGCGCATTTTCCGGCTTATTAAAATTATCCTCTTGAGATTCGTACCGAGTCAAAACTTCCTCCTCATCATCGCATTTTTTCCCTGCAACCAATTGCTCGCGGCTCACCAAAAGACCCACGAGTGCAGCCTCCAAGCCGAGACTGCCAACCATCAAACTCCAAATTAGAATTTCCACCATAAAAGGAGTTAAAAATTAAAAATTAAAAACTCAAAAGACTCGCTTTTAACTTTCAATCTTTAATTTTCAAATAGCCTTCCACCACACAATCTGCACCCACAGCGCGCCAAGAAACCCGCTCTAAAGTCAAAGCCTCAGTCATTGCCGAAAATCCCAAATCTCCCACAGGAGTTGGAGCATCTCGGCCTCCGACAATTTTAGGAGCAATAAAAGCCATAATTTTTTGAACCGCACCTTCAGCAATTGCCGAAGCCGCCAAAGTGCCGCCGCACTCCCACAGTACAGAAAGAAAAGATCGATCGTACAAATAAGCCATCACATTAGTCGGTGTCAGCGGCGAGAGCTCCACAACTTCCACCCCTTTTGCGATCAAAAATTCCTGAAATTCCGGGTTAACCCCAGCTTCAGTCAGCACCAAAGTAGCAGCCGAGGAGGTTTCCCACAACCAAGCCGACTTCGGCAAATCCAGAGTGCGGCTCATCACCACCCGCAGGGGATTGTTCCAGTCGGGCTGGTGACTTGTCAGCAGGGGATTGTCCAGACGCACCGTATTTCCCCCAACAATCACCGCATCGCAGCCGACACGCACCCGGTGCACCTCTCTCCGAGCCTCCGAACCCGTAACCCAAGCGCTGTGACCGCTACTGGTAGCAATTTTACCGTCCAAAGTCATCGCATATTTCAAAATTCCAAAAGGCCGGCGGTACAAAATCCGGTGCGCGAAAGCCTCGTTGAGTTTCTGACAAGCTTCCCCTTCCACTCCCGCCACCACTTCAATCCCGGCTTCCCGCAACCGGGCGAGTCCAGCGCCGGCTACCAAAGGATTCGGATCGACCATGCCAGCCACTACTTTTGCCACCTTGGCTTTGACTAAAGCTTCGGAACAGGGAGGAGTACGCCCGTAGTGGTTGCATGGTTCCAGGTTCACGTAAACCGTCGCTCCTGCGGCGAGTTCCCCCGCTTCGCGGAGCGCAAATACTTCGGCGTGAGGTTTGCCGGCACCGGGATGAAACCCTTCGCCGACAATCTTGCCGTCTCGGACAATTACACAACCGACGAGGGGGTTGGGTGCGGTTTTGCCGAGGGCGCGGCGGGCCAATTCTATGCAGCGGCGCATCATGGCTCGATCGAACTCTTGAACTTGGCTGTTGTCCAGTTGTTTGGTAGATTGCTGCTGTGGGTTAGCTGAATTGGCGATCGGTTGAGCGTCCGCCCCAAAAGTGTCCATAAGATTTTGGTATGATATCTAACCCTAAGTTTAGTGACTTTGATGCTAATTTTGGGCCGCCGACGATCGATTCCTGCTAGGCGCACTGTACGGTATCGGGAGTCAAGGGCAACAAGCGGGCGATCGGGCAGCTTGTGACCCCAGCAAATAGCTTTAATATTAAGAAACAATAGCAGGCGCTTGAGAAAAAACAATGAGTCAGGACATGAAGCGGGAATTTGCCAGCCGCGACGAATTAATAGCCTACGTCAGCCAACAGTTTCCCGAAGCCGCCGCCCTCGATAGCAACGTACCCGCAACCCCAGGCGGGCGCAAAGCTGCTGAAAAAGCGCTGCAACAAATTGATCCCGGCAAATACGCCTCCACCCGCAATTTCCTCAACGGCGCGGTAACGCGGTTGTCGCCCTATTTGCGCTACGGCGTTTTGAGCCTTGCCGAAGTGCGAGATGTCGTACTGGAGAAGGTGCGACATCCAGAAGAGGCCGCGAAACTTGTCAACGAGTTGGGTTGGCGGGATTATTGGCAGCGACTGTACGCCGAATTGGGCAACGGGATTTGGCAAGACCGGGAACCCTACAAAACTGGTTACACTGCTACAGATTACAGCGAAACTCTGCCGCAGGATGTAGTCGAGGGCACGACTGGTAACGTTTGCATCGACAGTTTCAGCCGCGAGTTGCGAGAAACCGGTTATCTGCACAATCACCAGCGGATGTGGATGGCTGCTTATCTCGTACACTGGCGCCGCGTGCGCTGGCAAGCCGGAGCTCGCTGGTTTTTGCAGCACTTGCTAGATGGAGATCCGGCGAGCAACAATCTTTCTTGGCAGTGGGTAGCCAGCACTTTCAGTCACAAACCTTATTTTTTTAATCGGGAAAATTTGGAGCGTTACACTAAGGGAGTTTATTGTGGCGATTGTCCTTTTTACGGGCAGTGCGATTTTGAGGGAACTTATGAATATTTGGAAAGCAAGTTGTTTCCTCATGGCGAAAAGGTCGATCGCACGGGCGGTTCTAAAAGTTGGCAACGCCATAAAAAAGGTCATTAGTCATCAGTCATTAGTCATTAGTCATTAGTTATTGGTTATTGGTTAGTAGTTATTGGTTAGTAGTTATTGGTTAGTAGTTATTGGTTAGTAGTTATTGGTTAGTAGTTATTGGTTAGTAGTTATATCAAATCCGGTAGCATCGGAATGATTCAGATATATATCCTCTCCCTCTGTGTACTCTGTGTACTCTGTGGTTAAATCATTCCGATGCAAGCGGAAACGATATTATTGGTTAACAGTTAACAATTAACAGCTAACAGTTAACAGCTAACAGTTAACAGCTACCAACTAACAACTAACAACTACCAACTACCAACTAACAACTAACAACTAACAACTAACAACTAACAACTAACAACTAACAACTAACAACTAACAACTAACAACTAACAACTAACAACTAACAACTAACAACTAACAATTTATGAACAATCCGATTATTTGGGTGCACGGCGACTGTTTGAGTCCCCAAGGCCCGGCTTTTCAAGCGCACCCAGACGCGCCGGGAATCTGGGTTTGGGACGACGCGCTCATCGATGAATGGCAGTTGAGTCTCAAACGAACGGTGTTTATTTACGAATGTTTGCTGGAGTTGCCGGTAGTGATTAGGCGCGGCGGTGTGGCTGCGGAAGTTGTCGCTTTTGCGATCGAATCCGGCGCGAATCAAGTCGTCACAACAGAAAGTCCCAGTCCTCGGTTTCAGGATATTTGCCAGGAAATTAGACGATCGATCTCTGTAGAAGTTTTGCCGCCAGAACCCTTTGTCCGCTACGATGGTTACATTGATTTGAAGCGTTTTTCCCGATACTGGCGCGTCGCTGAAAAATATGTTTTTTAAGGGGAAATTGGTCATTGGGCATTAGTCATTGGTCCTGGGGAATGCCTGTTAAATCCGTTAAATCCGTTGCCGAATTTCCTTCAACTCTCCTTCAAACGCTTCAACAGCCATTGAAATCTCGATTCAGCCAAATCGGGATTTTCGACATTGGGGGCGATCGCGAATTCGTCGTCAGGGTTTTGATATATTAAATAATCATTCTCTTCGCCGAAGCGTTGGACTGTACCCCGCAGTCTCGACGACAGAAATTTTGTAACCGCCCGATAAAACCGCAGGGAAAACAGCACGTCTTGCTCCATTTTTTCTGTTAGCAGCCGCCTCGGAATTGACAGGATGAGGCACTCATCAATTGTCGTGACGCTAGCAGAAGGAAGCCTTCCGTCTACAAAAGACATTTCGCCCAACACTTCCCCGCAGATGATTTGTCCAAGTTCTTTTTTGCCCAAAGGTGATGCAGTAACGCTCAAAGTTCCCTCCAGAACTATGTACAGGGCCTCTAAGGGCTTACCTTCGGCGATCAGGGTGATGCCGGGGGGTACTTTGGTGCGGGTGCTGTTGGCGATCATCCAATCAATGTCGCGGTCGCTCAATTCGCCTAATATGATTAGAACTTTGCTCATAAAGTCAGGTTGAGATCGGATACTTTGTATTTTTTACTTGTGTAATTGCGTGCTGTTGTTAAATGGTCAGACTTTGAGCGAGAGCAAAAGTTTAACTTTACTAATAAAACGCTCTAGTTGATACGATTCTAATAATATTTAATAATTTTGACACGACCGATCGACAACTGTTTTTTGGATAAGTGATATCATACATCACTTGGAGGGGGCTGTGCAGCAGTCGATCGCCCCAGTGCCACCGCCCTAGCTTTCGCTTCCCGGATTCCCAAAACAATTTTGAAAGCTTGCTGTCTCTCGGTTTCGAGTCGGTGCGCCCTCGACAACCCAATTTTTCGATCGTTGGTGCCGGTACAGCGCACCCAAGTACAGAATTGTAGAATGCTGCGCGCCGCTCAATTCAAAAGAGCGCGAGGATGAAATCCCCCCCAGGATTGATTTTTATTAGCTCGCTGTGTAAATTAAAATTAGCATTTAAACCCGCTGTCGGTTCTTGAATCTAATCAGCTTGAGAGTTGACTGTTCAACGGTTGAGTGCCAATCTAGGAACAACACAACTCCTATTTGTGTCATTTTTCAACAAAGCTCTCAACAAGAGCCCTCAAACACTTACACTTTTAACACACCGTTCGTTGAGGAGTGTCTATGAATAGTCTATTTTCCAAGTCTAGTTTTGCGTTAATAAATCTTGCAGTGTTAGCTGTTTGTTGCAGTACCGTGTCAGCGAAAGCTGAAACCGGCAACTTGCCCGATGTCGGTACAGCGGCAAATACGGCGGCTCAAAATGTTGACCAAATTTTTGAGCCGGTGGCAACTTCAGCAGTTAAACTCGATGCTGAAACCGCAGCTACTAATACAAAAATTGATTCTATCAGTTCGATCGAACTAACAGAAGCGGCAGAACCAACAGCAGCCGCACCAGCAGCCAACTTGCCAGCATCTGTTGTCGCACCGTCGGAATCTGCTGCTGCAACAACATCAGAAATTGCTGGGACAGAAACGGCGAAAATCGAGCAGGCATCAATTGCTGCTGAGACACAAAACTCGGAAGAAACAGCTAAAATTTCTGATAGCGTCAAAGTGCAGCCAACAGTCGAGATTGCCGAAAAGCTCGATCGCTCCAATTTGGAAGAAACAGCAGCAAAGGAAGAAAAAGAAGTCCAAACAGCACAAGAAGTGTTAAGCAATCCTGTTAGCACTTCCGCCTCGGCCCTGACAAACCAACCGAAACTTGCCGAAAAACCCGCAGCAGTCTCGGACAAACCCGAGATATTGGCTCAACCAAGTACCATCAGACCGGGCAGAGCCACCCGTTCGGGCCCCAGCTACATCGGCATTGGCGGCAATCTAGGTTTTGGCGGAGATTCAGCCCTAGGCGACAGTTCGTTTGCGATTATCAGCAAAATTGGTTTGACAAACAATTTCTCGGTGAGACCGAGTGTTTTGTTCCGCGATGAGTTAACATTTTTACTTCCCGTCACCTACGATTTTGTATCTCAAGAAGCCGTCGAAGTCACCGATGATTTTGTAATTACTGCTGCTCCTTACCTGGGTGCTGGCGTAACAATTTCTACTGGCGACAACAGTAATTTTGGCTTCCTGATTTCGGGGGGTGTGGATGTGCCCCTGTCGAGGAATTTTACAGCAACAGCGGGACTGAATGTTGGTTTTCTCGACGGAGCCGAAGTGGGATTGTTACTCGGTGTCGGCTATACGTTCCCGAACATTTCCCGGTAGTATTGCTGTTTGAGCAAACGCACGATAAGTAAATAGGCGCGGGGTTGGCTGTAGGAATGCAGTCAACCCTTTTTTGATGGTGGAAAATCAACAGCAATCGAGAACACGGCTATTCGGAGAACATGGCAATTTGGAGAACACTTAGTTGTATAATAGCAAATCCTCTCTTCATCGGAATGATTCAGATATATATTCTCGGACTCTGTGTACTCTGTGTTCTCTGCGGTTAAATCATTCCGATGCAACCGGAAACGATATAATAGATAAACTAGCCTTACTAAAAAGTAGAATCCTATGTCGCAGGGAATCTTCAACAAAATCCTCAATCAGCTTGACACCCTGGAAGTGCTAGAACTACAGCAACTAGAGCGCGCTATTGGGAACTCTCTGGCTCAGAAAGAACAAGCTGCTCAACGCACAAGATTTCACCAAGCGCTGTTAACTTCTGGTTTAGTCAAAAAAATCAAGCATTCTTCTTGGACTCAGCAAACACAAAGGCGACTAATTCCGGTACAGGGGCAGCCTGTTTCTGAGACAATTATTGAGGAACGCCGCTAGATGACAATTTATTTTGTAAATAGCAGCGCGCTGGTCAAACGCTACCGAAAGTATTATTAACTCTGCAATGGCATTAGCTGAAACCTACGGATTGCGAGGCTGTGATGCTGTGCAGCTAGCAACAGGCTGTAGCATAAATAACCTCTGCACAGCTAACAATTTGCCTGCGATGACTTTTGTATCTGCTGATGGGGAGTTAAATGCAGCAGCAACAAGTGAGGGTTTGATAGTTGAAAATCCTAACAACTATCCGTAAGGTCGATCGTCGCCGGACGCGGAAATTCGGAGGATGAGGTGCAAAATTAACTGCGATCGCCCAGAGGGATTTTTGTGAAAGATATAATGATGGTTGGATCGATCGCACTTTTTCACCAACCACCCGAAAAAATCATGACCAAAACAGAAATCTTAGAAGCACTCAAAAATCTGACAGCAGAAGAACGCCTAGAAATCATCGAAACAGCCTCGCGGATGATGCGAGACGACATAGAACAAAAAGCCCAGCGCAAAGTTGAAAGAAAGCGGAAACTCAGAGCAGCAGCAGAAGCAGCGGTTCCTTTGTATGAACCAGGAGGGCCGCTGCACGATTTGTGGTCGCCTGACAGCGAACCGTATTTCGACTCAGAGGAAGAATATCTGAGCGCAGGGGTAAAAACTAATGCGTAAGGGTGAAATTTGGCTCGTAAAACTAGATCCAACTGTGGGAGATGAAATCGGCAAAACTAGACCTGTTGTGGTTGTCAGCGATGATGAAGTGGGAAATTTGCGGCTCAAAGTAATTGTTCCGATTACAGCATGGAACGATCTTTTTTCCCCGCTACAGTGGATGGTACAGCTCGAACCGACATCAGAAAATGGCTTGGCTAAAGTCTCAGCCGCCGACACTTTTCAAGTCCGTTCCGTCTCAAAACAAAGGTTCGTCCGATCGATCGGAACCCTGTCCGATACAATTATGGAAGACATTTCCGAAGCACTGACAATTGTTTTGGATCTGGATTGAATAACTAGCCAACAGCACACAAATAGTGTTAATTATAGATAGATTGTACGGCGCGATGGCCTAAATGATTCCTATACAACTTACACTCAAAAATTTTCTCAGCTATCGCGAAGCTGCTTTAGACTTTCGCGGCCTGCACACCGCTTGCATTTGCGGGCCTAACGGTGCCGGCAAATCCTCTCTGCTAGAGGCGATCGCCTGGTCGCTTTGGGGCTGTTGTCGCAGCGATACAGAAGACGATATCATTCATATCGGCGAAACTGACGTGCGCGTTGATTTCACTTTTTCCACCGGCGGCCAAATCTACCGGGTGATTCGCAACCGCAGGCGCGGACAATCGGGAAGTTTAGAATTTCAAGTAGCAACAAACCCCCCCTTCCCCCCCCTAGGTAAAGAGGGGCCCGAAGCATCTAATTCTTCTTTTGGTAAAGGGGGGCCCGAAGCATCTAATTCTTCCCTAGGTAAAGGGGGGCCCGAAGCATCTAATTCTTCTCCCCCCCTTGGTAAGGGGGGGCCGGGGGGGGTGAATTTTCGCACCCTCACCGACAAGGGGATCAGAAATACTCAGCAGAAAATTCTCGAACATATCAAATTAGATTACGATACTTTTATTAACTCGGCGTATTTGCGGCAGGGGCGTGCTGATGAGTTTATGCTCAAAAAGCCGATCGAACGCAAGCAAGTTTTAGCCAGCCTCCTCAAACTCGATCAATACGACACTTTAGCCGAACAAGCCAAGGAAAAAGCCAGAGAATTTAAAGCCAAAGTCGAAGTTCTCAAACACAGTTTGCAAACCGTACAAGAGCAACTGCAACAAAAAGAGGCAATCTGCGACGAACAAATTCAATTGCAGCAAGCAACCGATTTGCTTCAGCAGCAGCAGCAAGCCGACACTGCAGAATTGCAGCAACTGCAACTCCAGCACCACAACCGCCAAACTTGGCAAAAACTCCTCGCCGGCCA
>NZ_JBARVX010000346.1:0-12257 GCF_049646505.1 Microcoleus sp.
TCGATTTTGCTGTTGATTGCTATAGTTCAGCTAGGACAATTGTTTGTTAGAGAAACAAAACCTCTGTTAAAACTTAACTATAAATTTATTTATCGGGGAGTTGCAGGCTTATTAGTTACTATAATTATTGTTAACTCTCAGCAGGCGATCGCCCAAACTAGCTCTGCACTTCTTTACAAACAAGGCGCTCAAAATTGTTTGCAATTAATTAACTATTTGGAACCGTCGGACTTTTTCAAGAATTCGCCGGAAAGCTGTTTGAGGGTGCTGAGTAAAAAAACTTGGCTGGTGAGAGAAGGCGCTGCAATTCTCGATCGAATAGGTTGGAGAAAGTTCGCTAAAAATGTAGAGTTTATTGCTAATCCAGAGAAAGTTTACGGCTATTTAGACAAACCCCCAACGGGCGAAAAATCTTTCAAGGCTGCTGGTTGGGCGGTTTTGCCAGAAAATTTGCAACAGCCGAAGATTGTACTGCTATCTGTCGGCGACAAACAAGCTTTTTTTGCTAACGCTTATGTAAATTTGGACAGTCCCGATATTGCTAAGATTTTGCAATCGCAGTTGTACAATAATGCGAGGTGGGCGGTTGATGTGTCCGATCGCGATTTGTCGATCGCCCAAACCGAAATCAAAGCTTGGGTGTATAATCCTGTTGACAACCAGTTTGTCCAGTTGCGTGGAGGATGAGGAGTGAAAATTTCGGTGATTGTACCAGCCCACAACGAGGAGGGCTGTTTGGAAGGTACTGTGCGGGCGATCGCCCAGACGCTCGATTTAGAAGGCATTCCGCACGAAATTTTGATTGTGAATGACAACAGTGTCGATCGAACCCTTGACATTTGCCAGGAATTATCGCGGGAATTTCCCACAGTTAGATACATCAACAATCAACCTCCCAACGGTTTTGGATTTGCCGTGCGACGAGGTTTAGCGGAATTTGACGGCGATGCTGTCGCAATTGTGATGGCCGATGCTTCCGACGATCCGAAGGATTTAGTAGCAGGATACCGCAAATTGCAAGCAGGATATGACTGCGTTTTCGGTTCCCGATTTATCAAAGGCGGCTTTGTAGTTGACTATCCAATTCACAAGTTAGCAATTAATCGCTTAGCAAACTGGTTTGTCAAAACTATTTTTGGCTGGCGCTACAACGATGTTACCAATGCTTTTAAACTCTACCGCCGAGAAGTGATTGAAGGCGTGCAGCCGATTTTAAGCCATCATTTTAATTTAACTGTAGAACTGCCTTTAAAAGCAATTGTCCGGGGTTTTTCCTATGCGGTAATTCCTCTGAGGTGGTACAATCGAACTGCTGGTATTTCTAAGCTGAAAATTAAAGAAATGGGCAGCCGATATTTATTTATTGTCTTGTATGTCTGGCTGGAAAAACATCTCTCTCGCGGCGACTACCACCGAACTAGAAAGATGAATGAGTTGAAATTAGATTTGTTGCCAAAGTCAAGGAGTGAAGTCCTGACTGCGAAGGAATGATGACTAATGATTGTGGTGCCGCAGCTATTGATACTTTGATGCCGCTCGGAGATAATAAGTGCGATCGGTTAATTGTCATCCTAACTGGCATATTCTCGCGAGATGGAAAAATTTATGGGTGGCAAATTTGCGATCGCCTCGCGGACTGCGTACAAAATCGAGTTTCCACATTATAATGGTGACAAAGCTAAAAATTCGGATATTTAGGGATAATTTGACTAGAGATGCGATGGAAGTTTGGCTTAATAATATATACTAAATTGGGAGGATTGAGTCATGGTTTTTACAGCCCAACAAATGGCAAAATTGATGCCCGATGCCAGTCAATTAGAAAGTGACGAACCGGAAATGGAAAGTTCCCTACATTATATTCAATTAGCATTATTAGTTGCCTGTTTGGAATGGCAATGGCGCGAGCGCAACGACTTTTTTGTTGGAGCAAATCTGACGGTTTACTACAGCCAGCAACAATTGAAAAATCGGGATTTTCGCGGCCCTGATTTTTTTCTGATCGCCGACACCGAAAAACGTCCGCGTCGTTCCTGGGTAGTTTGGGAAGAAGAGGGGAGATATCCCGATCTAATTATCGAATTGCTATCTAGTTCTACCGCCAGAGTCGATCGCAACGAAAAAAAGATATTATATCAAAATCGGTTTAGAACGCCCGAATACTTTTGGTTCGATCCTGAAGATTTGGAATTTGCTGGTTTTCGTTTAATTGGTCAAGAATATCAAGCTATTCTTGCCAATGAATTTGGTAGATTGTGGAGTGAGGTACTAGAATTATATCTGGGAATTCACGATGGGAAATTGCGTTATTTTACCCCAGATGGTCAGTTAGTTGCTACGCCAGAGGAAGCTGCACTGCAAGCACAGCAACAAGCTGCACAAGCCCAAGAGCGGGCTGAGCGATTAGCGAATCAGTTGCGGGCTTTGGGAATTGAACCAGAATAGTTGTCAAAATTCATTGACAAGATGATTCAGTTTTAATGCGAGGTATAGCTCAACACCCGTTGTTCAATAATTTAACAGCAGTAATTAATCCTCTAAGAAAGTTGAGTCAATGCCTGAAAGAATTTTAATTGTGGGCGGTGCTGGTTTTATCGGCAGTTGTTTGGCAATTGGCCTGAAGAAAATGCACCCGGAATGGCAAATCATTTGTTTGGATAACCTGCGCCGCCGGGGTTCGGAATTGAATATTCCGAGGCTGAAAAGTTGCGGGATTCAGTTTGTTTACGGGGATATTCGCACGGCGGCAGACTTAGATCCCGTTGCACTCAACCCTGACTGCATTATCGATTGCGCTGCGGAACCTTCGGTATTGGCTGGTTTTAGTTCGCCTCAGTACGTTTTGCAGACGAATTTGCTGGGTACTGTGAATGTTTTGGAGTTGGCGAGACAGACTGGTGCGAGTTTGTTGTTTTTGTCTACGAGTCGGGTTTATCCGATCGCCAGTGTGAAATCTGTTAAGCTGTTGGAGTTGGATGAGAGATTTGCGATCGCCCCGGAGCAAACATTACCCGGTATATCCGAGTTAGGCATATCAGAAGACTTCCCATTAAAAGGACACCGTTCGCTTTACGGAGCAACTAAATTAGCATCGGAATTGCTGATTGAGGAATACAGAGAAGCATACAACCTGCAGGCAATTATTAACCGCTGCGGGTTAATTACCGGTGCTTGGCAAATGGGTAAAGTCGATCAGGGAGTTTGCGGTTTGTGGGTAGCCGCTCACTATTTTGAAAAGCCGCTGAATTATATCGGTTTTGGCGGCAGCGGGAAGCAAGTTAGGGATTTGCTGCACGTTGAAGATTTGTTGAGGTTAGTTAATTATCAGTTAGAAAATTTTGCTGAATTTGACGGCGAAGTTTTTAATGTAGGCGGCGGTTTTAGCAACAGTCTTTCTTTGGTTGAAGCGACTGATTTGTGCCAAAAAATTGTGGGTAAATCGATTTCAATTAATCCGGTTTTGGAGGAACGCGCGGGGGATATTCCGATTTTTATTACCGATTCTTCTAGGGTGATGGAGAAGACTGGATGGCGGCCTGTTATTGGCCCCGAAGCAGCTTTGCAGGATATTTATGATTGGATTGCTGCTAATGAGGCGGTTTTGAGTTCGATTTTGTAGGGATTTTTTGCACCGCAGATGTTTTGTGGAATTTGGTAATAAAACCATTTATTCTGCGCTAAGGAAACGGCAGTGCCCTGTCCTGTTTCATCCCTTCGGGTGTAACGCCATTTTCGGCAGTATTAATTATTGCCGTTGAGGTCGAGGTTTTCGATGATGGGAATTTCTGAAGGTGAAGAGGCTATTATTCGCAGGTTAATATCAACTATTATTTGATTTTTATCGAGAATTATATTGGCTTTTTTTATTGAAAATTTTATTGGTAAACAATCACCTGATTCAGATTCAGGAGACGACTGAGTTTGATATCCTGCGTCCTCCAGCCATTCACAAATCTTTCTCCAGTTTTCTACCTTTTCATCAGCTTTGCCTACAAGATTTTTTACATATTGATAAATAGTGTTGCAAAAGTCAACTGCAATTCCCTTGGGATTTTTATTGAGTTTTTCAGCAATTTCGGCGGGGCTGTGGCCGCAGAGTAGACCCCGTAGATGCTGCTTCTCATTGGGGGTGAGCCGCTTTCCCTTGGCGGATGCGAGGTCTGTGTAGAGGGTTTCTAAGTCCCATTCGTGGGCAGCTTCTGTGAATTGTTCGTTAGGGGATGGCATTGGGGATAGGTGTCTGGGGTTTTCCTAATCAAAGTCTAACACGATTTCTAATGCTTATTAGTTTCATGGATAAGCTGGGTTAAGTTATCTTAATAAAAAGCAGGCTCATACTTCATCTCTGGCTGTCACGGGAAGGCTCACTTCTTGCGAGGTGTCGTTTTGTGCTGGACAGAGTTATCAAGCAAAAGTATCTAAGAAATTGCCTGTTTTTGAAATCACTAAAAATCACAGTTAGCAAATCACAGTTAGGAGTATTTTATGCCTTCATTCTATCCAGGTCAGAAAGCTAATGAACTTGCCAAGGAAGCTCAAGAGCGATTCGAGCGTGCAGTTGAAGATTTGAAAAGAGAAGAAGCAGCCACAAACAAATTGGCAGAAGAGTATGGTAAACTTCAACTGAATGTCATAAGAAGCACAATTAAGCGCTTTGTTACCTTCCTTGAAAATAGTGGTCGGAAAGCTTCAGAAAGTGAAAAGCGGCTTTTAGAAGGGATGGATTTTTCAGTTCAGCAGATGAACGAGTACAAAGCTGCGGCGGTAGGAGCAGAACAATATTTTATGGCTGGCTTTAAATCTGCTGGAGCAGCCGCAGCAGGTTACGGCGGTGCTATTGGTGCTGTTACTTCACTAGGAGCAGCAAGCACGGGAACAGCTATCTCAACTCTCAGCGGAGCGGCTGCTTGGAACGCAACTTTAGCATGGTTTGGGGGTGGAGCGATCGCGGCTGGTGGTGGCGGTATGGCTCTGGGTGCTGCTGTGCTAGGCGGTATCACCCTTTTACCAGCTTTGGCGATTGGTGGCTTTTTTGCTGCTAGTGAAGGCGAGAAAGCGATGACAAAGGCGCGAGAGCATGAAGCTCAAGTCAATAAGGCGATCGCAGACATGAAACTTGCTAAGGATTTTGCTCAACAGGTAAGACAGCGAATAACTGAGTTGAGAAAAGTGTTTGAATCTATGAACACTCGTGCTGTTAAAGGTCTGAGTCAACTTGAATCTCAGCCGTTTGATGCTAAGAGGGATGCTGAGAAGTTCCAACAGGTAGGCCTTCTGATGAAGGGACTTGTAGAAATGTTGAAAACTCCTGTCTTAAACAATGACGGTAAGCTTAACCTCGGTACTGTGAAGGTTTTGGAGAAATATCGGATTTTACCAGGGAAATAGAAATCACGATCGAAGTAGTCTCAAGACTTAGGCAGAAAATCTATTTGTAGGGTGGGCATTTCCCACCTTACTACTTAAAAATAAGGAGGTTGCAATGAATCCCTGGGAAATTTTAGGAAATGTTGGTGATTTACATACGGTATGTACTGAGAATGAGTTCGCAAAAAAAAATCAAGCGGGTGCAGTTGTAGGAGGAGGTGCAGCACTTGCGGCTGGTGTAACTTTTTTGGGTGCGGCTGCTCTAGGGCCTGTGGCTATTCCTTTAATCATGGTTGGCGGTGCAATGGCTGGTGCCACAGCAGAATCTACATTTAAGAATGTAGGCAAAGGCGTAGCAATGGCTGGTGCCAAAGCAGAATCTACAGTTAAGAATGTAGGCAAAGGCGTATCTAAGGGAATTACAGGATTTTTTGATTTTTTCAAAAGCGATGAAGACTTTTTTAACCGAGGAATAGAAAAGCTTGAAAGTGGAGAGTACGGGGCCGCTCTTGAAGATTTTACTAAAGCGATCGAACTCAATTCTCAAAATATTTATGCCTATTTTGTGCGCGGCTGTATTCTCGATGAACAGCACAATTATGCAGGAGCAATTTCAGATTATACTAAAACTATCCAGCTCGATCCTAGCTATGTAGATGCTTACCGCAATCGAGGTAACATTTACGTCGCTAAAAATGATTATAGCAAGGCAATTGCCGACTACACCCAAGTCATCAAACTCTCTCCCGGCAATGCAGATATCTACTTAATACGAGGAAGTGCCTACAGCGAACTAAAAAAATACAAAGAAGCCATTGCTGACTTCACTCAAGTTATCACTATCGATCCTAGTAATGTGAATGCCTGCTACTGTCGTGGTTTAGCATATACTGAACTAGAGGATTATGAGAGTGCTATTGCTGATTATACTCAAGTTATCAAACTTGACCCTAACTGTGTGGATGCCTACTTCACGCGGGGCTGCTTACTTGTTGAGCTAGAACATTACAAAAAAGCCATTGCTGACTTCACTCAAGTTATCAAAACTAAACCTAATGATGTTAACCTGTATTTTCAGCGGGGTTATGCTCGCGCCAAAGTAAAGAATTATAAAGGAGCTATTGCCGATTTCACTCAGGTTATAAAGCTTAGCCCTAATGAAGCAATTAATTATTTGTATCGCGGTCATGCACGCGCAGCAAACAAGGATTATGATAGTGCAATAGCTGACTACAATCAAGTCATCAAGATAGAACCAAGCTGTACAGATGCTTATTTTCATCGGGGATGCGTCCGCCATGAAAAGGGAGACAAGCGGGGAGCTATTGCCGACTACAATCAGGTCATCAAAATAGAGCCAGACAATGCTTATGCCTACGTAAAAAGGGGTTCTATACGCAGAGAAAAGGCAAAAAGAGAGGAAGCGATAGCAGATTTTCAGAAAGCTATCAGCCTCTTTCGCAAAAAATCCATGATGGATGAAGTCCGAAATCTTCAAAAAGAAGTCCGCAATCTTCAGAAGGAAATTAAAAATACTCCTTGGTGGCAGACGCGGGTGTTTTAGGGTTCTGTTCTGTAGAAATATCGAATTTTACCAGGCAAATAGAAATGATAGCTAAAAAAGTTTCTGTAAAAATCTTTAATCCAGGCTCTGCTGCTGACTACTTCCGCGATGTTGTTGAAGCTTACACCGAATACAAAATAGTTGCCGAGCAAGAACAGACTAAACGGCGTGGTATAGAAGCTTGGGAAAAAGCAACAATTGCCGACATTCAAGCAAAACGCGATGTTTTAATCAAGTATCTTGAAGGCTCGTTTGATGAACGTGCTAATAATTTTAAATTTCTGTTTGAAAAGGTCGATGAGGCAATAGCAATCGGTGATAATAAGCAGTTAGCTTTAGCCATGACTTCAATTACCGAAATAGCTAAGTCCAGTCCGTTCAAAGACCTTGCTGATTTGACATCTGTCAGAACAGCCCTTGACGATCCAGATCATGAATGGGAGTTTTAATCTGCCCTATCATTCTCAAAAACTCAATTGATTTCATTTTGTCAAGAAAAGGAGATTGTAGAATATGAAAATTACATCTATACTCAAACCACTCGAAGGCTTGAGTCGCGAAGAGATGATAGCTAGACTAGAGCCTACTCTCACTGAACTTCAAAGCGAGCGGAGTAACATGAGAGTAGTAAAAAAAGACAATGAAATAAATAATGAAATCTCAACACTAAACAAAATATTAGGTGTAATTAAATTTGGGGTGCGCGGTTCTCTGAATAAATCAGAACTTGAAGAACTTCGTCCTGTTCTTCAACGATTTGTCCAAGATGGAACGTTTCCTGAATTAAAGTTTTGGTCGCTGTACCCAAGAGGATAAAATTAAAAATCGCACCCTACTCCTACCCACTAAATAAAAATGAAACACACTCTGAACCGTCAGCGATCGCTCGAAATGGCCTGTCTGTCCCAACTAACCTACGTCGCCTACAACCAAGGCTTAGAAGTTGTGCGCGATATCCTCAAATCAGGATGTTTACCCTTAGTCCGTCAGTACGAAACAATAGAGTTTATTCGAGCGCCGCGTGCGTTGATTTCAACAGGTGATTTTGCTTGCTGCGGTTTGGCTTTGTCTGCACCCAACGAGATTGCGCTCGCCATTAGAGGAACAGAAAACCTAGACGATTATTTTTTAAATTTACTGGCAGAGTCTAATTCACAAGGCATTCATTCAGGATTTGACACTTTTGTAGAGCGTTTTTGGGAACAATTGCAAGAGTTTATATTGCGAGAATATAATAGCCGAAAAGACATTTTTATTACTGGACACAGTTTGGGAGGAGCAGCAGCTACACTCATTACCAAACGGCTTCAAAAATCTGGTTTGAAGCTAATTGAGCCTTATGTTTTAGAAACTTACACTTTTGGCGCACCGCCAGTCAGCACCGAAGAATTCATACTAGATACGCCGTTATACAGATTTCGTAATGCTGGGGACTTCATCCCACACTTGCCAGAAATAATTGCCATTGCAATTAAGCGGATACCAGGTTTACGAGGGGCGATCGCTAACTGGAAACCTGGTTTATTAGAAACACTTTCTAACTATTCCCATTTAGAGGCTGAGTATCTTATAGAAAATGATTATTCATGCCGTCAGTTAGATGAACCCGACATCAGTAAGATTTGGCAGTGGGTTCAGTTTTCGAGAATTTTACTGCCACAGCTACGAGTTAAAACCCAAGGAGATGAAGAAAAATCGGGTGTTAAGGCTAGATTGAGAAAGCTGGTTCAAACTTTGATTCAAGCCTCATTACAAGAACATCGCGCTATTAAATATGTAGAAAGGCTGAATTTTGGTAATCTTCCACCTTGGATTAAGTAGGTAGAATAAATGTTTGCCAAAAGGCGGGCGCCTTCTGCAATCTTCGCGAAATCCAATATCTGCAAAATGTCAATGATGCGGTGGGCGCTTCTGGGAGTTCTGCACAGCACCAAGCGGACGGGTTTTCTGTCGGTGAGTGCTTAAAAACTTTGATTGACATACCTTATGAGGGCATGAATATTGCGCGCGTTAGGGGTTTGACGGATGCCGATCAAGCTACGCTAAAAGCCTGACTGGGCTGTCTGCGACGACGATTTGTAGAGAGGCGATAGATACTAAAGAAACCGGGCTTTTCACAGATTTAATACTTCGGTGTATGTCGGAAAAAACCCGGTTTCTGCCTAAATTTCTTCCTAATTTCGGTAGGGGCGGGTTCACCAACCATCTATGAAACCTACAAACAATCTCATAAACCCGCCCCATCCCCGCGATTATTTACATCAACATTTGATCCATAAATTTACGGTACATTTTGATTGTCTGTTGAGGGGCGGGTTTATGAAATTATTCATTTTTATCAGATATGGTTGGTGAACCCGCCCCTACAAATTTGGTTTATTATATACGATATAATACGAGATATCCAGTCAACCCGCCCTGACTAAAATATTGCGGGCGATCGCACTTCACGCCCAAACTTCCGCCAAATCCAAGACAAACCCCGGTAAAACATCTTCACCGGACAAAGTTGCAGGATTGTCCAGCACTTCCACTTCCCGATTTAGTCTGTAAATCTCCACCTTTCGGTTTTTCCGATCTATCAACCAACCTAAACGCACCTGGTTGTCCATGTATTCTTTCATTTTCTCTCGCAGTGGCTTTATATTGTCACTTTTAGAACGGAGTTCCACCACGAAATCAGGAGAAATAGGAGCAAAACCTTCTTTTTGTTCTGGGGTGAGTGCATCCCACCTTTCTTGACTCACCCAAGACGCATCAGGAGAGCGAATAGCCCTATTTGGTAGGTCAAAACCAGTAGAAGAACTAAATGCTGCACCGAGTTTAGTTTGGCAGTTCCACAACCAGATTTGTCCGCCGATTTCCGAGTTTATTATTCCTGTCTCGCCTCCGGTGGGCGGGTTTACGATTAATTCTCCTGTTGCGGTTCTTTCTAATTGTAACTCCCGATTTGCGATCGCCAATTCGATGAACTGTTCGCGGGTGACAGTCAGCGTTAGTGTTGGCGGAAGATTGATTGCAAGGGCGGCGGATGATTTAGTTTGTGTCATCATTTTTGTCCTCAAACCTATCTTTTTATAGCAGTTCTATTTTGATTGCCCAAAGCCCGAAATGCTTGAGGCTTCGTTGTTTTTATGATAACACTTGGAAGTTACAGGCATAAAGGGCGATCGTATCTGATATCATATAAAAAAAGTTCCACACGGAGAACCGAAAAATGGTAACTTCTACAGTTGTCGCCCCGGCATCTCAAACCTACTCTCTAGAAGCATGGATGGAAAGTCCACCGGATCTGCAAGAGTGGGTTGATGGCGAATTATTGGAAAAAAATGGCATAACTCTCAAGCATAGCAAGGTGCAAGGAAATCTTTACTATTACTGGAGAAACTACAAAGACTCTAGCGGGCAGGGAGGAAAAGTTTATACTAATGTTCCCTGCCGCACAAAGCAGCAAGGACGCTATCCTGATGTTGCCTACCTTCCCCCGGAATTGGCAGCACAATTTGGCAATCTCAAAGTTCTGCCGCAAAGTTTTCCTTTGTGTGCTGAAATTGTTTCTCCAACAGATTTAGCGGAAGATGTAATTGCTAAAGCTACGGAATATTTAGAATCGGGAAGTGAGGAAGTTTGGCTGGTATATCCCGAAAATCAATGGGTTATTGTAGTAACAAAACAAACCAGAATTATCTTTATTGCTGGGGAAATTGTTAGCACTCAAATTGTTTTGCCTGGTTTTAGCATCCCCGTCGATGAATTATTAAAATAAGCTATTTTATTCAGTCGGCGGAGGCCGACTTAGTTTGTGTAGTAGCGGTTTCAACCGCCGACTCTCATCGACATTGTTTCTAACTATGCTTCGACGCCTTGACAAACATTTGCCCGCCCAAAAACCGCCACAAAAAAGGCAATTTTAAGTAAATCTTTAACAGCAGCGGTGAAGCCGGCCGCCCTTTCGTCGAAAACGGTAAAAATCTCGGTATAATCAGGTCAATTTCAAACCCGACAGTTTGTAACAGTTCTTGCAGCGATAAGTGCGTAATCGGTAATTGATGATCGATAAAATCGTAGTATTCCTTGTAAGAGTATTTAAAATTAGGCTGAATCACCAAAAGTGAGCCGCTCGGCTTCAGCGCATCAAAGCAAAACGAGATAATTTCTACAAGTTCCTCTTTGTTGCGGAGATGTTCAAAAAAATTAGAGATAAATATCCGGTCAAATTGTTCGGCAAAAACTGATTTATTTCCACAGTTTAAAACATCGACATTCAATATTTTTACATCGGAATTTGCAAATAACTTTGAATCGGGATTGAGGTCAATCAAACATTTTTTGTCAGCCCAAATTTGATTGATAAATTCGCAGTAGCCTCCGCCAATATCTAAAACGGCTGACTCTGGAGGAACATAATCTTGTAAAAACTCATCAATTAGAACTTTCCAGAGTGCCACCTTGGCTTGCATTTGGCGGGAATCAAATCGGTTGGCGTACAACTTTTTGAGATATGTGTCAGTTTTCATAGTAAGATACCATAGACCAAGTATGAGTTTATCACGCGATACAGGCAACTATGAACGTTATATCTACCGAAATACCTGAAGTTTTGATAATTGAGCCGAAAATTTTTGGAGACGATCGCGGTTTCTTTTTCGAGAGTTTCAATCACCAAGCTTTCGTAGACAAAACAGGCGTAACGGCAGAATTTGTTCAAGACAATCATTCCAAGTCGTCTAAAAATGTGCTGCGCGGTTTGCACTACCAAATGCAGCAGCCTCAAGGCAAATTGCTGCGTGTAGTTGCGGGCGAAATATTTGACGTAGCGGTGGATATCAGAAAAAGTTCGCCGACTTTTGGGAAGTCCGTGGGCTGTTTGCTGAGTGGAGAAAATAAACGGCAATTGTGGGTGCCGGCAGGTTTTGCTCACGGTTTTTTAGTAGTATCAGACATTGCTGAAGTTTTGTACAAAACTACAGATTATTATGCACCGGCACACGAGCGGTGTATTGTATGGAATGACGCTGATTTGGCGATCGACTGGCCGCTAGATGGTGCCAAACCAATCTTATCAGCTAAAGACAAAGCCGGACAGACGTTGAAAAAAGCTCAAGTGTTTTAATCGTGAAAATTTTACTCGCAGGCGGCAACGGACAGCTAGCTCAAGAATTGCAGTCGATTTTATTATCTTCGGGAGAGGTTATTGCGGTCGATCGCACTCGCGTCGATTTGTCCCAACCCGAAACCATCCGCCAAGCAATGGCTGAAATTCAACCAGATTTGGTTATCAATTCCGGCGCTTATACTGCGGTAGACAAAGCCGAAAGCGAACCAG
>NZ_JBARVX010000347.1:0-27249 GCF_049646505.1 Microcoleus sp.
CAAGGTAATACCTATGCAATGGAAACCGTTTCCTCAGAAAAACTCATGCAACTCGTTTATGAGCCAGTTTCTGCCTACGCCTAGAAATAATACTTTACAGAGTATTGAGCTGGAAGTGGCGATCGCATAATTATATCGCGGTGTCAGTTTCGATGATAAATGAAGTAAGCTAGAGACAAAGGTTTCAAACAATTTTAACCAATGCCAGCATCCGTTGCTTATCTGTTTGACAGAATCACCGAAAGTTTCCGTGTATTCACAAAAATAGCGGTGTTATACAGACAAGCTGTCCGTATATTTACCCAAATCTGGTAAATCACTCGCAACTTGTCAGTTCATCGGGTATAATTCCCTAGATACATAGAGAAAGTCGGTCTAATTAATAGTTATGTCGCTCAGGCTATCGGTTGGGGCATAGTTCCACTACACCTTTTGATGTTGGGAGTTAAATCACTGCAAGCTTATCATTAGCAGAGTTGTAAGGTTAATGTTGGGCAATTGTGATTGGGTTAAGTTACTATTTGAATAGTATCAAAAAGCATAGAGGTTTTTTTAAGAGTGGAATTTAAAAGTGAAATTAGACTGTCCAAGGTTAACGACCTTCTTGAGAAAGTTCAGAAAAGAAGTTATGGCAAGTATTTACTTAAAATATCTCTTGAAAAAGCCCGAGCTTTTAAAGAAAAATCAATAACCTTTGATTTTCCTGTGACAGCGATTGTAGGAGTAAACGGTGGAGGCAAGACAACAGTATTAGGTGCAGCAGCCTGTGCCTATAAAACAGTTAAGCCATCATTATTCTTTGCAAAAAGTGGTCGATTTGACTCAAGTATGCAGAACTGGAAATTTGAATATGAATTGATAGACAAAGAAATAAAAAAATCAGATAGCATTCGACGTATTGCTAAATTTGCTCGTTCTAAATGGTCACGCGAATGGAAGGTTGAAGGAGATAAGGAAAGAGTAGTAGCTGTATTTGGCGTATCTCGAACTGTACCAGCAAATGAACGTCCAGAACTCAAGCAATGTGCATCCAATACTTTTGATGTAGCTCCAGAATCTATTGATGAAATTAGTTCAGGCGTTGCTAAAGCAGTAGCTAGTATCCTTGACAAGGACATATCCGCATTCTCCTTTCTGCGTGTGGATACTCGCGGTAGAGTTACGCTGCTTGCTGGACAAACTTCAGGGGGAGACTCATATTCTGAGTTTCATTTTGGTGCTGGGGAATCCAGTATCATTCGTATGGCCATCAAATTAGAGACTATACCAGAAAATTCACTCGTACTTATTGAAGAAATAGAAAATGGGCTTCATCCTGTTGCAACTGTCCGCATGGTGGAATACTTAATTGATTTAGCTATACGAAGACAAATTCAGGTCATTTTTACTACGCATTCAAATGATGCGCTCAAACCATTGCCCGACCAAGCAATATGGGCAGTCGCAAATGGCAGTTTATATCAGGGTAAGTTAGACATTGGCTCTCTTCGTGCAATCAGTGGTCAAATAGACTCTCAGCTTGTTGTATTTGTTGAAGACATTTTTGCCAAAACATGGGTAGAAGAAATTTTGCGTTCTTTACCTGGAGTAGCGATGGATGCGGTCAGTGTCCATGCAATGGAAGGCGATGGAACAGCCGTAACAGTGCATCGAGGTCGTAAACTTGATCCTAGTGTGTCTCAACCTTCAGTTTGTTTAATCGATGGTGATTCTAAACAGCACGAGTCTGTAACAGACTCTATACATCGTCTTCCAGGACAAAGCCCAGAATCTTACATCTACGATAAGGTCATTGAAAAACTTGATGACATATCAGGAGAACTAGCTGTTGCTTTATTGCGTCCCTATGAAGAAGAGGCAAAAGTTGCAGATATTGTTCGGAGTGTTCGTAACACAAACCGAGATCCTCATGTACTCTATTCCCAGGTAGGCAAAAAACTTGGGTTTATTCCAGAAGCACGGGTGAGAGAGGCATTCATTAGTCTCTGGGCGCGTACCTTTAAGGATGAAGTTCAAGCTATTATACAACCTTTTTTGAATAAAATTCCCCTAGAAAACACTCAGGAAAGAATCGCCCGGTAAATCAGCCCAGATTTATCCTATTGAAATGTAAATAGGCACAGGTTACTCGTCGCTGCTGAACACGAACGTTACATTTTTTCTATTGCGTGACCCTGTGTGGAGCGATAGATAAAACTCCATCGCGCCCTTCGGTGGGTCTCGCATTATGGGTTGGGAGAAGTCACAGGCAGATCGCCCACACCACTCTTGTTATCATTAAAATCAATGGCTGCAAAAGCGAGCTTAGACCATGCTTGCTCTCGTCTCACCATAAAAAATTCAATGGGCTGCGGCTTTTGTAATACGCTTACCTGCAACCGGGCAAGATTATCAGAGTTTGTACGATCGCCGAGGAGATGCCTCTATTTCGCCTATTAATGACAGGTGAATTCCATGCCAGCCAAACTTCAAGAACAACTTTCTCCTGCTGATGCCGAAGTCATTTTGAAACGCTTGCCGGAACGAATTCAAGCGGCTCCGATCGCGCGTGCTGCAGAAATTGAATATCCGATCGCAGTTTCGATTATTTCGTCGATTACGATCGCAATCCACCATCCCCTTGGTTAAAATCAGAGATAACGGATGTTTTGTCAAGCGATCGCCGATCGCTCTCTTAGTTTTTCAAAGCTTGTGGCGATCGAATCCGTCTACAATAAGAATTAGTTAGAGTCTAAAAAATTTTATGCCAGTTGTAGCAGTTAAAACTTACATAGAGTATCGGAATGATGCCTATTGGGTTGAAGGAACTCGGATTTCTCTTGACTCGATCGCCTATGCTTTCCAACAAGGACTATCCCCCGAAACTATTGTTCAGTCTTTCCCACTACTGACACTGGAACAGGTTTATGGCGCGATCGCCTTTTATCTAGCTAACCGCGCTGAAATCGACGCTTACCTAGTCGCCGAATCAGACGCATTTGATGCCATGCCTCAACCTCTACAAACCAGCGATCCAGCTTTGTACAACAAACTGATGGCAGCTAAAGCAGCAAGACAGCAGGTGCGATCTTGAATGTACGCTATCAAGCTGATGCCGACTTAAATCAGGCGATCGTCACAGGATTACTGCGACGAGAATCTACAATCGACTTTCAAACTGCTTTTGCTGCTGGGTTAGAAGGCGTTAAAGATTCCGACGTTCTGGCAATTGCAGCACAGCAAAGACGTGTTCTCGTCAGCCACGATCGCAAAACAATGCCATCCGAATTTGCTGAGTTCATTACTACGAATCAGAGTGCTGGAGTCATTATTGTTTCCCGAAAAATACCGATGGAAGTTGTCATCGAAGAACTACTCTTGATTTGGGCAGCATCTAGTGCAGAGGAATGGGTAGATCGTATTGCTAAGCTACCCCTTTGATGCACACTAAAATGGATATCGAAAGCGTTAAGCTAGAAACAGACAACAGAGAGCCAACCTACGCAAAAGGTTAATATCAATGGTTGCGATCGCCCAAAAAACCCTTTCCTTCGAGGAATTTCTCAACTGGGATGACGAGTCCGGCAGGTCATTCGAGCTAGTCAATGGAGTTGCCATGCCCCTGAGTGAACCCACAGCCAAACATGAGGATGTCGTCGATGGTTTATGTCGTCTCTTGGTAGATCATTGCCAATCCTTGAACCTTCCCTACGTTCCTCGACAAAGTAAACAAGTCAGATTGAACGCTGGCCCGGGCGAAAGTGAATCGAGTCGTAAAGCCGACATTGTGGTGTTTGCCAAGGAAGAATGGGTCAGAATGCGTCAAAGTTCTGCCTCTGCTGCTGCCTATATTCCACCTCCCTTGGCGATCGAAGTTGTCAGTACCAATTGGCGGGATGATTACCGCATCAAATTGAATGAGTATGAAACTTTAGGAATCCTGGAGTATTGGATCGTTGATTATGCAGGGTTGGGAGGCGTTCAGTATATTGGTTCTCCAAAACAGTCTACGGTGACTATCAACCGCTTAATTGATGGTGAATATCAGGCACTGCGATATCAAGGAGAAGCCATTATTGTTTCTCCAACGTTTCCTCAGTTAATATTAACGATCGCTCAAATTCTTGCCATGACAGAAGTTTAGCGTTTGCAAATTATTTAGATGAACAGTCATTATACTATTATTATTCAATGGTCAGATGAGGATAGCTGCTATGTCGTTAGTTTTCCAGAATGGGGAGACTATTGTCATACTCACGGTGATACTTACGAAGACGCATTAAAAAATGCCCGCGAGGTTTTAGAACTTTTAACTGAATCGATGCTAGATGAGGGTAAACCTTTGCCAAAGCCGCAATTATTTGGTCAATCTCTACAGCACGCATAAACGTCTATAACTAGAATACCAATGAAAGTTAAATACGATTAAGAAGCAGACATTAGAAGCTATGCGATCGCATATCCAGTGTACTCTCGGACTTCCGGTGGATGGAAAGCAAGAACAATGCAGTCTTTGGGCACGCCAGCAGCGACGAGTTCGTCAGTGATGCCGTCTTCTATGCCATCATAGTGAATCCAGATTTTGTCGTTGCGGATTTCGGCGTGAACCACAGTACCATGAACTCGCAGATGATTTTCCCAGCCTTCATGTATCAGCATAAAATGGTTGCGATCGCGGCTGACCACCAAATAGGTAATTACATCCCCATAAGCGTAAGGAATATCCGCATAATATTGGAGAATACTCTCTAACATCTCACGCCATTGGTCTACGGGTTGATTTGTGGTTGCCATTGGATAATCTCCTCCGTGTTTGGGTCAAAAACTATCATGCGAAAACCTGGTTCTTCTAGCAGCAATTGCCCAGCTTCTTCTTTAAACAACGTTTCAAAGGTGTTGCGATTAACAGCTAGGTAAAGAAGACGATCCGGCTCTCGTTTTTGCAGCGTTCTGGCGTACATAAAGAACTGCCCCCAAGCATTTTCAAGGTCATTAATCGGTGATGGACTGAGGAAGCTTTTGATCTCGATCGCAATTTTTTCAGATCCTCGTTCGGCCGCAATTAGTTTCTGAGCTCCCAAATCGACAAAAACCGATCGGGCACCAATTTTGAGAATCAGTGGGTCATGAGTGATTGTCCAGCCATCTTTGATGAGAGCCGTGCAAACAGTATCGTGATAAAGGTCTTTGGCTGGCATAAGGGCTTTTCTGTTTAAGTTCCCTGTATATCTATCGTATACGACGCAAGTTCCGAATTATTTTAACTTGACTGATACCATTTTTCTTTCATATGTGGTATGGATGAAATCTGAGCCAAGCCTTACCAAGGGGGGGTTGGGGGGGTAATATCTAGCGCTACTTTATGAAATTGGTATGAGATTCTCAGAAACCGGGTTTTCGACCAAATCTGCGATGATCTAACGAAATATTATCCTAAAAACCCGGTTTCTGAACCCAACGATCAAATTAATTCGACTGAATCTGCGAATTCAAAACCTTAGAAATTCGATCGCGCGTTTCCTCCAAATGAGCCCGCGTATAAGCATCCGCACTCCGATCCAAATTGCGAATAGTCTTGCTCAAACCCTCCCGCAACTGCCGCAACTCGTACCAAGCCAAACTCCGCGCATCTTCTGGAACATTCGTTTTTCGCAGCACCATTCCGATCAAAATTGCCAAATGTTCCCGCTGCAAAGAACGCCGAAAAGTTGAAATTTGCATCTTCTTTTCCGGCTGCAAAACCTCTTTCCAAATATCATGAAGCAAAGTATCGAACAATTCCGGCAACCTCAAAGCAGTTTCCGGTGCTGATTTTAACTCGACATCCCGCAGTCGCACCAGTCGCGTGGGAGATAGCAAAAGCCGCAGCACAAACCGCTGCAAAAAAGTAATTCGATCGCCGATCGGGTAATCTAGAGGAAACACCAAAGCCGGACTTCCCCAGTGATCCCAACGCGAAGGTGCTAATTTATTCAGCAAATCCGGCGCAAAACTAAAAGCATCCGGGGCAAATACGTACTTGTCCAATGTTGCTAAAGCTTCTCGCTGCTGCGAAAGTTCGATCGGCACAAACGGCAATTTCCCCTTCGCATCACCGGGGCGAATCCGATTAAACGACTGTCCCCCCACATACAAAGTAGCATTCATCACCTGATTGGTATAATATCGGAACAGCGAATGAAACATCACCCGCAGTTCGTTATAACCCTCTTCCCCAACCGGAATTCGCTTTTCTAAACGCTTCCACATCGCCCTAGCATTATCCATTTGCCATTGCGAATACGTCAGCATATTACCGCTGAGATCGAAAGTATTAGCAGCCGGATCGAGATTGTCAACAGTATCCTCATCCGGCGCGTAAGCTAATTGCGGTTCCCCCGCGCGGCTGGCAATTTGTTGCAGCGCCCTTAAATCGCTGTTGGGGTTTGTGCCCCCAAGAACTTTGTAACCGTACTCGATCGCCCAATCGTCATAAGGCCCTACAATCGTTGGATAATAGTCGCCCTGCACAGTTCCCGGAGGTGCCAAATTAATCGGCATATAATCCATCACCGACGCAGTTAAACCCTTAGTACGAGTTACCTGAATATTGTTCAACTCATCCGGTTGCAGCATCGTACTGCCGTGAAAATTGTGCCTCAAACCGAGAGTGTGACCCACTTCGTGGGCCGTCAAATATCGGATGTATTGATTTACATAACTGTCAGTCGCCGTACTGCTAGGCGGGGCATTTTCCAACAGATCCACCGACATTGCCCCGATCGCAAATTGCCTGCTCGATTCCAACCCAAAACACATATCCGAACTCGACATCAAGCGCGACAAGGGCGATCGTTTTTGCTCTTGATATCTTTCCACCAAAGTCGGCAAATCATCAGCAATTCCACCTTGAGAATTTTCTCCGCTGCTTTTTCCCAAATCCCCATTTTCTAGAACATTCAAATAACGCGAATATATTCCGAACTGACAAGGATTCGTATTAGATCCATTTTTCCCTTGAAAACTCCTCGCCAGCGATCGATTTTGTTCCACCAAAAAGCCGTAGCCCTGTTTAATTTGCCGGACAATATCAGCATCCAACAGAATGTCAGCATCCAAGATTTCCCCAGTCAGCGGATTAGTTCGAGACGGCCCAATGCCTGCAAAATCAGACTCAAAAGAACTAGACCACCTAATAGTATTGTAACGGACATCAGACGGGTCCCATTTAGCATTGTCCGGCATTTGTTTGACCTGAATTACCTCAGTAAAACCTGCCTTTTCAAAAGCTTTGTTCCACTCCAAAATACCCTCGCGAATAGCATTCCGGTATTCTAGAGGCACATTATTTTCAATCCAAAACACGATCGGCTGTACCGGAGGCGACATCGGCGCGGATGGGATTTGCTTTTGCAAATGCCAGCGATTAATATAGCGCACAAAAGGGTCGCGGCCGCTCTTGTCAGAAAAGTTTTTATATGTTGTCAGGAAATAGCCGACTCGCTCGTCTGCAAGTCTGGGGCGGTAGCCATTATTAATCGGCACTTCCGAGAAACTGTAGTGAATGCGGAGGTTAAAAGCCCGACTGTCGGGAACCGAAGGTAAATAGTTAACCGAACTGTCATTATCGCTGGAAAAACCGTATACAGTAGCAATTTCTACATTCAGCGGAAACGCTTTCACATCTTTAAAAGAAGATTTGTCTTCATCGATCGAGTAAGAAGCGCCCAAAATCATCGGTAAAATCGCTTTTATTCCCGGTAAATCGCGCTTTTGGCTCATCAGCAAATCGCCTAAGTCGATCAGCAGAGTTTGCCTTTGCGGATGAATGCTTTTGAGAGGTAAAGAATACAGGATAGAATCGCTAAATGCCCTTTCCACCGAGCCGGCTTGCGGATCGCCCGGACTGGTGCGAAAATTGATATTGGGTATGACAAACTGCACGTTGTTTTGGACTCGCCGCAGTTGAAACAAGAAATCGCCGATCGGCAATCCGCTAAAAATGCCGCCTTCCCCCAAACCAGAGGCCAATGTCACAAAACACAGGAACTTTTTGTTGAGTTGTTGCGGTGTAATTTCCAGATAAACTTTATTTGTTGCTTCATTGCGGTAAAGGGTAAACAATCCCTCTAACTTTTTGGCATTTTTGACAACCTCTTCAAAAGGTTGCAGAGCTTGCTGTTCTTTACTTTCTTCGCTGGTGGGCGGCGGCGCTGATAAAGCCAAAGGTAAAAATAAGCTTTTATACAAACTAAACAGGAAAAATGCTAGGGATAATATAAAAAATATTAAAGGCAGATTTTTTCGGGGATTTTTTATCTGTATATTTTTGCTAATTTTAGGAAATGTCAATCTTTTCATGTTGAGTATTCCGCTGCCGGAAATGATAGTTTTGAGATTGTCGCATCGCAGGAGTTATATCGATTCCAGTTACACGAGCGACATGACTTTTGATTGTTGATTGTTGATTGTTGATTGTTGACTGTTGATTGTTGATTGTTGACTGTTAAGAGGGCGGGCACGGGGGCACCGCCCCTACTGATTGTTGACTGTTGATTGTTGACTGTTGATATTGCTCGTTACCAGGCTCTGCCTGGTAATGCTTCTGGGGCGAGGCTCTGCCTCCTTTGAGGAAGGCAACTTACAGGAGAGAGGACTGTAGGAGGTGTTTAAGTTATTAAGTTTTCGATCCTAAGCTGTTGTGGCATTTAAACTGTATGTCAAAAAACAATAAAACAATGAGTGGGGTGGCCAGGAGAACCCGCCCTGAATATGCAATGTTTATTTGCGCGACAGCTTAACTGTTGACTCGATTTTATTATTCCGATGCAACCGGAAACGATTTGACTCATTTAATGTCAACTCCGATGAATTACCCGCAATCGAGAGGTTCCATCGAGAGGAGTGCAAGTCCTCTGGTTTTGAGGAAAACTCACGTTGCTGTCGATCGAACCAAGTTTAGTGCGATCGTCGTGACAGCGGAGACGATATCACTTCTAAAATAACTCAAAACTCTTTCATTACCTCTTCGCCGGCCAGGGAATCATCGGATCTTGAGCTAACCGCTTAGAAACTGCTACAGCACCGTAACGGTTGAGGTGGCTGGGGTCGGAAAAAGATTCCCGCGCCTGGGGCCACAATAAACTATTATCTCGGAAAATTAGTCCGGTTTGAGCTGATAATTGTTGCATATATTCCCGGAATTCTTGTTCGTAACCAGCCCGCACTGGGTCTAAATAATCGACCGTTAGAGGCATATTCACAAACACGAGATTGATGTTGCGAACTTTGCTAAATTCGATCAGATTTTTGAGCGCTACAGTTTGTTCGCCTGAGAGTTTAAAATCTTGATAGTCGGAGTCGTAATAGCCAGATACTTTCGGGTGTTTTTGAAAGTAAGTAGCGGGATTGAAGCGTATGTCCACCGGCAAAAAGCCGTTTGGTTGAAAATCGCTCGGTGCTTTACCCGCAACAGCAGGCTGGGGGTTTTCGGTTGTTTGTTTGTCTCCGGCGGTTTGGGGGTTGGCGATTGCCGCTGGGGCCGAGGGATTGGCGAGCGATCGCAAAAACTCTTTGAGCCGATCGCGCTTTTTGTAAGTTGCAGAACTCTCGATCAACTTTTGATTCAACAGTTGCTGAACCTGAGCTTGACTTTGTTCCAAATTGTGCCACAATTCACCCGCAGTCGCCACCGGATTGTTGGCGGTTTCTTTTGATGTTGGAGATTCTAATTGAGCGGTGCCCACAAGAAAACTGCCCCGAGACAATTGTCTGTAACCTTCCGAAGAAGCGATCGCACTAAAAGTCAAATCAGGCCGCCCGCTGTTGAGAGCCCTCGCCCCGTCGGCCAACACAATCAATTTCGGCAATTGTTGCGGCGGCAAAATCCGACGGACGATCGAATCTACAACCTGCAGAGTAGCCCCGTTCACTCCAAAATTGTAAACCTTCAGCCCCGGATAACCTCCATCCGCCAAAGCAGTTTCCAAAACCGCCGGATCGATGCCCCGCAGAGCCCTCGAACTTCCGACAATTAAGATATCCGGCGGTTTGCCGTGCAAGCGGATGTACTCTTGATAGCGCGCTATTTGTTCGTCAAGCTGCTCGCTCCTCAAAGTCGGGAACACCGGAACATCAGAAACATCAGCTACAGGAACGCTATTATTTCCGGGTTTTGTAAACCCAGAACCGTTGAAAGCCTGTTCGCGATCGGCCGACGGCGATGGCTCCAACGGGATTTGAGGCAAATTTACCTCCCCAGAAGAGGTATCCGGGCTAGGGGATTCGGCGCTAGAGAGCGAGGTTTGAGCGTCGCGGGGAGGCTTGGGAGATGAATTTTGACAATTCGGGCCGCTGCAAACTTCCGAAGCGCTAGGAGCTTGACTGACCGTCGCAGATTGCAGAAACATACCCAGCAACCAATCGGTATTGAAAGTTAGCAGACAACCGGCGATCGCCCAAATCACAGCCATTCGAGCCGCGCGATCGGCTCTCACGCCCCCCCGCGCTGCCTCCGAAGTTGACAAACCGTCGCCCGGAATAAACAAACCCGAAGCAACAAGCGGTTGCACCGCAGCTTGAACAAGCTGCTCGCCCAGCTTGTATCCCGGAAGCGCGATTTTGAAGAGCCGCTTGGAATCAGTAGCCGGAGCATCAAACACCAAATGCTCGCCCAAACCCGAAAGACTCCGATCCTCCGCCGCGGCAAACTCCGGCATTGGTTCATTTTCCAAAACAGCCAGTTGTGAGGGAAGCGGTGCCGGGGCCTCCGCTGATTCCCCGTCAACCGCCGCCCGGAGGTCGATTCCGTAGCGCCACAGGGGCAGTTTCTGGCCGGCGCGGCGCCCGTAGACTCGCACCCGTGCCACTCCCGGAATTTGTAACTGCCGCAAGAATTTAGCCAGCGGCGGCCCTACTTTCGACTGCGAAGGGCAAGTCAGAGCTTCAGTCATGACGTGCAGCACGTTGGCTTTGTGCAGCGCCACAGCCCGAATCCCTCCGGTTTCGAGCTTGCGGTTGAGATTGGGATTGAGAAACCTGTTGAGCAAAAAAGTCAAGGCTAATTGGTCGCCTTCGGCTGCCAATATTCTGGGGCTCGCCGCTAAGTCGGGGTGGTGGGCGGCAGGCAAGTCCACCCATTCAATCCACGCAGGCGACTCCGGTTCCGTCTTGCTGTCGGTGACTGGTTCTACGCCGTAGATGGTAGCTGCGCGGATGCCTTGGGGCGCAAAGGAGGCAAGCATTGGGGCGATCGCCTCGGTGGTTTGCTGCTTGTCTGGGTATTCTTGCCGTTTGGGTTTTTGTCCTTTTTTGGCAGTTTTACTGCACAACAGGTGGAGGGTTGCTTCTTTGAGGGTTGCCCGCACTTCGACTCTCGATGTTGCCAAGTGTTGGTTTAGCAGTTTTGCGATCGACTGCACGTCTCCCCAGCGGGCCCATTCCTTAAGAATTGTGTCCGGCGGCGTCAAATCCACCCGCAGCAACCAGTCCGGCTTCGCTTCGCCGCTGACTTGGCTGCCGATTACTGCTTCGACGAAATCTTCTAATTTCAGTTTCCGCAGCCTGCTGGCGATCGGTTCTGCTAGCAAGGAGGGGTCGGGGCTGTAAGCTGACTCGCACAGCACCAGCAGCCGGCGCTCCTTGGACTTGAAATTTTCCTGTGGATTCGAGTGCAGGGTTTCCCGGCTGATTTTGAGTTCTTTTTCGCGAATGCTGACTTTCACCGAAACTCCCATCGGCCCGAGGATTTCGCTTAGATAGCTGGCGATCGCATCTGGATGCCCCAGCCGCGCCAAAGTTTCCGGCGAAACCGTCAGCGTGCCACCGCCACCGCTGTCTCCGCCATCGGTTTCGGGGGATTGAATTAAAGCCACCCCGCCTCGGCTTCCCTGCATTCGCGAAGATGTTGCCGGATGCTGCGGAGAAACAGGGGGACTGAAAGCTTCCCGCGCGGCCGTTGTGTCGATCGTCACCGGGGAAGTTTCAAAAACTTCTGGGTATTGAATGCGGGAGGCGATGGGGAGACTTTCGGCGTCAAAATCGAGTTCTTCCCGCACCTGTGGCGGTTGGGTCGGGGTTTCTACCGGTGCTGCTTTCTGTTTGAGTTGGCGGTTTTCGTTTTTGAATTTGCCGAAGAATCCGCCTTTTTTACGATTTGCTGGCGGTTCGCCGTCGGGTGCGCTCGCCGGCGGTACTTGGGAAACTTGCTGTTGCTGTTGCTGTTGCTGCTGTCGCTCTTTGATACTGCTGCAATCGAGCCGGACTGTCCAATCATTTTGTCTGGAACCGAGTTTGCGGCCGCACAGAAACAACTGGTAAATTTGAGTTCGATCGAACAACAGTCGCGTTAAATCAGTTTGTTCGATCGCGCCCTTAAATCTCGCCGTCACCAATTCCTGAGACGGACACTGCTGGCTTTCGCACAGAATATGCAGGTGATTTCCCCGCAAACGAGCTTGTACCTGCACTTCAGGAAGCCCTAAAGCTTCCCCGGCCCACTGCGACGCGGCCGATCGATTGTCTGCCAATATGCTCCCGTTCGCATTCAACATGGGACTTTAAATTTCGTCAAAGCTGGTTTCGTCTTCTAGAGATAGCACATTTCGTCCGTATTTTGGCATATATTAGGCTTCACTTAGGCGAAGTCATCATTCATTGGTCGTTAGTAATTATTAGGAATCGCACCGCACTACATATCGTGTGTCTGCGTCCAAGACTGTACAACCTAGTTTATAAAGGCTTGACTGTGCGATCGGGTTTTTGCGTAATGTTGCGAACCAATTAAGTTACTTTTTATACAACAAGCAGGCAAATCAGTTTGGCGGTGCCAGTCCCAAACTCTCACTCATACCAAAATTCGTAGTCTGATATTTCAGGGTACGGAAGTAAGTTAAAGCTTCCATAAAATTTAGTTCAAGATGGCGAAAACCGCTGGCGATCGATAAAAGTTACTGATATTCTCAAATGTATCCGTAGCAATAAAAAAACCAACTTATGGCGATCGCATCAAATTTTTCTCAGCCTCGCTGGCAGGTTTTCACCTGTCGAGATAACACATTGCGGGCGCAAGGTAAAACCGAAAAGTCCAGCATGGCATGGACTAGCTTTGCTTGCGAAATTTCACAAAAAAACATCCTAAAATTCAGCATTTTTTGGTCACTTTTATTGTAAGTAAAGGACTTAAATCATGTTACAAATCGAAGCATATACTCCCCAACAAGTGCCAATACTTCCATCATTCCAGACATTGCAGAAGACTTGAAACTTGCAAATTATACCAGCAATCATTCTTCCCCCTCCGCCCCTAAAAATCTCCTAGCAACTAACGAAATATCTACAAAATCCAGCATAGAAGTATTGCGATCGAACAACAAAATCCTCGATGAAAGCCCAGAAAACCCTCCCCAGCAAGCAGACATAGACGCCTTCATCCTCAACAAAAATCCAACACAAACAATCAACAGCATCGCTGAAAAACCGCAAACATCCACCTCCCAAACCGACACAATAACAGGCGATACAGCCGGGGCAGCAACTCAAAATAACATTCCTTCCGACTCCAGCCTTTTCCCAGCCGACAAAATAGATAAAATTAGCGGCGATTACCTATCTGATTTGCGTACATCAGAGACAGACAAAGAATTGATAGCTGACGCTACACCCAAAACCGAGGCTAAATTAGCAGAAAAAAACGCAGATTATCCTGCAGTAGAAACCAAAGACTCGACTGTTTCCGAAATTTGCAGTTGCGCGACAAATACTGCTGAAACAAAAACGGAAAATTCCCCAGCGACAGAAACCAAAAATCCCACTGTTTCCGAAATCCCCAATTCTGATCCAAAACCCGAAAATTCCCCAGCAACAGAAACCAAAAAACCGACTGTTTCCGAAATCCCCAAGGACGATCCAAATCCGGTTGAGACAAAGCCAGAAAATTCTCCAGCAACAGAAACCAAAAATCCGACTGTTTCAGAAATTCCCAAGGAGAATCCAAATCCGGTTGATCCAAAAACCGAAAAATCTCCCGCAGTTGAAGACAAAAAGCCGACTGTTTCCGAAATTTCCAATTCCGATCCAAATTCGGCTGATCCAAAAACCGAAAATTCCCCAGCGACAGAAACTCAAAACCCGACTGTTTCAGAAATTCTCAATTTCCCAACAAATCCTGTTGACACAGGAATCGACGACATCACAGGTGCCAAAATCGAAACAACCGTCTTTATCCAACCAGAAAAACCAGAAATATCAGCCATACCCGCAGCATCCGCAGACATTCTCACTGGAGAAATTGAAAACATCTCCTCAACTCCTATCGACAGCCCGGAAATTCTCAGCGAAACTCCTGAAAATTTTCCCATAATTTCTCCCGATGAAATTTCCACGCTGTGGGAAACCCTCAACAACATATTCGCCCAACAACTTCCTCACTTTCCCGAAACAGCATCCAGCCAAAATTATCCACCATCCGCATCAAAATATATAGTTACCGACAGCCCAACGATTATTCCTGAAATAGCTGTCACTGAAAACTATGACTCGCAACAATCGGAAAATATCACCGCCGACAGCGACAATCAGCAGCCAACAACCATCGACGAATATGTAAACCCGAATTTCGACTCGGAAAACATCGCAATTACTTCGGAAATAGCATCTGATGAAAACAGTCAGCCAGACAATTCACACAATATTATCGCTGACTCCGCAACTGAAATCGAAACTGACAGCGAATACCCAGTCACTGACACGGAAAATCAACTAGAAATAACTCCCCATTCCCCGCAACAAAACCAACCATTTATCGGCATCATCGATACCGGATTTACCGCCAACAATCCCAACATCGACTACAGCCAAATCATCCTGGGAAAAGACGTAATCGAGGGCGACAACAATCCCCTACTCCAAGCAAACGAAGGAAACCAACACGGCGACACAATATTAGAAATTATCAGCACATCCAACAATCAAAACAACACCAAAAAAGCTCCGGCAATTTGGCTGGGAAGGGCAACTGGTAGCGGCAACTGGCATCAATCGCTGATAGAATTTGCAGACGCCACCAAAGCTGCAAAACAACCCAACGCCGTGGTTAACCTCAGCTTCGACTTAACCCAAATCAACCCCGACGGCACCCAAACCACACGGCACTTCTTGACAGCAGAAGAAACAGCAGCATTGAAATATGCAAAAGACAATAACATACTGATTGTAGCAGCGGCCGGTAACGAAGGGAATCTCCTCTCTGCCCTCGGTCAAGCCTCCACAGAATTCGACAATATCATCACTGTCGGTGCAGCCGAAAACAACTATCGGGCAGCCTATTCCAGCTACGGACGAGGTTTGGATATTTTAGCACCAACCGACACTCACCAAACAGCAGAAACTGCAACAAATGCAACCAAACAAGGCACGTCGATCGCCGCTGCTAAAGTCACGAATACCATCTCGCAAATGTGGGCGGCCAACCCATCTCTGGATTACCAACAAATCAAAAACATTCTCCTCAATACAGCCAAAGACATCGACGTACCCGAATGGGATGAAAGGACGGGATACGGCATTCTCGACGCAGGATCGGCCATTGCTACAGCAGCGGAAACTATCCCGACAATTCCAGTATTGGTGGCAGCAAAATACTTGACAAAATCCCTAATCAGTGCCGACGAAAATACAACAAATACCGCAGCCAAACCCTCATCAAGAGCAGCCCTAACCAACGCCACAACCAACCAACCAAAAACCACCAGCACCTCAACCGGAGACTACAACCAAGGCACCAGTTCCAGCACCACAGAACAACCCCAAAACACCACATCAAATACCAGCAAATATAACAACACAACCAGCACAAATGCCCAAACCAACAAAAGCTACTCGCATACAAACTCCAACTGGAACAAAAGCCGCAGGAATACCAACAGTAACAGTAACTCTTTGTACGAAACAACAACAGATACAACTACAAAAGCCAGGGACTACACAGACAAAAATCTTTCCCTCTACTCAATAGAAAGAACAAATAAATCCCAAGAAAACATCAGCCGACTCAAATACGAAGGCACAGGAAATAGCCAAAGCTCATACAAACAGAAATGGAGTTCAAATCGCAACTATACAAGTCCTTCACAAACTCAGAAAAGTGCTTCCGACAGCTACCTAAACAGCCAAACTCAATCCGATGGCAAGCACGACGGTAGCTATGCAGAGAGCAACTCTAAGACCCAAGAAGAATCAGGTTCAAAATCAACTACCAACAATCAGTACACGAGCAGCAATGGAAGTTCCGGCAACAACAGTACAACCCAAATAAAAGGAAAAACTAACAGGACTTCGAGCAACAAAGGCAACAATTATAACAGCACTTACAGCGGCGAAAATTCGGAAGTCACTCAATCCGACTCCCACAGCAAAACTAGCAGCAACTTCTCCAAAACAAACAATAGCAGCGACAACCGTTCAATCACTAACAACATCTGGGACAATACCACAACCAACGGCAAAACCGTCGGCAGTAGCACCCGCGATACTTACTCAGAAGGGAACAATAACTACAACACCAGTTACGACGACGGCAAATCAAAAAACACCAGTAACACAGACACATATACCCAGAATCAGTCCCAGGAAACTAACAGCACTAATGGCACTAACTCTTGGAGAAACAATCGAGATAATCATTACTCAGTCACCAGCGGAAATAACACAGACACTTACAAAAACGGGGGAGACACTAGAAACCACAATCGCGACCATTATTCAATCAGCAAGTCAAACTCTTCCAGCAGCAACAGTGCCGGGAAACTCAGTTCCAAAAACGAAAGTGAAAGATATTCCGAAAATCAAGACCAGTGGGATAGCGAGTACAAAGCTGATACTTATACCACCAAAAGTAACAGCGACGAATCGACAATAACCGCGAGTAAAAGCAATAGCAATACCGAGGGCAATAATTCAAATTCGTCTAACAGTAGCGATACCTCAACCACGAGAAATTCACAGACAGTCACAACTTACAAAGATGGTCGAAAAGAAGAGAATGGCAGTTCGACTTACGAAAAATGGTTGAGGGACAGCAGTTACGATAGTAAGGGTGTAGTGAGTGATATTTACAAGTATTATCGCTGGAGTTCGAGTTATACCAAGTCTTATTTTAAGGGAGGTTATCGTTGGACTGAGACAATAAGTGGTTACGATTCAGAATCGGTGAATAAAAGGAATGTTTATACGAGTAGTGGCAGCAGTTGGAGTTGGACTCGTAGCGGGACTGTCTGGGATGATGGGAGAAATGATTGGAGTGAGAGTTGGTCGAAGTCTAGTTGGAAAGATGGCAAGTATTTGCCGAGTGAGTCTGAGTCTAAAAGGGGAGGGTTCGATCCGAAGAAAACAACACCGCAGGTGAATGATGTCCCCAAATTTGGGGAGCCGCCGCGGTTGAATAAGGCTCCGAAAAATAAGCCGATCGATTTACAGAAACTTCCGAAGCCGAGTAAGGATCTTTTGCTGATACCGACGGTGATTATCAAGGATAAGGATCGTCAGTTTAAAGATGTTTTCTTCGGTGGAAATGGGAAGGATGATTTAGCAAACAATCCTCCTAAGCCAAGAGGTGGTTCTAATCCTCCTCCGCTGCTCCCTCCCGATATTGATGACGAAGATCTGAAAAAGTGCTACGATATCCTAAAAAGAATCGAAGAAGTGCTATATAAAGGTTTCATTAATGAACAAGGACAATTGGAAAAATCACTCAGAAAACGCGAACAAGATATGCTGGATGATAATAATACTAATCGTCTTTACCAAGCTCATATAGCTACTCAACAACAGCGTCCTGAAGCAGAAAATCGTAATATGAGCGAGGGTAAAGGGACATGGGCAGGACATCAGGCCAGATACAGAAAAGTGCGAGACAGGTTAAATCAATTGCTCGACGAATGGAGAAAGTCTGGTTGTAACGACGGCGATCTAATAGCACTCGGATCCCGAGCTCAAGATTTAATGGATCAAGCTGAGGAATATTCCGTGAAAGAACCGCCAGCACAACCACTTCCTCCCAGTCAGCCGAATCAGTTGCTACAACAGGCTTTTGCACTGGGTGCAAAGCTCAAAGATGGTATTTTAGTAGTAGCCGAAGGAACATCAAAGTTGGTGATTGCCATCTTGATAGGGATTGCAGTAGTTTTGTCAATTCCTTTTCAGATTCTACCTAAGGTTTAACCGACCCATTTTCCCAATCAATAACTTCGATAATCACCAATCTAAAATCACACAAAAAACTGTATGGAACTTGCATATCCTTGGAGAGACTGTGATGGTGGTACATGGCTTCAAGCATTATCTCTGCCCACCCTCCCGTGGGTCAGCCAGTTTCTGTTTTTGATGGGGTTGCCAAACCCTATAGTAGAGCAACCGCAAATCTGGCAGTCGATCTATGCTCAGGCTATGATGGACTATGAAATGCGAGGAGAACTCAGAGGTTGCGGCGAAATAGGAATAGATGGTTGGTACGGAAAAATCGTACAACAGATTGTTAAAAAGGCACTGTTAGAACTGGCAGCTAAGTCAGGAGTAGAAGTAGCTATAGAGTTAGAACAATGGGTTTTGCTGCACTTTTTTTGTCGTGAATTTAGATCCGCAATGTTTACATGGAAGTTTGTTTTTGCAGGTATTTATATTCCACCAAGACGAGGGCGTAAACCAATCCTACTTCCTGTAGTATTAGGTTCACTGAGCCAAGAAATTAAGAATTTAGTGAGTTATGAACTCAGGACTGAAATCCAAAATAATTTGAGGAATGTGGCACCGCCACCACCAGAGTCTCTTAATCCCGATGAAAGGAGTGATGAGTGTTTTGAGGTATCGCCCATATCTGATGTAATTAATCAAACATTAACGCTTAGAGCTTTACAAAAAATTGCTCAAACCATCAATGAGACAGAGAGAAAAGAAGTGATGGCATGGGTAGAGATATCTACCGAAGATAACAAATATTTGATCAAAATGAAAAGGCTTTGTGGAGATAAATATTTGCAAGTTGAACAGCCAGACCCAATGTTGCCATCAATATTTGATGATATTTGACCTCGATCTGATTTGTGCGATCGAATTACTGTCGATAGTTTGACTTTTCAGGCCGATCGCACATCGCCCGTACAACTTCCTCGCTCGTCGATCGCCCGTTTTGAGATAATTTTTATATTTCGGGCGATCGACTCTACGCGCGATCGACACGGCACTAATTCTCGGAGGAACACCGGAGCTTGCTCCAATCTAGGATACAACGAGGCAACAAAACCCGCCCTAGCCTGTAAAATGAAGATTGCAGATGGACACAGGAGAAATTTATGCCGTCGGAAAACCAAGACTTGCTCAAAACTCAAACACCTCACAGTCCAAAGTTGCCAATTCCCTCAGATATTTTATTGAGCTTGGCCGCCTTACCCATGCTGGGCGGTTTGCTGGCGGCCAAAGCTGCTGCTGAGTTTGTTGGGTCGATCGGCTCTGAAAGCGAAGAAGTCTTTCGGGGCTCGCGCCTTCCCCTGCTCAACTTTCCCCGATCGCAGAAATAATACTATTTTCGATTAAAGAATTGGCAATATTGAAGCTTGCCTGCAATTACATTGTTTTTGGGAACTAATATAAAAAGCCCCTGTTCGAGCCAGCACCCAGAAGCTAATTTTTTTGAACGGAAAGGTTGACAATCGGTAAAAAACGTGCTGCTATAATTTGTCTTTGCTTCTAGCTTGTACATAAGTGGGCTCAATCTTCTTTGAAGATTAGTTTCAAAAAAAAAATAGAACTTTAGGCAAGCTTCAAACCCTTGGGTTGTAAGCGATCCCTAATCCCTAATCGAAAATCGCAAATCGAAAATTGTATAAGTTGTCTCAAATTTGACTGCAAACAAAAGTGTTTTAGGCGAAACTAAACCATACAATTTTCTAGACACCCGCAGCTATTGAGGAACAGCCCGATGAGTTCAGTCCTCCAGTCTTCAGAACAGGCTATTGATGCAACATCTATTCCCCATTCTGCCGCTTACTCAAAATCAGATTTGTTTCTACGCAATCGCCTCAAAGTAGTAGAGGACTTGTGGGAATCGGTGCTGCGACAGGAGTGCGGGCAGGAATTGGTCGATTTGCTCCAACAAATGCGATCGGTCAATTCCGCCGAGGGACAAGCCACTAACTTTCGCGAATCGAATGTGGTACAGCTAATCGAAAAGCTCGATCTCAACGCCGCCATCCGCGCCGCGCGGGCTTTTGCGCTGTATTTTCAATTGATCAATATTGTCGAACAGCACTACGAACAGCGAGACCAACAGCTAGCTTACACTGGCAGCAACGACGCTGGCGGGCGAATGTTTGCTAAGCTGCCGGGACAAGCCAAAGATGCGCCCGATCGCCCGCGGCACAGGGAAGGCCCAGCCCAAACGGCTCCTCGCGGTGCAGACAGCAGCGAGGCGATTGCCAAAGACGCCGGAACATTTCACGAATTGTTCCCGATGCTGCTGCGCTTGAACGTACCTAGCCAGCAAATCCAGCGCTTGATCGATCAGTTGGACATCCGCTTGGTATTTACCGCTCACCCGACGGAAATTGTCCGCAACACGATCCGCACCAAGCAGCGGCGAATGGCGAAAATTCTCCAACAGCTCGACCAAGTTGACGAGAAATTTCAGGGAGCGCGCGCGAACTCTGAAAGCCCCTACCCGGTGTCTAGCTGGGAAGCGGCGAATCTCCAAGAGCAACTGATGGAAGAAATTCGCCTCTGGTGGCGTACTGACGAGCTGCACCAATTCAAACCAACTGTGCTTGACGAGGTGGAGTACACTCTCCACTACTTCGACGAAGTGCTGTTTGATGCCATTCCCGAACTCTACCACCGCTTAAAGCAAGCGCTGCACGCTTCTTATCCTTACCTGAAACCGCCTAGTTACAATTTTTGCAAGTTCGGTTCTTGGGTGGGCTCCGACAGGGACGGCAATCCTTCTGTCACCCCGAAAGTTACTTGGCAAACTGCTTGCTATCAGCGCCATTTAGTGATGTGCAAGTACATCACTGCTGTGAAGCGGTTAAACGAACTTTTGAGTTTGTCGCTGCACTGGAGCGACGTATTGCCAGAATTGCTCGAATCTCTCGATCGCGACAAATCGGAATTTCCCGATGTTTACGAACAGTGGGCAATCCGCTACCGCCAAGAACCTTACCGCTTGAAGCTGGCCTACGTGCTCCAGCGGCTGGAAAATACGCGCGATCGCAATTGGCGTCTCTACAAAGGAGACGAGTTGCAGCGGGAGCACGAAGTTTTGTCGGAGCATCCCGTCTTGACCGGCCTTTATCGATCGGGCGCTGAGTTTTTAGCCGAGTTGCAGTTGATCGAGCACAATTTAGTCGAAACAGGTTTGAGCTGTCGGGACTTAGAAAATCTGCTTTGTCAAGTAGAAATTTACGGATTTAACTTGGCTTACCTAGACATCCGCCAAGAGTCCACAGTACACACCGACACTTTGAGCGAAATTGCGGAATACTTGCAAATTTTGCCCAAATCTTACAATCAAATGTCGGAATGCGATCGAGTTATTTGGCTCGCAACCGAACTGCAAACTCGCCGCCCTTTAATTCCCACAGAACTGCCATTTTCTCCCAAAACTTGCGAGACAATTAATACCTTCCGAGTCTTGCGACAAATGCAGCAGGAGTTTGGTCAAGAAATTTGCCAAACTTACGTCATCAGCATGAACCACGATGTCAGCGACTTGCTGGCGGTTTTGCTGTTAGCAAAAGAATCGGGACTGTACGATCCAGCGACAGGAATTAGCACCATTCAAGTAGTGCCGCTGTTTGAAACAGTCGAAGATTTGAAAAAAGCCCCGGAAGTAATGCAGAAGCTATTCGATCTGCCGCTTTATCGGGCTTTGCTAGCGGGAGGATACGCGCAGGAAGTAGCGTTCAAGAGCGAACCAAATCCACCAAACCAAATCTGTCAGGTCAAATTGCAAGAGGTGATGCTGGGCTATTCCGACAGCAATAAAGATTCTGGTTTCCTCAGCAGCAATTGGGAAATTCAGAAAGCTCAAAAAGCTTTGCAAGCGGTGGCCGAAAAACACGGTGTGGAATTGCGGATTTTTCACGGCCGGGGCGGCTCTGTAGGGCGTGGCGGCGGGCCTGCTTACAAGGCGATTTTGGCTCAACCAGGAAAGAGTATTAGCGGGCGAATCAAAATTACCGAACAAGGCGAGGTTTTGGCTTCCAAATATTCTTTACCGGAGTTGGCGCTGTACAATTTGGAAACTGTGGCGGCGGCGGTAATTCAAGCTAGCTTGCTGCACGCGGGTTTTGACGGAATCGACCCTTGGAATCAGATTATGGAGGAATTGTCGGTCAAATCGCGATCGCACTACCGCAATTTAATCTACGAACAGCCGGATTTAGTCGATTTCTTCCATCACGTTACCCCGATACAAGAAATCAGTCAGTTGCAAATTAGTTCTCGTCCGGCCCGCCGCGGCGGCAAGAAAGACATCAGCGGTTTGCGAGCAATTCCGTGGGTGTTTAGCTGGACTCAAAGCCGATTTTTAGTGCCTTCTTGGTACGGTGTCGGCACAGCTTTGCAAGAGTTTTTGCTGGAAGAACCGGAAGAACACATGAAACTTTTGCAGTATTTCTACTTGAAATGGCCGTTTTTTAGAATGGTAATTTCTAAGGTCGAAATGACCTTATCTAAGGTGGATTTGCAGATTGCCGATCACTACGTGCGGGAGTTGGCTTTGCCGGCGGACAGGGAGCGTTTCAAGGCTTTATACGAGCAAATTGCGGCGGAATTTTACTTGATTCGGGATTTGGTTTTAACTGTTACCGGACACCAGCGTTTGTTGGACGGAGATCCGTCTTTGCAGCGATCGGTGCAGTTGCGAAATGCCACGATTGTGCCTTTGGGTTTGTTGCAGGTTTCGCTGTTGAAACGCTTGCGGCAGCACGGTACTGGCGGGGTTCCGGGGGTGATTCACTCGCGTTACAGCAAGGGCGAACTGTTGCGGGGTGCTCTGCTGACAATTAACGGAATTGCTGCGGGGATGCGGAACACCGGTTAATGGTTTTGAGTTGTGAATTTTGATTTGAGTTTTGAGTTTTAAATTTACTTAAAAATTCAAAGTGCGATCGACTGCTTCCCAGGCTCTGCTTGGGAACAGTTAAAATAGATGGAGTTTTGCTCGATGAATGACTACTTTGCTTTCATAATAGGCATTCTCAGCGCCGGAATAGGTGGGGAGCTTTTTGTTCGGGGTGTGGTGGGACTAGCTCATTGGGCGCGTATTTCTCCTGGGATTATTGGTGCAACAGTGGCAGCCTTCGCTACTTCGAGTCCAGAACTATCTGTTGCTGTCAACTCTGCTTTAGAAGGACAACCTCAGATTTCCCTCGGTGATGTTTTAGGCAGTAACATTGTCAACGTTGCTCTGATTCTTGGTCTAGCTCTGATCGTTTCAGGAATTCAAACCCCTCGCGATAGCACAAAACGTGATTTTCTGACTGCCCTGCTAACTCCGGTGGTAATTGGTATTCTTTGTTTGGATGGTTTGCTGTCTCGCATTGACGGTTTAATTCTTCTAAGTATACTTTTTGTTTGGATTAGTGTCGTAGTGATTGAAGTACGCAGACAGCAAAGTATGGCAGACGAAGTGCTGGGCGAGCATCGAAATTGGCTGGCGATTATTCTCTGTGTTGTTGGTTTGGGCTGCTTAATCGTTGCAGGGCATCTCATTGTAGCTGGAGGAAAAGGTATCGCCATTTCTTTCGGAATCGATGAATTTGTCACTGGAGCAACCATCGTCGCCATTGGTACATCAGTCCCGGAACTTGCAACAACTATGATTTCCAAGATGCGCGGACATGAGGAGGTGGGACTGGGAACAATATTGGGCAGTAACATTTTCAATAGTCTTTGGGTAGTTGGAATTGCAGCCACCATTTTCCCTATCTCAGTCAATTGGCGCGAAGTGTCGGTAGCTTTAATTTTTGGAATTGTGACAGTGGCACTTACATTCCCAACGAGAAGAGGTTTTATTGAACGCAGGCGCGGAGTATTATTAGTTGTACTTTATTTTGTCTATGTTGCCACAATTCTGTAAATGCTTGGTAGTAAAAGCCTAGAGTTAAGATTTTTTGTGTCTAAACGCAAACAGTCTGAAGGCTGTCGCCCGATGCTGCGGCGCACTTTTTTATTTTTAACGGGTATAGCTTTGGCGCGGGTTGCGGCTGACTATTTGGCGATCGCCCAAAACCGAGATAATTTCTTGACAAGCGAATTTCAAAGGTGGTACCCGCCACGCGATCGAGCCGTGGAATCAATCCAAAATCTAAAATCAGAAGAGCCCGATCCTCGATCCGTGGGATCGATCGAAAATATAAAATATAAAATATAAAATCGAATGACTCTCGCCGGTAAACTGCGGCCAAAGTCCCTCGCTTTTTTATCGAAAAAACAATCCGATCGAACTCCTCAACCTCTACCAAACAATCCAGTAATAAAATCAGGAAAAAATCCTCAACTTCTGGCAAAGAATCCCGTCGCGAGGTTGAGAAATCCCCGCCGCGAACGGCGGGGAGGATGTCAATAAAAACAATTCTATAACCAGTGGTTGGGATACGTCCTTTCGTCCGCCAAATTATTAAAGATGACGGCGCACAAGACCAAGATTATTGAACCCTCAAAAGCAGGTGTTAGCAAAAATTTCCAGTCTGGTTTGGTCATCATGACAACTAAGGCAACTGCTCCCGAAGGCGGATGTAAAGTTCCGGTAAGCTGCATAATTCCGATCGCACTAGAAACAGCCATTCCCATCGCCCAGGGAGAAGAACCGAAAAAATGCAGAATCATTAAACTGGTGAGAGCCGCGAAGAAATTGCCCCCAATCACATTCCTCGGTTGAGCCAAAGGGCTGTCAGGGACACCAAATATCAGAACGCTTGTAGCGCCAAACGGAGCCATTAGTAAAGGAGAATTAGTTTTTACAGCAAGATAGGACGTTGCTGTAATTGCCAAAAAACTGCCAATCCAACTCCAAACAATATGCCGGTGATGAGGTCTGTCTGTGGGGCAGCTCAATGGACAAGATCGCCACCTGCCAAAGGTTTTAAACCAATAACTTTGCCATTTAAGTTGAACTTTTTTACTGTCAATCATAAATCAGGTTGCCCGATCGCCAGGTTTATTAAATTTTCTGAACTAGCCTCCGGTAAAGTTAAGATATCATAACAATTTGTAAAAAAGTAGTTAAACGCACAGATTTTTGGATCTAGTTGCGAACTTAATTGTTCGCTACGGAGAGTTTTCCCACTCCGGGGTAAGCTTGCGGAAATTGTATTGAGATGCACCGGGGTGACAAGTAACGCAACTGCTGATATTTGCTGGTTGCGGCAGCTTGACTTTGGGGTGCAAAGCTTTGAAATAGCGAGAGTTGGCGGCTCTGTACGGGAGGTCTTCGTCTTTGGGTTGGGGACGCGAAAAAGTTTGCAGGTAATTCCACACCAACAGGCGGGGCGGGTCTACTAGCAGTTTGATGGTTTGTCCGTAGTGTTCGGGGTCTTGCAGCAACCTGCGCCAGGTTTCTGTTGGCAATACTTGGGGCGGTAAACCGATGTGACAGGTGGCGCAGTTTTCTAGGTACAGTTGCTGTGCGAGTTGGTAGCGTTCGGGGATGCGATCGACAGTGCCGATTTCTTCCACTGTAGAAAATTGAGCCAGGAGCGCGGGAGTGCCAGAGCCGGCAGTCTGTGCTGCCACCCATCCACCTCCGGTACAACAGACAATTATCAACACTAGCAACGTTGAGTAAAGCCTCAGCCAGCCACGAGAGCGGCGCTTGAGGCGAATTTTGTGGTTCATTGTGTTTTCTGCCTTCAGGCTGCTATTTTTTGCGGTCTGGAGGCGGTTTTTTCGCAGCCCGCACGGACTCGATTTGTTGCCTAAACCACGGGTACGGTCATGCCTTCGCGGGCCAAGCAGCTATCGGCAAAAACTGATTGCACGTCTGCTTCGACACGATCGAGAAAATTGTCGTCGTGACTCGGATCGTGGTGAAACATTACAATCTTTTTGACTCGCGCAGCTTTTGCTATTTCTACTCCTGCTTGCCAAGTCGAGTGTCCCCAGCCGACTTTCGGGTTTTTGAAGTCGTAATACTCTTCGTTGGTGTAGTTAGCATCATAAATTAGCACGTCGGCGTCGCGGGCTAGGTGTACGACATTTTCGTCGAGCCGATCGGGAAAATGCTCTGTATCGGTGCAGTAGACAGCCGTGTGTCCTTGCCAAGTAACTCGATATCCGATCGCAGTATTGGGGTGATTGAGCAGTGCTGTTTCTATTTTCACATCGTCGAGTTCGACAATATCCCCTGGCGTCAAATCGTTGAATTTGAGGTCAGACTGCATCACCTGGATGGGAACTGGAAAATTGGGGTGGTGCATTTGGTCGGCAAGACGCTGTTTGATTGTAGTGCCGTTGGGGGCGATCGCCCCGTAAATGTGAAAGCAGTTCCCCGGAATAAAAGCTGGAGTAAAAAACGGGAAGCCTTGAATGTGATCCCAGTGAGTGTGACTGAAAAACATATAAGCTTCGATCGGCATTTTTCGCAGCAGATTCAGGCCGAGAACTCGCAAACCGGTGCCGCCGTCAAAAATCAGGTGTTTTTTGCCCAAGCGCATTTCTACGCAAGAGGTATTGCCTCCGTAGCGAATTGTTTTGGTGCCGGGGGTGGCGATGCTGCCCCGCACGCCCCAAAACTGAACGACAAAATCGGTCAAAGGACTGTTTGAGCTAGTGGCTTTGTTGTCGGAAGGCTGTGAATTTGCTTGAGAGGGTGAAGAATCTGACATTTTTTTTTAGGTTTGAGCGCAGGAACTTGGCAAGTCAACTACCCAGCATCAAGCGGAGTACCGCTGCTATGATGTGGGCTTGCATCTGAACTCCACCGCAATTCCGAAAACCTGGATAGGATTTGGGCTTTGGCTTCACCATTCGATACATTAGGGGATGCTGACAAACTCCCCGTACTCATCCAGTCTTGCCGGACAAGCAACGCTCTCATTGCAATATTTCGCGCACCAATCAAATCGGCGTGTAACTCATGACTACAACATTCGCACCGGAACAATAGTCCTTTGTTCGGTCTATTAGCATCCGAAGTATGCCCGCATTTAGAGCAACTTTTCGACGTGTAATGAGCCGGAACTTTCGTTGCTAACGAACCATTTAGATTAGCCTTATAGTCGATATACCCGTGCAATTCGGCAT
>NZ_JBARVX010000348.1:0-6915 GCF_049646505.1 Microcoleus sp.
GGCAAATCGGAGTAACGGCGATCGCATCCATTCCGGGATGAATAATCGGCCCGTTGGCGGAGGCGGTGTAGCAAGTTGAACCGGTGGGAGTTGCCACAATTAAGCCGTCGCCTTGATATTGATCGACTACTTCGCCGTCAACTTCCATTTCTAGAATACAGCTCGGCATTCGATCGGCAGAAGCTGGTTTAATGCACATTTCATTTGCTCGTTACCAGGAAGAGCCTGGTAATGCAGGTGCGGAGGCTCTGCCTCCTTCTATCTCGCGGCTTCTGGAGAGAGGACTGTAGGAGGTGCTTAAGTTATTAAGTTTTCGATCCTTAATGGTTCGATTAATCAATATATAGCGGTTCTCAAGCTTGGTGAGGATAGCCCTGTTTGGCCCATGCCCCATGCCCTGTTTGCCCACTCCTAGCACCTCATGTTACGCTCGAAAGGCTATATATCTGCCACATCTGCTCGTAAGCTTTCTCCATCTCTCGCGTAAATTGCTTAGCATTCCACAGCGGAGCAGTTTGCCGCGACTGCCGCAATTTCCAGGATATTTGCTGCCGCAAAGCCGCATCTTTTCCTAAACGAATTCCCCATTCTACATACTCTTCATCACTCCAAGCAATCCCTTCCGAAATACCAGCATTCATCATCATCGTGTAGCTGTTGCGAGCCGCAAACTGCTCCCCCACTCGCGTTACTATTGGCACACCCATCCACAGCGTTTCCATTGTGGTTGTAGCTCCGTTATAGGGATAGGTATCTAGTACCACATCTGCAATGCCCAAATTAGCTCGGTGTTCTGCTTCCGATCCTGTCAATCCTAAAAATCGCAGGCGATCCGCTCCCACTCCCTCTGATTCCGCAACTTCGATAAAAAACTTTTTGATTGATTCTTGATCCGCCATGCCTTTAATTAAAAAGTAACTATTCGGTACAGCTTTAATAATTTGCATTTGCAGCCGTGCGGTATCGGGATGATACTTATATCCCCTCTGAGCGCTCAGATAAATCACAGCATCGCTGCCGATATCCAAACTATCGCGCCGCAGAGTTGGCACTCCCACCTCAAAACCATCGACTGCTATGTAAGTTTGAGGCAAACGCCAGATTTTTTCCGTATAGTATTCCTGAGCTGATTCGGGTAAAACGTAAGGATCGGCAATATAGTAATCAACAGTTGGCACGCTCGACGCATCCCAACCCAACCAAGTCACCTGAACAGGTGCTGGTTTAATTGCCATAATTTCACAAATAGTTGTTAGAGTGATGCTATCAAGATCGACTAAAATATCAATTTCATCTTCATAAATTTTCTCAGCAGCTTCGTGACTATTTAATCCTAATTTATAAGCTTTGTCAACTTTGCTAATGTACCAATCTTCTAACTTGTCGCTGCTCATTTCAGAGCCAAACAGGTAAGCATTTACTTCAAAGCGAGATGGATCGCGGTGTTCAAATACCCAACGTGCCAACCACCCCACAGAATGGCTCCGCAAGCAATGAGACAGATATCCAATCTTCAAACGTTTACTAGGAGGATCGATCTTGAGAAGGGGCGATCGCCACTTACGGCACCGAGCTACCTTTTCCTTAGCGTGATTTTCAACGTTTAATTTAGCAAGCTGAGCTACTTGCCTGCGAATTTGTAGATTTTCATGGGGTTTATCCTGAAAATATGGGAAAAAAAAGACTGCTGAAAATAAGCGAGCTGTGGCAGTTGAACCTAGGGAGTTCGGTTGCTCCTCCAACAAAGACACTAACAGGGATTTGTTTATTTCCAACGCTAAACAAAATTCATCCCAATAGCCGCCAGCACTCATCAAACTTCGCATAATCAGGAAATTAGCATAAATTTTATTTGCTAAGCCTTCCATAACTGAATAGCACAACTTAGCAGCTTCTATTCCTTTAGTATACTGACCGCTATCTTGATAAAAACAAGACAAAGCAGCCAGTAATTCTGGATGTTTTGGAGATACACGCAATGCTAACTCTGTGAAGCGTGCTGCTAACTTAACTTTCCTTGCTGAGTAAGAAAGCTTATAAACAAAGGGTATTAAAAGACTCAAAAAAATTAGGGAGTCTTTGACATGGGCTGTACTAGCTTCCGTCAAGTCAAAGGATGACGGATAAAAAGGAGCCCTGTCTAAAACATTCTTCAACACTTGCATCAATAGCTCAAAGTCTACGCTGTTTCCTGCTTCTGACTTAAGCTGCTCAATGACGCCAATCTCTACCAATTCCTCTCCTGTATAAGTCTCAAGCATGGTGGAGAGCCCGATCGAATGCAACAGGTTGTTGATATCTGTAGGATTAATTTCCCTGATGTGCTGCCGAATTGCCCAAGCCACCGCATAGTTACCCAGATCCCGCTGTCTCTCCGCCTCGGTTTGCAGAACCTCTATTAGTTCTTCAGTCCAACACTCTATTTCTTCAGATTCCCCCTCCGCCAATGCCAGCAGCCAGGTAGTCTGAGCTTCTACCTCTTGTCCCTGCAACAGCAACATCAATCCCAACTGCCAGTAGTGGGACTTGATGCCTGGTTCGTCTTCTATTGCCTGTTCGTACAGCTTCGCAGCCTGAACGTAATTTCCTTGAAGCAGAAATCGATCGGTTTTTTCCTGCCAATCAGATTCTACAGCCGATAAATCACTAGAAACCATAGATTAAGCTGTTCAAAACAGTTTTTATACAATAACTTAAAGCGGGTAGGACTTTGTGTTCTACCCGCTCTCGTCAACAAGCCATACTTGTGAGGCTGAACAATTATTTGGTAACTATTTCCATGCCGGCTGAACAAGTGAGTTCAGTTGCGTTAGCAGGAATCTCGTCTTGAGTAGCATTACCAACACCCGAACCAGAAACTTGACAAAGTATGCTCTGAGTCGTTTTTGCCTCGCCAGCAGTAACCAACCCTACCCCTCCGGAATATCCCTTGAGAGCAGAAGCGGCAGAAGGAACCGGGTTTGCAATGGTCGTAGCTCCATTTATTGTAGTTCCTACTGTGTATTCATAATTAGTAGTTTGAGTTTTGAGACCTAAACCCAAAGCTCCAACGTCAGATCCAAACGCAGTATTCTCTGCGTAATAAGCCTGCTGACCCTTGTTAATTGAACTGACATACTGTTTGGCTTCAGACTGCTTGGCTTTGTTTGCTTGGTTGAGGAAGGCGGGCAAAGCGATCGCAGATAGAATACCGATAATGATGATAACAACCAGCAGTTCAATCAGGGTAAAACCTTCTTCCTTTCTTTTTTTGTTGAGCTGTTGCAGGAACTTGGCTTTAAATTCAGTCTTCATAATTCTTTTCTCCTTGAGGGGTGGGATGCTCGTTTCTAACTCTTATATGTAACTTACCCAGTTGTCGGAGCTTTAATATCACCCCGATCGCAATTTTTTTTTAACCCCCGGTGTTAACGCTCCAAAAGCACGTACAGAAAGACTTCCAGCCCAATCAACAGTTCCTTGACTTCCTCAAAAGCCTTCTGCTGACTAACAGGCTCTTGGTTAACAGCCATCTGGGAGCGGATTTGGAGCCACTGCTGGACTAGCGACACCGCAGACTGCGGCCCCTCCCACAGAGGTAGCAAGCAAGCCGCGATCGCACTCTCGATCGCCACCGGCGCTAGAGTTGGCACAATAATATAACGGCTAATCTCAAACGCCGTCTGACTGTCAATGCAATTAGTCAAATCTTCCCTAATCTGAGAAGTCCTCAGTTGCGGGTGCAGGTGTACCCGCGCTTCGGGCCATTGAGCCTCCGTCCATTCCGCCACGGGCACAAAATCCTGAGTGCGATTTGGATTGCCGCACCAGAAATCAAACAAACGGTGCAGGGGATGCAGCAAGTCAAATAAATGCAGCCGCTCTTCCACAGAAGCTTCTGGCAGACTCATCGCCAAAAACGGAGGCAAATCACCTGCATCTTTGAACAAATCCATCAACTCCCACCTGCGCCAAGCCACCATATTGATAAACTCTAAATCGGCGGCTCTCAACATGGCAAACACTTCAGGAATGCTACAACCTTTATCACCAACTAATAAATAGTTAGACATAATCCATGACTCATTCTGCGCGCGATCTGAGTTCCAGGTAAATGCCTTAAGCCCTACTCCATCTTCTAATGCTTCCATAGTTTCGCGGACTATTTCTATCTCCAATTCTCCCGGACTTCCATCCATTAATCCCATTGCTTTGAAAACAGCTTGAGCGCGAAATACTCCGGCTCTACCATTTGCACTGTGCAGGTTGGTGCGGATGATGCCGTCGGGAGCCAGAACAGACTTCATCGCCTGCAATCCAGCAACAGCATCGGGCAAGAGATACAGAACTTCGTCAGCATTGATACAGTCAAACTGCAACCCTAAACTTGGTAACTCTTCTATTTTTAAAGCATAAAATTCTGCATTCGCAACCCCATGATATTGCAAACGTTGCTCGGCTAGTTTCACAGATTCCTCTGATAAATCAATGCCTACTATTTTCGCTCCCGGATTGGCTAAAGCTAACACTAAGGATTTATAACCGGTGCCGCATCCCGCATCGAGGATAACTTTACCTTCTGTATTGATAACTTTTCTATTTCTGAAGTAGTAAGCAGTGACAAGATTGTGAAGGTAGAGCAATTCGCTGTTGTCTTTTGGAGATTCTTCCAGGGGGATTCTGGGAAAAGGAGTATTGTCAAATTGCTGGCGAATGTTTTCTATTAACTCTAAATTTTCGCTATCCATGTTCAATTACGCTCAATGCTGGCAAATTACCTTAGTATGTCAGAAAATATGCGATCGCCCGCCAAGCCGCAACACAATACAGCAGATTGCAGGTTGATGAAGTACACCGCGCGATTTATCTTATACCAAATTCATAAAATAGCGCTACATATCTACCCCCCCAACCCCCCCTTGTAAAGGGGGGGAGTAAAACTTTCTCTGTAGCATAACTTTATGAAATTGGTATTAGCAGAGGGGAAGACCCGCGCTCTATCTGTACCCAGATGAGCGACGGGATGAAAACCGCGTATATTTAGTAGGCTCAATACCTACTAAATATACATTTAGATGACAATTGATTGACACCGATTCGCACAGATCCTGAGAAATCATTAGTCAACAGTCATTAGTCATTAGTCATTAGTCATTAGTCATTAGTCATTAGTCATTAGTCATTAGTCATTAGTCATTAGTCATTAGTCATTAGTCATTAGTCATTAGTCAACAGTCATTAGTCATTAGTCATTAGTCATTAGTCAACAGTCAACAGTCATTAGTCATTAGTCATTAGTCATTAGTCAACAGTCAACAGTCAACAGTTAACAGTCAACAGTCAACAGTCATCAGTCAACAGTCAACAGAATCGCTCTAATTCATCTGCGTTAATCTGTGTTAATCTGCCCTCATCTGCGGTAACAAAAAGAAAAGTTCTAAATAGTTGGCGCTGTCTTTGCTTCGCCAGCCCTATTTCCCGGTTTGTGCTGATTGAAATACTCGCTAAAAACTCCTAATTAATTATCGCAAACAGGATTATCTTTAGGGCTAATTAACTCTAGCAATTTTTGCTTGATTTGAGCATCAAATACTTCCCATTTCATTTTGGCATAATCGCTATCCTCATTTCCGCCCGAAAGAAATCCCACCGGAATTTCAAAGCCTCCAGCTTGACTTCTGCCACCGCCAAAAAACCGTCCTTCAGCATCTTGTCCGAAGGCTTCTTTGATGAATTCGTCCGGGTCGAGAGTCAGTTTATTAGTTCGCAGCGAGCCAACTACTACTTCAATTTCTTCGTCTTTGTCGTGAACAATTCCATAGACAACGGCTGTGTGTACGTTCTCTTCAGTCACTAAAAAGTCCGCCGCTTGGGGAATAGAATCCCGATCGTCATACCGGAGATAGCCGATGCCGGCGATCGAAAAATTGTTCTGGACGATGCGGTGTTTGAGCGATCGCTCGATCGCATCCATCACCCACTTAGAACGAGACGACTGCAACACCGCATTCAACAACTGCGGGTCATAAAAACGGCTCAAATAAGCCGCAGCTAAAAAGTCTTCCTCCTGAGCTTGTCTGAGCGAGTTCGTATCCGATCGCAAACCGTGCATCAAAGCCGTAGCACACTTGACGTGCTGCCCGATACTGCTGTCAAAAGCCAGCATTCCCGCCTGCAAATACTCCGTAAAAATCGTGGCTGTAGCGTGGATCTCCGGACGCACATCGGTAAAATCTGCGTTCAATTCCCCCTGCAAACTGTGGTGGTCGATCACTGCTGCGATCGGAATTCCTGCCCCTAAAATAAACTCAGTTAAGCTACAAGTTGTACCTTGGTTGTCGATAAAAACACAGCCTTGATAAGCCGACAAATCTTTAGTTTTTGCCATTTCCAGCGTCCACCGCTGCAACGGCAATCCTGTCAATTTCACTAAGGCAATATTTTCTTGGTGGCTGAGAGCACCGGCATAAAGAATCTCGCATTGGATATCGTATTTTTCGGCGATTAATTTGTAAGTCCAAGCGCTAGAAAGCGCGTCGGGGTCGGGGAAATCTTGCATCAAGATTAACTGGCGATTGCCTTTGTGGCGATCGAACATTTGGCGCAATTCCTCGACTTTGCGATCGAGCATTTCCTCGCGGAGACTAGGGCGGTTGTCTTCGGAAGCAACTTCGGCTTTGCGGGGTCGTTTCACGGGCCCGCTGACTTCGGGTAAAACCTCGACGACGATGGGGTCAACCTCACCTTCGCTGTTGTTAGATGTTCGATCTGAATTGGTAGGGGTGCGGTCTTTCATCGTTAAAAATTAACCATTGAATTCTGTCAGGACTGGGGTTCTAAAAGCTCTTAAACCCGGTTTGTTTGTAGGTTTCTCACTGTCATAAGCTGTTGCTCGTATAGATTGTGTATGGCGATGGAGGGGGAGAGGGGGAGAGG
>NZ_JBARVX010000349.1:0-3627 GCF_049646505.1 Microcoleus sp.
CTGTCCCACCGCATTTGACCAGAGAGCAAGTCCGATCGGGTGTAGCCCACCATGTTCAGCAGGCAGTCGTTGGCGTAGGCGATGCGGCCGCTAAAATCTCCGATCGCAACTCCGAAAATATTGGAATTTAACAGCCGCCGGAATAAAGCTTCGCTTTGCTGGATTACCCGTTTTGCTTGGTTGCGATCGGTAATTTCGGCGATCGCGCTGCTGACTCCCAACAGCGTTCCCGATTCGTCGCTTACAGGGTAAAAGCTGACTAGCCAATCCCGCACTACTCCCGGCTGTTGCAGCGTTTGGGCCTTAATTTCCAAGTCGAGCACGGGGCTTTGCGTCGCCAGCACTTGCAGGTAAATCGGCTCTACCATATCGGCAATTTCGGGAATCGCTTCTCTGATGGTGCGCCCGATGTGATCGGCGATCGATCGGCCGTTGATCTGAGCGAGGCATTCGTTGATGCGGATGTAGCGCAAATTTGTATCGACAAAGGACAGCCCGACCGGTGTGGTGTTGTAAACTAAGTCGAGTTCTGCTAGTTGGTTGCGAATGCGAATTTCGTTTTCTCGGAGCTGATTTTGGGCTTGTTTGCGATCGGTGATATCTAATACGAAGAACGATCCTTTGTCTGTGAATCCTTCCAACTTTCCCCCGCCGACTAAAATTGGGAAGCGCGTCCCATCTTTGCGGATGTATTCTTTTTCATAAGGCTCGCAACTTCCTGCGGCTGCGACTTGTGCTAAAGCAGCGCGATCGAGTTCTGCGTATTCCGCAGGCGTGATATCCAGCCAGCGGATCTGTCCCGAAACCAACTCTTCCCTCGTATATCCGATCATTTCCAGCAAGGCATCGTTAGCTTCAGTAATTTCGCCCTTCGCCTCCCAGAAACCGATGCCGAGCATGGTAGATTCTACCACGCTCCGGAACCGCGTTTCGCTTTCTGTCAAAGCTATTTCGGTTTGTTTTGCTGCAGTAATATCTGCGAGAATTATGCCCGCGCCGATGATTTCTCCCTTTTCATTTTTGACTGGGTAGTAGTTGCCGAGCAAATAGCCGAACTCTCCGAGTTTTCCAAGATGTTCGCCGCTAATTTCTACGTTTAAAACCGGTTCGCCGGAGTCGAGAACTTGCTGAATTATTGGTGCAAATTTGTGCGCGGATTCTGGGAACAATTGGCGGAAGTCTTGACCGAGATGCTGTGCGGCGGACAAACCGTTGAGTTCTGCTAAGACTTGATTGATGCGGATGAAGCGCATTTCGCGATCGAGAAAGCAAATCGCCAGGGGAGATGCTTCTAGGAGCGAGTCAATTAAGGCAAACGATTGCGCTGTTTGAGATAGTGCTTGTTGCGCTTCTGCATAAAGTCTGGCATTGTCTAGGGCAAAAGCGACATGGTATGCTAAATCTTCTAACATTGCCATGTCTTGGGAATTGTAGCGGCTGCCAGATTTAGATGTAAAGCAGGTAACAGCACCTATTACCCGCCCGCGGGCTAAGAGCGGTACGCAAGCGCGGGAGCCGATATTGAGCGAGCGCAATGTTTCCATTTCTGCTGTATCTTCGGCTGCTGCTGCTAAAATCTCTTCATCCACTTCGACAATTAGTTCCGATTTGCCGGTGCGAATTACCAGCGGATATCCGTTAACAGCATCAGAGGCGATCGGGCTGGGGATTCTCAAGTTATTCAGAATATCAACCGCAGAGGCTTGGGCGCGAGCTACAGCCGCGCACCGCACTTTTGAGCCGGTTTCGATCAAATGAATGCAGCACCCGTCAGCGATCGAATTTACCGCTAATTCTGCTACTTTTTGCAGCACCGTTTCCCCGTCAAAGGCCGCAGTCAGCATTTTGCTCGCTTCTGCTAAAAATGCCGATCGCTGCTGTTCTTTTTCCGCTTTTTCCCTGGCTGCTAGCTCGATTTTCAACTGCAATCTTTGAGTTTCTGCAACTTTTAGTTCTGTGATATCGCGGGCGACAATCAATGCCGATTCTGCTACGCCCTCCTTGTTAAATTCTGGCACGACGCGAGATTGATAACTTCTGATACCTTCGGTTGATTCCGCCTGAAATTCGATAATTTCTTCTCTACCTGTTTCTAACACTTTTTGCAGGGTTTCATCCCACATTTGGCACTGTTCTGGCGGCATTCCTAAGTCTTGACTGGTTTTGCCGATAAAAAATGAAACTGGTTGTCCTTGGCTTCTAGCAACTGCTTGATTGACATAAATATAACGCAGTTCTTTGTCGGTGCGGATAATCACATCGGGCGTATTTTCTAGCAGCGTTCTCAGTTGTTGTTCGCTGCTAGATAAAGCTGCTTGCGCTTGTTGTCTTTCGGTGACATCTCGCACCGTGCCCACGTATCCGATGAGTTCGCCGGAGTCGGAGAACATTGGCGAGGAACAAACGTTAATCCAGCGGACAATTTTCTCTGCTGTTTGCAGGCGATATTCGATCGCGTATTCCCCACCTTCGCGAGTATAATCCAGCCATCGGCTCAATACGCGATCGCAGTCTTCCGGGTGAATGCAATTCTCCCAACCGTTTCCTAAAAGTTCTGCCAAACTCAAGCCGAAAATCGCCTGAGCGCGCGGGTTTGCATAGGTGTAGCGCCCCTCGAAATCCGCCATGAAAATCCCCACCGGCGAACAGGAACTCAAGCAGCGAAATCGTTCTTCTTGAGCTTGCAGTGCTTCTTTAGCTACTGTAAGTTCTGCAGTCCGCTGTTTGACGCGGTTTTCTAGCTGGGTGTAGGATGAAGCTAGGGCTATTTCTGCTGTTTTGCGATCGGTAATATCGATGCCAGTTGCTACCACATATTCTACCAAACCCTCGCCATCAACCATCACTGTATTAGACCAAGAAATGAAGCGCAGTTCGCCATTTTTCGTGAGCCAATAATTTTGATATTCGCTGTAAAATTTTTCGGATTTAAGTTTGCTAAAAACTGTTTGAACGGGTTCTAATTCTTCTGGTATTAAAAACAAATCCCACACGCATTTATCCACAACTTCTGCTACCGAGTAGCCTGTGGTTTTTTCGCAAGCTTGATTGAACCGCACAATCCGTCCTTGGCTGTCGAGAACTACAATCAAGCAAGCCGAAGTGTCAATTACTTTTGTAATAATCTGGCGTTCTCTTTCTAGTTCTTGTGCTGCGTACTTTAAGCCAACATACCAAGCGCTAACCATTGCACCGGCAAAAAGTAATATTGCAGGAGTTGCCTGGAATGCAAAGACTAACAGAGTTGTCAGCAGTAAGGCCGTGGCGGCGCTAAATGTAGCAATGCTGTAAGATTTAATGGGTAAGGGCAAGACCTGAAACCGATTCATTTTTTTTGACCTGTAGCGATCGCGCGATCGCACTATTTCTTCTGCTGGTGAAACAATATTGTTATATCAATTCCGGTTGCACTATTGTTGATGTTGGCTGTTGGCTGTTGGCTGTTGACTGTTGACTGCTGACTGTTGAGAGTTTGAACAATACTGATGCAACCGGAATTGATATTAAAACTAATTATGTATTTTTTCTATACCAAACCAGATTTGTGTGGGGCGTGCCATCTTCCCAGAGAGAGATTTACGGAAGTCATCAGTCATCAGTCATCAGTCATTAGTCATCAGTCATTAG
>NZ_JBARVX010000350.1:0-4430 GCF_049646505.1 Microcoleus sp.
TAGTTGTTAGTTGTTAGTTGTTAGTTGTTAGTTGTTAGTTGTTAGTTGTTAGTTGTTAGTTGTTAGTTGTTACCCATAATTAATAACAAGGGCCAACAGCAAACTGACTAATGACTAATGATTAATGACAACTGACTAATGACTAATGACTAATGACTAATGACTAATGACAACTGACTAATGACAACTGACTAATGACTGATGACTGAATTAATGAGCTCCAACCTTGGCGCCAACAGGTGCCGGGCCGATCAAGCGTTCGAGTTCGTCAGCCTTAGAAGCCTTGCTCATTGCCGCTTCCCAAGTCACTTTACCAGTCTTGTAAAGTTCAGCTAAAGCCATTTCCATTGTTCTCATGCCCAACTTTGCCCCCATTTGAATTTGGGAGTAAATCATTGGAGTTTTGCCCTCCCGGATCAAGTTAGCCATAGCAGGAGTATTCACCATGATTTCCATAGCGCAGCAGCGGCCGCCACCAACTTTTACAACCAAATTTTGGCTGCAAATTCCCACCAAAGAGTTAGACACCTGGGCGCGAACCTGCGGTTGTTGAATGGGCGGGAACACGTCCAAAATCCGATCGATCGTCGCACCCGCAGAATTGGTGTGCAGCGTTCCCATCACCATGTGACCCGTTTCCGCCGCCGAAATTGCCAGACCGATCGTTTCCAAGTCCCGCATTTCCCCCACCAGAATTACGTCAGGATCTTCCCGCAGAGCAGCTCTCAGCGCATTAGCAAAGCTCTTAGTATCTTCGCCCTTTTGACGCTGGTGAAACAAACTCTTAATATTTGGAAACACATATTCGATCGGATCTTCAACTGTCAAAATATGTTCCGCCCGCGTCCGGTTGATCAGATCCAACAAAGCAGCCATCGTAGTAGTTTTCCCGGAACCGGTTTGTCCCGTCACCAACAGCATACCCCTCGGTCTTTCCGTCAAGTCCCGCAAAATCTGCGGCACGCCTAAAGCATCTGCGTTAGGAATCTTGGAAGCCAGAGCCCGCATACAAGCAGCCCAAGCGCCCCGCTCCCGGTACACATTCACCCGGAACCGAGCCAATCCTCTCACACCGTAAGCGCAGTCGAGTTCCCACTCCATTTCCAACTGCTTGCGCTGCATATTGTTGAGCATTTGGAAAATCAGGATCTGCACTTCCTCAGCAGACAAAATGTCGCCGTATTGCACTTGAGGACTTAGTTTACCGCTGACTCGGAAGAATATCGGCGCGCCCGCTTGGATGTGTATGTCCGAACCCCCTTGCTCTACCAGGGACTCCAGTACGTCTTCAATCATCAGACCCATAGATACCTCTCCTAGATCGAGTTGATAGTTATTGACTAATTTAACTCAGTTAACAGTCAACCGTTGGCTGTTGGCTGTTGTCATTTGTCAGTGGGCTGTTGGCTGTTGGCTGTTGGCTGTTGGCAGTTGGCTGTTGTCATTTGTCAGTGGGCATTTGGCTGTTGGCTATTATTTGTTATTTGTTATTTCTTGGTTCTAATTCCGAATTACCATTCCTGCTGACTAACAACCAACAACTGCCAACCAACAACTGCCAACCAACAACTGCCAACTGCCAACTGCCAACTGCCAACTGCCAACTGCCAACTGAATCAATCCAAAAAGCGGGGTGTCAAGCAGTACGGACAATCCAGCATCTCCGGCTTCAATTCTGCCCGACAAGTTTTACAGGTAAGTCCCTGCTTGCGCTTGGCTTTCATTTCCGCCTCCAGCCCCGAGTCAGTAAACGTCACCCGCTCGACTTCTTCAAAGGTAGTCGCGCCTTCCCGCACCAACTGCAAGCTGTAAGCCAACAACGTTTTCATCCCTTCTTCTACAGCCGCTTCCTTAATTTGCTCTGTGGGAGCTCCTTGAGTGATCAGAGTTTGCAGCCGCTCAGTATTTTTCAGGTACTCGTAAACCCCTACCCGTCCTTTGTAGCCTATGCCGCTGCACTTTTGACAAAGTTGCTCGCGTTCTGCCAGTTCCTTCCTTTCCTCCACCGGTACGGTGTTGGCTTTGTAAACAGTCAAATCGATTTCTTGAGAAGCTGACAAACCGTACTTGCCGAGTTCTGCGGCAGTAGGCTGGTAAGGAATGCAGCATTTGTCGCAAACGCGCCGCATCAGACGCTGAGCCAACACGCCCAACAGAGCCGCCGAAACCATGAACGGTTCTACGCCCATTTCTGCCAAACGCGCGACTGCCCCGGCCGCGTCGTTCGTGTGCAGCGTCGTCAGCACCAAGTGTCCCGTCAAAGCAGCTTCCAGAGCAGTTTTTGCCGTTTCCTTGTCCCGCGTTTCCCCCACCAGCATCACGTCAGGGTCTTGCCGCAAAAATGCCCGCAGAATGTTGGAAAAAGTTAAGTCTTTTTCCCGAATTACTTGACATTGGGTAATTCCTGGCAAAGCATATTCGATCGGGTCTTCCGCCGTACTGATATTAACCCCCGGATCGTTCCGTTCCGCCAGAATCGAGTACAGAGTAGTTGATTTGCCCGAACCAGTCGGCCCCGTCACCAAAATTAGTCCGAACGGACGGCTAGAAGACTCTCGGACTAAAGCCAAAGTTTCCTCGTCGGAGATTAACAAACCCAAACCCAACTGAGTGCTGGAACTGTCCAAAATCCGCAGCACAATTTTTTCGCCGTACCGCGAAGGCAAGCTGTTCACCCGGAAATCCACCGTGCGTCCCTCGAACACCCGGCGGATGCGGCCGTCTTGAGCTTGTCGGCGTTCGGCAATGTCGAGGTTGGCAATAATTTTGAAACGAGCCGTAATTGCTTGCACTACCTGCTTGGGAAACCGGAAATACTCTTGCAGCACCCCGTCTTTCCGCATCCGAATCCGCATGAACTCTTCTTGAGGTTCTACGTGGATGTCAGACACCTTTTCCGACAAAGCTTTAGCCAAAATGATATTGACGGCCTTAATTACCGGAGCCGCCTCAGCATCGTCCAAGGTGTTAGCTAGGTCTTCTTGATCCGCACTCTCCTCTTCTAGCGAGAGTTCGCCAAAATCTCCTTCCCCTAACTCCAGCTTTCTCTGCTTTTCGGCTTCTGCTATTTTGGCGGATATCTTAACTTGGTCGTCTTGGTAGGCCGCAGTTATATCCTGATAGTCGTCTGGCGTAATCACCCGGCGCTGAAAACTCAAGCCGTGAGGCTGCAAAATCCGCCGCAAATCTTCTTGAGCGTTGAGGTTGTCGGGATCGACCATTGCCACCAAAACTGCCGCAGGCTCAGTTTCAGTCTTCGCTACGGGTAAAAATCGGCCTTGGTGACAAATGTCGATCGAAATCTTCAACCCGTCGAGCATAACTCCGAGTTGCTCGTTAGACATCGAGCTCATCTCCGGGTCAAAAGCTTCAACCCCGTAGACTATCTTCCGTTCAAACATCTGCTGCTTCTTGTAAAGCCGCAGCAATTCTGGTGGCAGCGGCTGCCCGGTAAGTGCTTCTAATACCTCCGTCAACCGCTTGCCCGACTTCCGGCTTTCAATTTGAGCTTGCTTGAGTTGCTCGCCGTTGACGTAACCCGACTGAATCATCTTGTTGAGAGCCGGAGTAAAGGTGCTCACAGCAACTATCGATGTGGAGCGAAGCCCCTGGGATGCGTTAGTCATAGAAAAACACTCAATAGGTGGGAAACTCAGTCACAAAGAGTGCTGAGAGGAAAACCAACGCGGGCTTTTAACCCCCGTATTCTTTGCTTGTGGATGAGCTATCGTGTTCGGGACCGATCCCTATATGTCAAGTGTAAGCTCGCAGTCCGCTCTAACTTTCGCCTACAAATGGACTGGACCTGGGAGCGAGTTGCCGATGCTGGCAATCAAATATTGTTCGTTGAATGCTAAGTTGCTTGCTTGCCGGATGAACCTGGTTGCGAGATACTCTTGTTATAGCCTCACGGTACATCAACTGGGGATTGCCCCTGGGGGGTGCGGCCTTTCCACGATATTTTTATATTCGCAAATTGTTCGATCGAATTACAGGGCCCGGCGGGAGGTGCGGTGCATCTGTACTGGAGTTAAAGAGCGGCTGTGCGCTCTTTGATGATGATAGCTTTGACACAAGCGTCGATGTTTTGAGATATATTTTGATTAATTATCTGCGATCGCCCGGCCGGAGTCCGATCGCGCAGATTTTGAGCAGATATAGTTTTTGGTCTGTAAATATATTAGCAGTGACATTACTCCGACTATCAGGTGCGGAGCTTCTAAGAATCACTTCTTAGATTTCCTAGTTATTCCCTTGCGGGTTTTCGACTTTGACCTAGATTGAGACGCCTCAATCCCCGGCAAACCGTCTGCATAGGCATTTTGAATTCCCGACTGTCCATCGGTACTAATCAAAGCTATTCCTCTATTTCTAATTACTTGACCGCTAGCGACATCTCTATCGGTTGTGTAGCCACAATTAGAACAAGA
>NZ_JBARVX010000351.1:0-4478 GCF_049646505.1 Microcoleus sp.
GGGTTAATTTCTCCAGCGCCCCCCCTTGCTAAGGGGGGGTTGGGGGGGGTAGTTTCCGCCTGAATACTCAAACCCAAACGACTCGCCCAACCATCAGTCTTTGTCAAACTAGGCGGCAAAACAACGCCCAACCCGCTATCAGCAAATCGCCAAGCCACAGACTTAATAAACTCGTAAGCTTGCAGCGGATTTAATTGACAAAATTGAGGCCGCTGTGCTTGCAAACTCGGTTCAATTAACGGATAAAGTTTCGATGCTAAACCCAACCCTCCCAGCAAAGTTTCTTGTGGCAATTCAATTGTCCGCCCCGCATAAGCCAAACGTTCAACAGAATTGTTCCAAACAGTTGTAGCATCCACCAAAAAATCCGTTTCATCTACTGCTTGCAAACAATAATTTAAACTCCAATTAACTTTGCCCGGAGACGGCGGAATAAGTTGAAAACAAGTGCGAAATAAACTTTGTTCAGACAGTTGGTTTTGCAGCGGCGAAGTCCAAGCAACAAGCTTATTTGCCAACTTTTCTAAAGCGGCTGATTCTGCTTGCACGACTCCAGATTCTTGTTGCAAAGCTTGCAGCCATTCGCGGGTTGGAGAAAGTGTTTTGATGTCTAAATTTGAGCCAGCAGCAGATCGCACTTCACTATCTACAATACTGCTCAAAAACCCCAAAACCAACTCCTGCGCCCCCACCGGCAAATCCACCGCCAAAGCCTTTACAAAATCCGCGGCCAATCTTACATCCGTTACATCCGCTACAAAATCCGCTGCCGAACCTTCTTCCTTCGATTGATACATTCGACAAGCCGCCGGCATTTGCTTAGAAAAAGTAGCGAGACGGAGAATATCTGTCGAACTGTCTAACAAAGGTTGCCATTTAGCAATAGCAGAACCATCAGATTGCCTCTCCAATGCCGGCAAGAATTTGCACCTCGCCAACAAATCCAAACTCCACCTAGCAAGATGCGACCAAAAACGCAAATCCGAGCCGACAAAAGAATCTGCTTCTGTGCTATTTAGCGGCAGCGATTGCAAAAAAACAAAAGTGGCTTGAGGGTTGAGCAAATAACCTTCAACTTGCCAGGGATAAAGATAAATTTCATTGATTTTGGCTGGTTCCTCTAATGCTGCGGCTGAGTGCTGCGGCATAATATTTGCGTTGGATTCCGAGATTTTGGTGGGAAGCGCGATCGCCCGAACTTGCCTCTGAATCGATAAATTTTCCCTAGGAAGGACTGCCGCCGTCGTTTTGGACGAACTCCGAGTTTTCTTAGTTTTCTGCTTAATTTCTGCGGTTTCGGGTAATTGCCAGTGGAGTTTCCCCGACTGCTGCAAAGAATTTAGAAAAATATTCAACTCCGCCTCAGTCATTGCCAAAGGATTATGCGGAATTATCTCAGATTCAACAATATCGATCGCCCCAATCTTCCGCCAAGTTTCCCCCCAAATAAATAAGCCGCTTTTTTCATTATTTAGTAGCCAACTGCCGTGTAAAATAGCCATTTTTAAATCCTAATATTTTTATTTAATTCCGAGACTTGCTGCCTCAGTTTTGTCTTGATTATGAATAAGAGAACTGTGGCAATACAAAAATACGAAATATCAGAAATATAGTGGTTCTCAAGCCCAATGCCCAATGCCCAATGCCCAATACCCCATGCCCCATGCCCCATGCCCCATGCCCCATGCCCAATGCCCCATGCCCAATGCCCCATGCCCCATGCCCGACAGCACCTCATCTTTATGAGAAATTCCATATCATATTTTACACAACTTTTCAAACACCCCATACATATCACCAGCAAACTTTTTCGGATTCCACAGCGGCGACAAATTAGCTGCATCTTTAGACTTCATCAAATGCGCTTTAATTGCCTGTCTCAAATTAGCATCTTTACCCAATTTTACACCCAAATCCACATATTCTTCCCAAGACTGAGCCGCGCCAGTTTCCATCCCCAAAGCCTGCAAAAACGAATAACCCATTCTCGACAAAAATTGCTCTCCGGTACGAGTCACCACAGGCAAATTAAACCACAAAGCCTCTAAAGTGTGAGTTCCTCCATTATAAGGATAAGAATCCAACAAAACATCGGCCAGCAAATAGACAATTCTGTGCTCTTCCTCCGTAGCAAACCTCGGCAAAAACTTAATTCGGTGCTTGCTGACTCCTTCAGCTTCGCAAGCTTGGTGATACGCACCCTCAAACACCGCAGCATCGCCCAAAGCTTTGTGAATTAAAACGCTGTTGGGTACTTGTTTGAGAATCGCAACTTGTGCTTTTACTAAGTCGCGGTTGAATTTTCTGCCGGGAGCGACGCACAGGTAAACCGTCTGATCCAAACCGATCCGGTTCGACTTTCTCAATGCCACCGGATCGACTCCGTACCTCTGAAAACCTGACACCGCTACAAAAGAATCCGGCATCCTAATTAGCTGTTCGTCATAATATTTTTCGCGGCCTTCTGGGTGCGAGTGCCAGTCTGTAAGAAAGTAATTTTCCGAGGATATGTAAGGTGCATCGAATCCCAACCAAGAAACACAAACTGGCGCGGGTTTTTGGTGAAGAATATCTGCGTGAACTGGTACGCTGAGAGAATCTAAATCGACTAAAACGTCTAATTCGTCTTGCTGAATTTGGGCGATAATTTCTGCGGAATTGGCAAGTCCGTTTGGGTAAGTTTTGGGGAAAGTCAGTTTGCCAATTTTTTCAAATTGCTGAGTGCGATCGTCCGCAACAATTTTTTCAGAAGCGTATAAATGCAAGTTGGGCGTGATGCCGGACAATTCGCGAATGATGTCAGCGCTGCACCAACCTACAGAATGGCGGCTGAAGTGATTGGACAAAAAGCCGATTTTTAACTTGCTACCGGGGGCTTTTGGTTGGTAACTGTAATTTGCAGGTTGAGGAAAATTAGGTTTGATACATTTGTCGGTGTACTTTTTGGCAATTAATCTGTAAAGTTGAGAGTTGGCTGCCAAGTCATCTCGCAGATAGGGCGTGCTGAATAAGAAGTTTGCATAAAGCGATTTAATTTCTACCGAACTTGCCGTTTCTAAGTTTTGCTGCAAGTAGGATTCTAATTCTAAAAATCGATCGCCCGCAATTTGATTCAATCCCGATACTTGATAGGTGCTGACGAAGTAAATCGCCGTCATAATCGGATCGGTTTCGGCGCACATTTGGCTGTATGCGTGCACGGCTTGCCGCGCGGCTGCTAAATTGCTAGTATCTCTGAGGATGCCGCACAAATGTTGGTGGGCTGAAATAAAATCTGGTTTAATTTCTAGGGCTTTTTGCAGGTTGGGTATGGCGTCTTTAAATTTGCCTTGGTGGCGCAAAATTATGCCAATTTGACAGTATGCTTCGGGTAAATCGGGTTTGAAGGCGATCGCCCGCTGCCATGCAGCCACAGCCTCATCTAGCTTCCCCTGCCGCGCTAATCGATCTCCCAAATTTATGTGAAAATCTACCTGAGCCAGATGGGGATTGAGTTCGAGAGCTTTTTGCTCGTAGGCTACAGCAGCATCAAACTGCCCTTGCTGCTTCATCGCCCCTGCCAAATTCCAGTAAGCAGCGGCCAAAGTTGGTTTGAGTTCGATCGCCTTTTGGTAATTGACAATCGCCTCTACCAAACGCCCTTGTTTGTAGAGCATACTCCCCAAATTAGCATAGGCCTCAGCAAAATCGGGATTCAGGGCGATCGCCTCAGAATAAAACCGCATCGCTTCCTCAATTTGCCCGGTTGCTTGCTGCACGTTACCCATTGTCACGTAAGCCGCCGCCCAATCCGGTTGCAATTCCAGAGCTCGGCGGCAAGCAGCGACTGCTGCTGCTAAATCGCCTTGGGAGTAATAGGTTTCTGCAACGACTGTCAGCGATGCAGCATCTTCAAATTGGGGTGTTTCGGATTGGTTGCGAAAATCGGAATTCATTTGGCGGCCTATCTGTGCTATCAAGTTAAAGGTTGAATCTATATTATTTTGCAGAGTACCAGTTTTAGCGGAATTACGCGCGATCGTCACAGATAATTTATGAGCGACAAGCAAGCGACACAGCACCAACCTAACATCAAGTGGAAGCCAAACCTCCTGCTGGGGATACTTTTGTTAGCCTTAGCAATCCCCTTGCCTTTTGCCCAAAAGACTTTCGCACAGCAGCAGCAGACAGCCAGCTTTCGGCAGAAATTATTTCAAACTGCTCTTTATTTCACCTTATATTTTGAGGGCGGATTCAGCAATCACCCAGCCGATAAGGGCGGCAGAACCTATCGGGGCATCCTGCAAACAGAATACAACTCCTACCGCTACAGTCGCGGGCTGCCGCCCCTCGACGTGACGCAGATGTCGGAAGCAGAGCTCCTAGAAATTTATAAATATTACTGGGATTCTAGTCTTTCGGGAACTATGCAGCCTGCTTTGGCGATCGTCATGTTTGACACCGCAGTTAATTTCGGTATTAACAATTCTATTACATTT
>NZ_JBARVX010000352.1:0-2763 GCF_049646505.1 Microcoleus sp.
GACACCAGCGCCAGCAGCGACACCAGCGCCAGCAGCGACACCAGCGCCAGCAGCGACACCAGCGCCAGCAGCGACACCAGCGCCAGCAATGGGCCCCGTCAGTCTGTGCCGCCAAGTAGAACCTCGCGTAGCGCCCAGGGGTCTGGCTGTTCGTGCCGAACCTTCCAAGACTTCTGCGATTAAAGGCGGCGTGGCGGCTAACGGTCAAGTAACGCTTGTGCCGAATTTCCAGTTGGTGAAAGATCAGAATGGAGAAAACCGCAATTGGGTTGAGATTTCAGCGCCTGTTCCCGGATTTATCTCGGCTGGAAATTTGATTATGTGCAAGTAAACTGAGAAGTTCGATCGGTTTGTAGTGAGGATTTGGGTTTTCTCGATCCTCTTTGAGTCGGTAAGCATTCTTCGTCCTGACTGCAAACCAATTTAATTGTCGGTGATTCCTACTGTTGCGGTGCGGTTTCTCCGGGCGCTGACGGGTGACAACCAAAAAGCCGATCGACCTTTTTACAAACAGCGGCGGGCCGCCCAATTTTGATGTCCGCGATTTGGCTGACACTTTGATTGCCACCCAATCCAGACAATTTCCCACTTATTTTGCCTGAATCTGAGTTCGATGCGGTGCCGCATTCCCGCAACAGAATCGTCAGCCAAACCGACGACTGTATGAACAATTGCGGCGGTATCTCGCGCGGGATATTCAACCAAAATGCCATCGCTTTTTCTGCCTTCAGATTCTCGATCGAGAATAAAGAGTTTGGCTGCGATATCTTTGGGGTTGGAAACCGTAATTTTGCGATCGGCTACAAACTGCTTGACGTTAATTGTTTCATAGCCAGAGCGAGTTGCAGGCTGCGAAACTGCTGCGGGAATTTGGATGCAGGCTATAGCACCTAGGAAAAAGAGCGATCGGGCGAGAGTTGATTTGTTCATCAGACTTCAGATTTTGCGAGAAATTTTTCTCTCCGAGTTGCGAAAACTGCCATTTGTGCCTCGGTGAATTGAGTTTGCTGCCATGAAGGACGGGACATTAGTCGATCGCACCAAGCTTTAATTTTAGGAAAATCGTCTAAGGAAACCCCAATCAAAGGCATCAAAACCACAACAGTTCCAGCAACGCTATCTGCTAAAGTTATATCATTGCTAGCGAAAAAAGGGCGATTGTCCATCAAACCTTCAAAAAATGTCAGCACAGTATTCACATTTTTCTTGACTTTTTCAAATTCGCTAATTTCAGGAGTTACCAAAGAACGGGGTTTAAAGCCTAGCCCTGTCAAGGTGTTTGCTGAGCTTGCTTCAAAAGTCGAGCTGTAGATACATAACGATGCAGTGGGTCTACAATCAAATCCGGTTTTTTCTTTTTAGGAGAACGAGGTTGTTTAAGGAAAGATTTCAAATTAACACTTCTGGGCTAAATCTGTCAACCAAAGAGCAAATTGGGGGGGTGATAATGATCCGACACTCCTCCAGTACACAGGGTCAATCGCAACGATCATTCCTTGATAATTCCCCTGAATTTCAGTGACCAAGTAGAATTCAGAAAGGCTGGCATCGATTTTCCCTACACCATGTATGCTGCCGAGAGTTCTGCGGATTACAGCTAAAGTATTGTAGGCAACTAAAGCTAAACAAAAACAGAATAAAGCAGCTTGGGGATAACCTAAACCTGGAATTTCTCCGGCAAAGTTATTCTCTAGAACTTGAAACATCGTTTCAATCTTCCAGCGTTTTCTATACAACTCGGCTACTTCAATCGCATTCTTCACACTCGAAGGTAAGCTAGTAAAAATAGCAATTTCTGACTCACCGTTACGAGTTGGTTTGTGAAGGTGCAAGACTACTCTTCGTACATTTTTTAAAGATTCTTCCAGACCAGTCACACTAATTGCTTGTTCAAATACTGTACCAGTCTCGACTTTACCAACTTCGCTCAAGGGAGTCAAAGCTGTCTGGGGCAAAGTTTTATGTTCTCGGATTAAAAAATTAGCCCCTGCCCGATCCAAGCCAAACAGGAATCCTTTGGTACACATATTGCGATCGGCTATCCATAATTCACCACTCTTGACCTGCTCTAACACCTGGTCAAATAATGCACGTTCTTGACTATAACCCAATACGGTTTACTTAACATATTTATGCCCCGGAGATCCCCCTAAATCCCCCTTAAGAAGGGGGACTTTGAGTGCATTCTTGTCCCCCCCTTTTTAAGGGGGGTTAGGGGGGATCTGTCTTAAGTGAACCGTATTGGACTATAACCATCCAGACAGGGAAATACATTATCAAGTCTGCACGGAAAATTCCTCTGGATCGATCTCCCAATTTACCCAGCCAATTGCCTCCCTAGCAGATGTCAGATTAAACGGTACTCTCAAAGCGTGAATGAATCCCGTACTCGGACAAGTCATTTTTAACAAACAAATCGGCTCGACATCGGCATTATCTATTTGTCATAGTGCATATTCCTGCCAACTATCTATTTGTTTTGCTGACAATTCTTGACAAATGCGATCGTAACCAATCCCTTGAATTAACACTCGCCTCAGTTCGGCATTCTCTTCTGTTAAAAGCCATTGGGATTGCCATTGATTTGGGGGGACTTGGCCGTATTCTTCAGGCAATCTGACACCGTGATAATAGTAAAAATTCCATCCGTCGGCAAACTCAATGGCAGGCTCTCCTTCCGCGTGCAAGCGGTTTTGACTGTCAAAGCGCAGGTGGCGCGGGCGATCGCACACCGCGCAAATCTTTTCATAGGGAAATATCCAA
>NZ_JBARVX010000353.1:0-7413 GCF_049646505.1 Microcoleus sp.
TTTTGCCCGCACCGGTGGGGCCCACTAATGCTACTTTTTCGCCGGATGCGATCGTAAAATTGAGGTTTTGCAGGACGTATTCATCTTCTTTGTAAGCAAACCACACATTGTCAAATTGGATTTCTCCTGATGCGAATTCATTCGACTTTTGATAGTCGATTGTCGATGGTCGATTGTTAATTGATAGACGATATTCTGAAGTTTTCGGACTTGGATTATTCTCTACCAATTCTGGCTCATTTGAAGACAAGTTAGAGGAAATTGTCTCAGGATGACCGGTAATTAACAGCGGCGAATAATATTCCCTTCTTCCCTTTTTCCTCTTTCCTCTTTCTTCTTCCTTATGCCCTCTTCCTTCTTCTTTCTGTACGATAGTTCTATCTTGAATTTCGATCGGTTCGTTAAGAATATCGCTAATCCGTTCGACGGCGGTAAATCCTGCTTGAATCGCGGTAAACTTCTCGGCAAATTGCCGCAACGGATCGAAGAGACGCTGAGCAAATAAAATAAATGCCGAGAGAGTACCAAAGTTAAGATTACCTTGCAGAACTTTTTCACCGCCCAGCCACAAAACGGCTGCAATTGCCACTAAAGCAATCCATTCCAATGTCGAAGATACCGCAGAGTCGTAAAAGATGGTGGTGTCAACTGCTTTGATGTAGCGTTTGTTGGTGACTCTAAACAATTCTGAGTTGAATCTTTCGCGGCGGAATAGCTGCACTACGCTAATACCAGTCAAGTTTTCTTGAAGTTGTGCGTTGAGTTCGGAAAGTTCTTCTCTGGTAGTGTAATTTGCTATGCGATATTGGTTCTGGAAATAAATTATGACTGCGGTAATCGGGATCATCATCATCACCAACATTAAAGCTAGTTGCCACTGCATGGTAAACATGAAAATGACAATTACTAAAATTGAAAATAAATCGCTGACAATCCCAATTGCCCCGCTCGAAAATACTTCTCCCAAAGCTTCGACATCGCTGGTGAGGCGCGTCATCAATTTACCGACAGGAGTGCGATCGAAAAATCGCACTGCTAGCGATGTGACGTGGGCGAACAAATCATTTCTAATATCTGTAGTAATTATTTGCCCTACTTTCGTGACTAAATAGCCTTGAACTGATTGCAGTGCTAATCTAAGTGTTATAGTTAGCATCAGCAAAACTGCTAACACGTTTAATGCAGTAGATAAAGGCAATCCCCGCAAGAATTCATAGGTAGGTTCCGCTCGAATTACCGAAATTGCCTGTCCGATCAGAATCGGTTGAATTGCTCCTGAGACTGCTAGCGGTACTAATAGGACGATCGAAATAATCAACAAGCGTTTGCTGCGGGTTGCGTAAGATGCCAACCTCATGAATAACCGCCAGTCTGTTTCCTGGCCGGATTTGTTTTTGGTATCTGCTACTGGTGAGGAAATGGTCATCGATCGCTAAAATGGTAGAATAGATCTAATACCAATTTAATGTGAAGTTGCACATATTCCGATCCCCCTAAATCCCCCTTAAGAAGGGGGACTTTGATTGGACTCTTGTCCCCCCCTTAAGAAGGGGGGTTAGGGGGGATCGAATTCTATGCAGCTTCATAAAAAATTGGTATAAGTCATAATTGTAACAAATAGAATGAATATTTGGCACTAATATCAGTAACAGGCAAGATGCCTGTTTCACAAAGAGTGTTTTCTTGTAACAGCAGGTTGGGTTGAGAAACGAAACCCAACCCAAATGTTTGTAGACCGACAAAACTGGTATTATAATCTACTGCTAGAAGTTATATTATCATCATGCCAGAAATAGAAACACCAAGATTGTACCTCAGACAATTTACGCCAAACGACTTAGACGATCTGTACCGCATCTACAGCGATCCGGAAATAATGAAATACCTTACAGGAGTTAAAACTAGAGAAGCAACAGAAATCGCCATTCATACCATGCTCAAACGTTGGGAAGAAAACAACTTTGGAATGTGGGCTGTAGTACATAAAATAGACCGTAAAATGATTGGTCGCTGCGGGCTGGGTTTTCTGGACAAAACACCGGAAGTTGAGCTTGGCTACGCGCTATACAAAGCTTATTGGAATCAAGGATTGGCGACAGAAGCGTCTTTTGCTAGTCTAAGTTATGGATTTGAAATATTAAAGTTGGAGAGAATAGTTGCGATCGCCCGCCCAGAAAATATCGCCTCCCAGCGGGTGATACAGAAAGTTGGCATGAAATATGAAAAAACTGCTCGTTATTACGAAACTGATGTACTATATTACTCTATCTCGCGAGAAACCTACGAGTCAAAAGTAGTTGTGTAGGTGTGCAATGCACGCCTTACTGCATTTACATTACTCACATCACAATTTGTCATAGTTACCTGCTGACAACTACGAATTTCTTTGCAATTGCTTGTTAACCTTGAGAATCTTCTTAGCAAAATACTCTTTTCTGTGTCCCAATCTTTTCGCCACTTCCCACCCTTTTTGATAGGATTCCAAAGCTTTATCGTAAGCCTTCATTTCCTGATAAACTTGACCGATATTGTCGTAAGCATTCATCAATCCGTACCAATTGTAAGCCCGCTCTTCCAACAGCAACTGCATTTGATAAATCCGCAAAGTCGGCTCCCACTGCTTTTGCGCTCGGTAAAGCAGTGCTAATTTGTCCAAAGCTTCGCTAGCCTGAGCGTACTGTTGAAGGGGGACGGCTAAATTGTAAGCTTCCTGATAGTATTGAGCTGCTAAGTTGATTTGACCTATGGTTTGGTAATCGGTGGCGATCGCAATTTTTAGCGGCGGTATAGCCCTGGGGTTTTGCAGGTTAAGATAAACGGATGCTAATTTTTCACGGGCTGCGATCGCCTTTAGGGGCTGTTTCGACTGCTGGTAAACGTAGGCCAACTGTCTCAAAGCATCCACCTCAGTTGGAGCAGTTACAGGCTGCGGCGGCGCGCCGTTTCCCGCCGATAAAACAGAATTTTGTACCCCAGCATTAGCCGCAAATAAAGCGCGGTTTTCCTGAATTAAACTTGCCAATTCCTCATACACCGGAGCCGCTTTCTCGTAACTGAGCCAATTAATGTGAATTAGCCCGATATTCTTCAAAATCTGACCTTGAGTCAATATATCTTGCTTTTGGCGCGCATTTTCGAGAATTTGTTGGTAAACTTCTACAGTCGGGCCTTTAGCCCGCACCTGCTGAAAAGCCGCAGCCAAAGCCGGGAGCAAATCAGTATCAATTGGTACTTGCGATTTGACTTGTTCGTGAATTGCCTGCAGTCGTTTAGTAATCAACTGTAGTTCGAGGTTTTTACTGCTACTCCAAGCAACACTTCCCACCCGACTCAAAGCAGCAATTTCCGCCGCCGGGCCCAAATACCTACGCAGCCGCAATTCTCGGAACCAAATATCAAAAGCACCAGCCCCATCTCCAGCTTGCAGTTTAGCCGCTGCTTCTAAGTTTAACTCCTCCAAAGCCACTGTCAGTTCGTCCCGCTGACTGCTGCTCAAAGGCTCACTGGCGGGATTTAGCGGATCGGGGGTGGTAATTTCTAGAGGATTAGGAGAAAATCGATCGAGGCCCGGTGCATTAGTTTGGGCGCTAGCAATAGAACCAGCACACAGCCACAAAAAAAGCAAGCACCCAATTGGCACAGAATTTCTCATAAAAGAAATATGGTTGCCGCGATTCGGCATCTGGGCTCGAAACATCAAATTTTGCATATCTACAAAATGGTATAAATTATGTCACAAAGATGGCACAAAAGCAAACTGTTCAACAAGAGCAACAAAATAAAATTTAGCGCACTGAGCAATTATTGGGATTCTAAGGTGTTGGGCGATCGGCTTTTGCGCCTATTCAGTTTAACCCTAATTCTGTTAACCGTATGCACGGCTTGCGCCCCTCCAGCAGTTGCTAAAGACCGCTCTTTTCCTGAAATGTCCCTAGAATTTTTGGGCGAGTACCAATTGCCAAAAATGAATTTTGAAGGAGCACCAGTCGGCGGCTTGTCAGGAATTACCTACGATCCAAAAGGTATTAGCGGCGCGACTTCCAAAGCTTATCGGTTTTACGCGATTTCCGACGACAAGAGCGAAAACGGAGAAGCCAGATTTTACAGTCTCCGACTCGATCTAACATCCAGCGATCCAGCCAATATTCGCCTGAAAAAAGTTGCTGTTGATAGCGTTACCACGCTGAAGAAAGCAGACGGTAAAACCTTCTCCTGGGGTTCCATAAATCCCGAAGGCATCGCTCTTTCTCCCCGCAATTCAGTATTTGTCGCCAGCGAAGGCTTGACTCATGCTAGCATCCCTCCTTTTGTAGGCGAATTCGACCTCAAAACCGGAGAATTGCGGAGTAACTTACCTATTCCAAAGCGCTACATTCCCGATGCCAGCGATGAAGAACAGCAGCAAGGAGTGCTGGACAATTCAGGTTTTGAATCTTTAAGCATCGACCCAGAAACCTTTAGTCCGGGCGGTCTAGATCCATTTCGCTTGTTCGCAGCGACGGCAGCGCCGTTAATGCAAGATGCAGACCCGGAACAAGCAAGCAAAATACGCATTTTACATTATATCATCGTCGATAAAACGCCGCAATTAGTCTCAGAAAATCTTTACCAGCTAGACCAAGTTCCCATGAGTTTGTTGAACAATTTAACAGAATTAGTAACTGTTGGAGGCGGTCAATTTTTGAGTTTAGAGCGTTCTTTTGGGCTGTCGGGATACAGCGCTAGAATTTATCAAGTAGCGGCTGGAGCGGCGACAGATACTTCGAGAATCAAGAGTTTTAAAGGAACAATGGCAATGGTCGAGCCTGTGAGGAAAAAGTTGCTGCTCGACTTGAGCGAACTGGGAATTCCGCTGTACAATTTAGAGGGAATGACTCTCGGGCCGCAGTTGCCAGACGGCAGCCAAAGTGTTGTTTTAGTCAGCGATGACAATTTTGATGAAGCAGAGAGAACTCAATTTATTTTGTTGAGTTTAAAAAAGAAAAATTAGATTGTAAATACTGTGTTGAACTGTCAAGGAATAGGATCGAAACCTTAATAACTTCAGCACCTCCTACAGTCCTTTATCCTGTGAGTAGCGAGATCGAAGGAGGCTCTTCTTCGCCTATCTGCATTACCAGGCAGAGCATGGTAACGAGCAATCGCTTAAGTTATTAAATTTTCATTCCTAAACTACAATACTTACGCATTAATACCACAGAAATCTGGTTTTAATCGCAATACGGTTTACTTAAGATGATCCAGGTGGTAAAAAACCATGAAAAATAGATACTCTTGTTTGCTTCGTTCCTCTCTTCGGACAATCTTAAGGAACGAAAATTTAATAAATTAAACATCTGCCACACTTCTCTCTCTCCAGAAGCTCAGGGGTAAAGAGAGGCAGAGCCTCGCCTATCTGCATTACCAGGCAGAGCGAAAGTAACGAGCCAATTACCTATTCTCGACCGTACCTCATTTTTTTGAGAAAAGCTATAATCGAAGGACTAAAGTCCTCACTACGAACCTTTTTTATTATGGGCGAAGCGAAGCGGAGGGAATTGACCGGACATGATATCAGTTATCCGGCGATAACTTTCAAGAAACCGGGTTTCTGAGGTATACTTCATAAACCTGGAATATGCTGTATCTGCGTATATCTGTCTCGCTCTGCCTTGAAGGAGCGGTTGACCGGCCCGAAGCGAAAATCTGTGCAAAAAGTCTTTTGTAGAACGGCAATCTTGGCTGTTCCCAAAAGCTAAATTTGGCACAGGTTATTAGTTGTTAATTTCAAAATATCCTGCCATTCTTCCTCGGAAAGCGGCTGCACTTCCAAATCAATCTCAAAACAGCGACAAGCCGCCGCGCTCAAAACATCAATTACAGTTGCAATCAAATCATCTCCTGTTTCAGAGAGAGGTAATTTCACAGGAATTAATTTTTCGTCAAAAACTCGATCGAACAAACTAACATCCGGTTGCAAGCGCATCGAACCGTGCTGCAGAATAGCATCGCCCCGGCGCAGTTGCGCGCTACCAATTAACTTGCAGCCATCGGGCGTAACTAAATCAGCACCCGTCGCAGTACCAAAACAATTCGGATTGTGAATGTAACCCCGTTTAGCTTCCCCGTAGTGCAAGTCTAAACCCATCGCCCTCCAACCCTCAATCAAAAACTCGCAAATAGTCTGATAAGCTTTCAGGCGACTGCTGCCAAATCCTGACGCTACCACTGCATAAGTTAAATCTCCTTGGTGGAGCACGGCGCGGCCGCCGCTGGGCCTCCTCACCAATTCTACAGGCATTCCCTGCCAAGATAGCTGCTGCCAAAACTCCGGCCAGCGCTGCTGGTGGTAGCCCAAGGAAATCGCCGCTGGTTGCCAAGTGTAAAATCGCAGAGTTGGCGGATGTTTCTGGGCTAGATGCTGTTGCAGCAGCCATTTGTCGATCGCCATCTGCAACCTCCCAGACGCTGACAGCAGCGGAATTAAACGCCAAACAGAATTAGCCATCAGTGTCTGCTCCTGAGTTTATAGTCAATATTCGCAGAATGTTTTAAACTTAACCAACAGCCGGGAAGTCCCTCGGTATATTTAGAGGGGATGAATCTGAGCGCTGCGCGAAGTACCCCGCCCTTGAATTACCGAGCGTGATGAAAGGCTCGTCGGTCGGAGGAACGGATCCCGACAATCATATTTGACTATAACAGGTCAATCTTCAGGGGCATCTTGATTTTCAATATACTTCCTAAGTGTAGAAGAAGTTTCCCATGCAACTCACGTACAAATACCGACTTAAACCCACAAAAGCGCAATTGGCAACGATTGCGACTCATCTAGAACTGTGTCGCCGGCAATACAACTATCGCCTCAGCGAAAGGTTTAGATGGTGGGAATCCACGAGAACACCTGTTAACGCTTGCCCCTTAACCGTCTCCATAGTTCCCATTGAGGAGATTTATCAAAACATTCCTTTAACTAGAGTGCAAACTAGGGATGGCAGGAAAAAAGATGAGTCAGGCAATCCTGTTACCAGGAAAGGTGATATCTTCTCAAATATTGAAGGTGGTTACGTGCAGTGGCAAACTATCCAGTTAGCTGACCTGAAGAACACCAAAAAACTATTCCCTGACTACAAAGCTTTGAATTCTCAAGTTTTGCAGGATGTAGTTAACCGAGTGGAAACTTCCTTTTCAAATTTCACTACGCCCGACAAAAGTGGCCATCGCAGGGGCAAGCCCAAATTCAAGGGATTTCACTACTACAAATCTTTCACTTATCCTCAGTTAGATAATTTGGATATTGTCAAGGACGAGCAAAATAGGATTTGTATTAACCTTGCAAAAATAGGTCAAGTGCCCATAGTATTCCATCGCCCAATAGCAACAGGATTTAAGGTTAAGACGGGGACGGTCATCAGAGAAGCGGATGGGTGGTAT
>NZ_JBARVX010000354.1:0-17821 GCF_049646505.1 Microcoleus sp.
TTGCTTGACTTCACGCTTTCCTCAGAATTTAGAGTTAGCTTAAATATATAAGTAGGTGAGAATGTTCTTAGGAATGAAACCCATGTGGTCGATCGCATCTTCCATCTTCCTGATGACGTTGTACGGACAGCTCGGAGGCGACAGCACTGATGACTAATGACTAATGACTGTTGACTGTGAACTGTTGACTGTTAACTGTGAACTGTTGACTGTTAACTGTTGACTAATGACTAATGACTGATGACTAATGACAACTAAGAGGGCGGGCCCGCACCATCCACCGCCCCTACTGACTGATGACTACTGACTAATGACTAATGACTACTGACTACTGACTAATGACTAATGACTAATGACTGATGACTAATGACTAATGACTAATGACTAATGACTAATGACTAATGACTAATGACTAATGACTAATGACTTCTTCAATCGATCGAGGAAATTCCCATGAAAACAGATTACCTCATCGTCGGCAGTGGTTTATCAGCACTGGTTTTCGGAGCTTTGATGGCAAACTCCGGCAAAACCGTACACATCCTTGAAGCTCACGAACACCCCGGAGGCTTTGGCCACACCTTTACGATGGCCAACAAATACACCTTTAATGCCCAATTCCACTACGTTTGGGACTGCGGCGAAGGACATACAGTGAATCGAGTCCTCAAAAAACTCAATCTCGATCGCGATGTCACCTTTGAACGGTACGATCCGAATGGCTTCGACCGCATGAGAATGCCGGGGTACGCACTAGATATTCCCTCGGAATCAGAAGAACTGATCCGCAGATTGTCGGCCCTGTTTCCCGAAGCAAGCGAGAAAATTCGCAAATTCGTCAACGAAGTAGAAAAAACCGGCGAAGGACTCAGAAAACTCGCTCCTCCCGTCAAACCAATTGAATTAATCAAAAATTTCAGCGAGGTATTCTGTGCCGTCCAACACCTCAACAGCACGCTTCAAGACGTGTTCGACAAATTCCAACTCCCGCAAGCAGCCCAAACCCTATTAGCCCTGCAATGGCCGGACTTTTTGCTACCTCCGAACCAGCTTTCTTTCTATGCTTGGATTGCTTTGTTTCGAGGCTATCAAGAAGGTGCGTTTTACCCGACGCAGCATTTTGAAGATGTCATCAATTCATTAGTTAAAGTCATTGAATCCAACGGCGGGAAAGTTTCGCTCAACCATGAAGTCACGAATTTTAGGGTGAATGATAGAACCGTAACGGGAGTTGAAGCGATGGATTTGACCGCGCATCAAACCCATGAATTCACGGGCGACACGGTGATTTGCAACCTCGATCCCAAACGAGCGGCCAAGATGATTGGGGAGGAACTGTTCTCGAAAACAGTGCGGCGGAAACTCGACTACGAGTATTCTGCATCTAACTACATGGTCTACTGTGTTGTCAAAGATATCGACCTGCGAGATTACGGATTTGGCAAGTGGAATACATTTCATTCGGAACACTTGAATCTGAATGAAGCTTTTGCTCAAATGTACGATAAAAATGATTTTTCTAGTCCTAGTTTTGCAATTACCACACCCACTTTACTCACCGAAGCGCGGGGGGATTGTCCTGAAAATTGTCAAATTGTGGAATTTCTGACTGTTGCTAATTACAGCTATTTTAAACAACTTTGGGATACCGATCGCAAAGCTTACAGACAGAAAAAACAAGAGATTCTGGACTCGATTTTAGACGTAGTTGAAAAACACTATGTTCCAGATTTTCGCAAACACATGGTATTTCACATTACCGGAAGTCCTACAACTAACGAGCGCTTCTGTTGGTGTCCTAACGGCAATTCCTACGGTTCTAGGCTGACGCCGAAAAACATGGGAGTCGATCGGCTAAATCACGAAACATCCCTCAACAATTTCCATTTCTGCAACGCCTCATCGGGCTATCCAGGCTTTGCGCCGACATTTTGGACGGGGGCGCTGCTTTATCAGCGTTTATCCGGCGATGCGATTTTAGGGTGAGGAATCACAATTAAATAACAGCGATATTTCGGAGGTTGGGTTGAGGCTTTGGGCGATCGAAAATAGTCTGATATCTATGAGGAGACGGCAATGCCTATTTGTGTCAGCTTAGCATCAAATATAGCATGGATCTACTGTTTGATGCTGAGGCCCAGATCCCCCCTTAGCTTGCCCCCTACTCCCCCTTAAGAAGGGGGGGACAAGAAGTTATCAAAGTCCCCCGACTATCCGGGGGATTTAGGGGGATCTGGTCTCGGCGATCAACGAGAAATACAAAAGTTTTTCTTCAAGTCCCCCTTTTTAAGGGGGATTTAGGGGGATCGAGACTCCGCTACAAACGAGAGATAAAAAGGTTTTTCTGGTTAAATTGACACCTCCGAGCGGTGCCGTTTCCTACCCGGAATACAAGCATTCAATTAATAGCGATCCAACCTATAAATTAGGAGCGAACTATGAAAATTGCAATTGTTGGGGGCGGAGCTAGCGGTATGGCCACAGCCTACTGGCTGGACAAACAGGGGCACCGCGTCACTGTTTTGGAAAAGCAACCGATTTTAGGCGGACACATTCGCACGCTGAATAAAAATGTCGCGCCCAATCAATCTGAGTGCAATGAAATATTAGAAAATGGGGTGCTGGAATTTCCGACTGTGTTTTATAATTTCGTCGCTCTCATGCAGGAGCTAGGCGTTGAATTAGAACCCGTGCAGATTGGTTCTGCGCTGTTTTTTAAAGACAACCGCCACTTTTTATCAAAAGTCGCAATTCAGAAAAACTTCACGGGAATTCAACGTCTGATAGAATATTTGCGGCTGGATGCTCTTTATGCTCGTTCCGCTGGATTCTTGATGAAAATGCGGTTTGCTAAACAGCACGATTTCTACGATGTGCCGCTTTCTGGGAGTTTAAAAAGCTCGTGCATCCGCAATGATTGGCTGAAGTTGCTGACGATGTACAGCTACTCAATACCGTTTGAATTGCTCGACAATTTTCCGGCTGAGTTGGCGATTCCCATGCTGCGGGAATATGCCTTGGTTAACTGGGTAAGGATTAAAGGCGGCGTGTATTCTTACATTGAAAAGATTCTGGAGCACTTTAAGGGCGATATACTGCTAAATGTGGAGATTGCCAAGATTTTTAGAAGTGCTGATGCTGTAAAAATTGTGCTTTCTGATGGGGAGATTCAGGAGTTTGATAAGGTGGTTTTTGCGATGCCGCCAGACCAAGTGATGAGGCTGCTGTCTGACCCGACGGATGCGGAAACGAAGCGGTTTGGGGCGTGGAAACCCAATTATGCAACTACTGTACTGCATTCGGATACTTCGATGTACGATCGCTACGGCATCCGCAAGTTGTCGGAATTTGATTTTTTCGAGACGGACAAGGGATGGGGCTACAATGCGAGCTTGAACCAGCTTTGCGGCATTTCGTCACCGCGAGAGTACAGTTTAGCATTTCAACTGGAGGAGTCGATCGACCAAAACCAGATTATTCACATTCAGAAACATCACACCCCGCTGTATACTGTCGAGTCTTTTCGATACCGAGATGAAGTTATCGAGACTAACGGGGAAAACAGCACTTATCATGCGGGAGCTTATTTGGGGGATGGTTTGCACGAAGGAGCGATTACCTCTGCTTTGCGAGTCGCCAAATTAATCGGGCGAGCTCAATAGACTTGAGTTGCACTCTGCATCGCGCAGAGAAAATTGAATTATCTGCGTCCATCAGTGTTTATCCGCTTGAAATCTGCGGTTAACATATCGAATATTGATGCAATAGAAGTCGAACCAATCCGAGAGTGATTTTCCCGAATGCTTACGCTGCGACACAACCCGTCGCAATTAAGTAGACATCGCCGCTGACAGATGCGGGAATTGTTGAGCCGGCTAACAAAGTACCCTCAAAGTTTGCTCCCATAAATGTAGCGCCGCTCAAATCGGCTTCGCTCAAGTCTGCATAACACAGCCTAGCCCCATCGAGGTTTGCCTGCACCAAAGAAACTCCCACCAGATTTGCCCTGGTTAAATCTGCTCCCTTCAACTGCACGCCCCGCAACTGAGCACCGCTGAGATTCGCTCCTAACAAATTCGAGCCTTCCAAGTTGACCCCGTTGAGTTTGGCTTCGCTGAGATTGACGCCATTGAGATCCGTCCTGCTGAGGTCGATGCCGTTGATGTAAGCTTTTCTGAGATAGATGCCTGTTAGTTGAGTCGCAAAGAGCTTTGCGCCGCTGAGTTTTGCCCCTTCGCAGTTTGCCCAGTTGAGGTTTGCTCCCGTGAGGTTGGCTCCCCGCAGGTTGATAAATTGCATATCTGCCACACACAAATTGGCGTTCCAGAGGATGGCGTTCCGCAGGTTGCTACCTGTGAGTTGGGCTCCGCTCAGCTTAGCCCTGGGAAGTTTTGCTTTGACGAGGAAAGCTCCGCTGAGATTGGCTTTCGTGAGTTCTGCGTCGGCCAGTCTGGCTTGACCCATTTTGGCAAAACTCAGATTTGCCCTGTAAAGGTTGGTGCCGTTGAGTTTTGCTTTGTTCAGATGCGCCCGACTCAGGTTGGCTCCCGACAGGTTAGCCCTCGAAAGGTTTATTCCGTCCAAGATAGCTCCGCTGAGATTGGCTCCGCTGAGCTCGGCACCTGCAAAGTCTCTTTTGCCATTTTCGTATTCTTTGAGCAGCTCGGTTACTTCCATAGCGGTCAGATTCCTAATAGCTGAAATTTATTTAGAATAGTCCAGGACTCACCCGAACCAAAAAACCGGGTTTGGGAAATTTTTCTAGAGGGTTTTGGGCAAATATTTTGGCTAAAAACCGGGTTGCTCGCCGCCCCTGCGTCCAAGACTGTAGAAATACGTAATCTTTATAATGAATATAATATATCTAATCGAGCGGATGCGATCGCACTTTCGAGAAACCCGAACATTAACTTTATATTTCTCAATATACTTGGTTTTTTGGGGAAAACTTCGGACAACTTTTGAGGGTAAACTGTAGAAGAGGGGTTTGAGGGGATCGGTGCGAGGGCAATGCTGGGGGAGGCACGCTGTAGGCTTTCCGGTAAATAAATGGTTTGAGACTGCGAGCTAAAAACAGTCTGGTTAATAGTAAGTTGCGACATTTTACGGATGAGTGAGCGATATGTCTAACGGTAGATGCGATGCGTTCAAAAGCTAGTCTATCGCCTACTGCAGATTATAAAAAACTAACAGCGAGTAAGATTGCGATCGTCCAAAATATACCCATAAAATAGGTTGGCAGTGAAAACTTTGGTAGGAGAGAAAATGCTGAGTACCAAAGTCCGATGCGGAGAACAAATTTTATTAATAATAATTGAGCGGACACGATATCCCACGATGATGCGGGCAATTCCATCTACTGTTAATTATGCAGATTTTTAAATCTATGTTATGCTGAGTCTAAATTGAGGAATCATCGTGTCAAAAGAAAGAAAAAGCAACAAAGAAGTCAAAAAGCCCAAGAAACAACCTGATGGTGTTGCTAAGCCGAAGGAGGACAAAAAAAAATCATGGTAGTACGGTAGTACGGAGGGCCGCAAGTAGAGATAGAGCGGCCAATCTCCCGATCGCGATTAATTATGTTCAATTGTCATTACTAACTATAATTTTTAACAAATTTAAATATCCTTTTTTGGGATAATCCGAAAACAGGTTTATTATACCTAGGGTATATGCAGTGCTAAACCCAAAGTACAATGAAATCTGTTTTTAGCCATGAGTATCAAATATTTCGTAGCTGTATGATTGCGGCTCGTAAAGACGCGCAACTAACTCAGGAGTCTGTTGCCAAATCTCTGAAAAAGCCTCAATCTTTCGTAGCCAAATATGAAAACGGCGAACGGCGATTAGATGTAATTGAATTTTTGTTAGTTGCTCGTGTAATTGGTGTAGATCCTTGCGATATTATTAGGAAAATTTTACAAAAAATATCTGAAGGATCTGGTGAGGGCCAGATATGAATACGCAAGATGTAATCAGACTTGCATCCCAATATGTCGATCGGTTATCGGGTCACACTTTCGACGTTTTAGATGTATCTAAACCTGTTACCCTAGATGCAGCGGTAAACCTGTCTAAAGTTATCTCAAAGCTTTCGCCGTTAGTCGGAAATTTAATCGAATTTAACACCGTTGAATTCTTGAATCAACAAAATGAGTTCGCTGAATTTGGAAAGTGGCAGAGGCAAGATCCGGGCTTTCCAGATACTATTTTCCTCGGCATAGTTCAACCAACGCCCGGATTAGAAATTAAAGCGTGGTTCCCACTAGCAACAGAGATAACAGCACGTTTCAAAGATAGTCAGAATCACTTTAGGTTCGATCGAACCTACGTTGCTATGCTGGCATGGCTACCCGATCAAATCATCTATGGCAAGCCTCGCATTCTTGATGTGTGCGTTGTCTCTGGTTTATCGGTAGCTGTAGCGAGAGATACCCACTATCACAATCCCCCTGGTTATCTTGTTTTATAGCCGGAAGATACAACTCAAAGAACAGCAAATTTGCAACAAACAAACACCAGTGGATATAAATTCCAAGGCTCGGCTGAGGAGTTTTTAGAAGCTGAGAAAATAGTTAATTCATGGGGTACTCAAGGAAAAGTCTACAAACCAACTAGAGAATATCAGCGCCTTCTGCGGGAGCTACGGATACGCTATGAATATAGACTAGATACAAATTTTGCAAAGATGGACAGAATTGTACATCCAGGCATTGAGGAATTTAAGCGACGTGTCTACAACACTGAACTTTCAGGTATGACCGTTGGTCGGTGGAATAAGCTTTTATCGAGTCGCCTAAAAGATAGCATCAAGAAATCCCTCCAAGATTATCTACAGATTAGAGAAGAGAGTATTGATGAAATTATTGATTAAATCTCTGTACACCATAGTAGAAATAATCTGGATCTATCTCGCAAGAAAATGCTTTTCTTTTTAGTTGGCGTGCTGACAAAGCTGCAGTAAAAAGTCCGCCAAAAGGTTCCCATATAACATCGTTTTCATCGCTAGATGCCTCAACAATAAGCTTCATCAGATCCAGAGGTTTTTGGTTGAGATGTAATGCTTTTCCAGAGAGAGTTTTAACTCTCTCATCGCCCCGTAAAGCTTGACGATCCCAAACGTTTGTAAAACCGTGAGGGCATCTAAACTTCGATCGCATTTTGCTCCATTCTTGTCCCGTTAAAGACTGATTACCATCCAGAGAAAAGTAGGGTTTTCCTTGAGGACTACCATACTCATTTGCATAGTTGACTAGCCTGTCAAACATCTCGACCGGAGGGAAATACCACAAATGCCCTCTATCGAAGTATTTCCTGGTTGCTGCATCCACTACCCCGCAAGCATCGTTGGCCCGTCGTAACGGCAACCCAGAGCGTTTCCACTCTTGCAACAACCACGCCTTTAAGGTAAGTTCATTAACTGTTACTTCTCTGACATATTGAACGCAGACTTCTGTGACGACAGGGAACCTGCGAATTTTGTGTGTGTTAACATTCCCTGCAATATGACCTTTTCCCTTGTTCCAAATATTGGAATTAACATAGCGCCAACCATATTTTTCTAGAAGTGGATGCACAGCAGCCCAACCAATTTCTGAATTCCAAAACCAGAGTGTTGTGCATGGCATGGCTGCTTTTGACCATGCCTCGATATGAGGTTTATACCATTTTAGATTTTAGATGTGAGAATGGGAAATGACTTATTCTGTCTGGGTTTGGAGTACGGGTCTACCGTTGCATTCTTTGCGTGAAACTGGTATCATTTGTTGACTTATGTAACTCTAAAAATTAAGTACCAATATTTTATCCTATTTTGGGATATCGAGGGTAAGAGATACCAAAGTTCACGATACCCATTTACACTTTCTTGCCCAAAAAATAGAGTTCGATCGCCCAAACCCATCGCATCCGATCACAGCGATATCTCAGTCACCGCAATATCACCGCCAAAACACACGTCAACATCAGTTCCCGCCGCCCGATCGCGATTCCCATATTCTCCAACATAATAAAAGTATTCTCCCTCCATTTTGTACTCAACCGGCAGCGGCTCAGTCGAAGGCTTGCAAAACACAATTTCCGGTTCCGCACTTCCCGGCGCTAAATGCGGCAAGTTCACATTCCAGAAACACCCAGGCTGTGATTTTCGTTTCAGCAAATCCGCCAACACCCGCGATGTCCAGCGAGTCGCGACATCCCAGTCAATTTCGAGCGGCCTTTTAATCCGGTGGGAAATGGCGATTCCCGGAATACCGTGCATTGCAGCTTCCCGCACCGCAGCCACCGTACCCGAAATGTACACGTCAACGCCCAAATTGCCGCCCGCGTTAATTCCCGAAAGCACCAAATCCGGCTGAGTACAAACGTGATGAAGAGCAATACGCACGCAGTCTGCCGGTGTTCCCCCGATAGCATACTCAAATTCCGATCGCCGATCGACATGAATCGGACTGTGAGTCGTCACCTGATGCCCGCAGCCCGACAATTGCCCCTGCGGAGCCACCATAATTGTTTTGCCTTCTACAGCCTGCTTCATTGCCTGAATTCCGGGAGCGTCGATGCCGTCGTCGTTGGTTAAAATTATCGTCATTTGATTTGAGATTTTCCATTTTTCGATTTGAGATTTTAGATAGTGGAATTGCTGGTTTCGAGCATCAAAATTTTGCGACTGCCCTAATTACCGCAAAAATTCAGCGCAAATCGCCAAGTTCCCCAAAAAATAGCAACACAGTTGTGGTAAAGTTTTGTGTCGATTGCTCTGTCAAGACAATCCGCAAGTTCAGTTAGACGCGATCGCAGCTATGTTTTTGTTACCAATTCTACCCTTAGCTCAAGCAATCCCCACAACTCCCGCCCAAGAACTGATTATCCAGCCAGAAGTCCCCCTACCGGAAAACGAACGGGATGTGCAGCCACCGCCGCCAAGCAGCAGCCCGCTGAATACTGTGACAGTGCCCCAGCAAGTGCGCGTTTTGCCGGGAAAACTCGACAGCATCCCGGTTTTTAACAGCAACAGCCCGGAAGTCGTGCAAACCGAAGGCATTTTGCTCTCTACATTTGGGCCAGAAGGCAAACAAGTACCTTCTGCACACTTAAACTTTCCCTTCAAAGGTCGATTTGACATCTTTGCCCACCACATCGCCAAAGCTAAAAATCTCGCCGAAACTCGCACCTTATTTCAAGGAATAATTGTCTACAATCCGAACTCGGAACCTGTTACTTTAAAAGTCTTGCAAGGAGCGACTTATTTAACTTGGCCGGATGCGTTGTTTGTCGATTTGCCTTCGTATTTAGAAAATCGATTTGGCACGGTGTTTGCGGGGCCTGGAAGCCGCATCACCAGCGATGTGCTGCGGGGGTACAGACAAGCCATTTTGCCCGCTGCGATCGAGATTCCGGCCATGCAGAGCCGAATGCTGATGAATTTGCCGATACCTGTGGGGAATATTAGGCCTGCTTCCAACGGGCGATCGACTTTGATGCGAATGTCGAGCAGCAATTCGGTTTATGTTGCTAGTTTAGCCATGTTTGCTCCTCAAACTAAAAATGGACTCGAACAATCTCCGACTTTAGAACAGTGGGAAAATATTTTAAACACCAAAGGTTTAGCCGGGCCCAGAGATTTAGCACCAACTCCGACAGACGAAAATCCGGTGCAAAAAATTTACGGCCGCGTGGCGGGAGTAGCTGAAGGTTCGGAGTGGAAAGCTAAAATTACTGACAATTCGAGAACCGATTATTTGACTGTTCCCAAGCGCGGCGAGTCATTTTCCTATGCTCTGAGCACTACGGATACGGGTACTTTTGGCACCGGCCAAGTTCAAAGCGCTAAAATGTTAGCTCGCTATCCCGATACTGCTTATTTTGCTCACGGCAATTACGGGATTCAATACAACTTAGCTTTTCCGCTTTACAACAAATCTCGCGAGTCTCAATCGGTGAGTATTAGAATGCAAACACCGATTAAAGCAAATACAAAATCGGGTGGATTGATGTTTTACGATCCGCCGGAAAATCGGATATTTTTCCGAGGTACGCTGCGGGTGATATTTAATGACGATACGGGCAAGACTTTGACGCGCTACATTCACATTGTGCAGCGCCGGGGACAGCAGGGGGAACCTTTGGTGAATGTGAATATGAAGCCGGGGGAACGCCGTTTGGTGCAGGTGGATTTCTTGTATCCGCCGGATGCAACGCCGCCGCAAGTCTTGACTGTGCGATCGAGTAATTAGTTTGTAGTCAGTAGTCATTAGTCATTAGTTAGTTGTTAGTTGTTAGTTGTTAGTTGTTAGTTGTTAGTTGTTAGTAGTCATTAGTAATTACGCAACCACTCCTAAAAAACTCATGATTGACAAATCAAAATCACAATTAACAACTAATGACCGATAACTAATGACTAATGACTAATGACTAATGACTCCTCACTAATGACTAATGACTACTGACTACTGACTCCTAATTAAAGTGTCAAAGATTGAGGATTTGTCTCAATCAACTTCGCTAAATCCTGCAAGAAAGATGCAGCATCAGCACCGTAAATAATCCGGTGATCGCAAGTAATATTCACCTGCATTTGCCGCTTCACTCCCATCAAACCTTCCTCGTTGGCTACGACTTGCGGCCGCGAAGAGCCGATCGCCAAAATCGAGCCTTGATTCGGCGGCAAAATCGCATCAAACTTATCTACTCCAAACATTCCCAAATTGGAAAGAGTAAAAGTTCCCGTGCTGTATTCATCGGGTTTCAACTGTTTGGCGCGGGCGCGATCGACTAAATCCTTCCAAGTGCGGGAGAGAGAATATATGTCGAGGCGATCGGCATTTTGCAACACCGGCGTAATCAAACCGCCGCCGTCCATCGCCACCGCTACCGCCACATTAATATCAGCGCGGTGTTGAATTCCCGACTCTACATAACAAGCATTCAGCAGAGGATGTTTTTGTAAAGTTACTGCTACTGCTTTTGCCAGCATAGCCGTCATCGTGACACCCTTCGACTTAATTTGTTTGTAGAGCTTGTCCAGATTGTCAGTAGTAATTGTGTAACCCACGCGGAAACAGGGCACGCTCAAACTTGCTTCCATGTTACGTACCACCGCATTTTGCAGCGCGTTCATCGGTACTCTTTGGCCCGAAAGCGCGATCGCCGGGGCTGGTGCGGGTGCGAATTTGGCTGCTGCTGCTGCGACGGGTGCGGCTGCTGCGGGTGCGGGAGTTGCGGGGACTGTTACGGGTTGCTGAACCGGGGCTGGTTGGGCTTTACCGGCTGCTGCTTCCACGTCTTCTGCAACAATGCGACCGTTGGGGCCGCTGCCTTTGATCGAATTCAAATCTACTTTAAATTCTTTGGCTAATTTGCGAGCGCGGGGAGAAACGACGCTGCGGCCGTTTTGGCGGCTGACATTTTGCTGCAAACCCGGTGATGCGGTAGCTGCGACAGGGGCGGAGGCTGCGGTTGCTGGCGCTGGGGCGGAGGCTGCGGTTGCACCTGCTCCTTGTTTCTGAGCTTCTGCAATTTCGGCTTCTGTTTCTGCGACTAGGGCGATCGCGGCTCCCACGGTCGCAACTTCGCCGGCTGGTACAATAATTATTGCTAGATAGCCTTCGTAGAAAGACTCGACATCCATGTCGGCTTTGTCGGATTCAACCACGACTACGGTTTCGCCCTTTTCTACTTTGTCTCCGGCGGATTTGACCCAGGAAACAATTTTGCCCTCTGTCATGGTAGAACTCAGGGCTGGCATGAAAACTTCGCGAATCATCTGTAAAAAGTCCTTTTGAGTTGGTAATAGGTAATCGGTATTTGGCAATTGATAATTGGCGACCGGCCACCAGCAATATTTATTATTATGCCAGTCTCTCGCCCGAGAATGTGTGACTGTTGGCTCAAAATGGGAGCATCTCACTTTTTCCAAAAGTATTTTTTACGACTTGCGAGCGTCCCCGATCGCAAGCTGATATATTTGTAGTGCGAGTTCTTAAAAAGCTCGCACTACAAATACAAAACACAGATGCTCCGCTAATAATTACCTATCAATTGCCAATTGCCAATTACTAATTGCCAATTACCAATTTCTAAATATCACCTCGAATTTCTTCGACTATGCCGTCGCGGAGCAAAACTTCTACTTGCATTTTTTGAATCAAGTTTTCTCCCAGCCCCACTGTGAACGTGCCGTCAATTTGACCTTGACTCACTTCTTGTTCGAGGTCTAGCACCTGTACTTGCTGGAGCTGTTGCAGGTTTTGGTTTTTCTGTTCTAGCAGTTTACTTTTTTCTTGATTCACCTGCACTTGAATATTTTCTATTTGCTGCATTACTTGCGGCCCTGGGGGTTGCAGGCTTTGCTTTTGGATTTCAGAAATCATCCGGCTCCCTTGCATTTCTAGCTGTTGTAGCTGAGAATCTATTTGGTTGATTTGGGCTTGGAGTTGCTGTTGAGCTTCTTCTTTCCAGCGGGGAGTAACGATGACTTTAACGTTAATCGATCGCTTCAAGAGTAATTGTGGTTCCATAAAGTTGTTGCTTGTCAATTGCGAAGTAGTCAATGGTCATTAGTCAATGGTCATTAGTCAATAGTCATTAGTTCGCAAATATTTCCTAAAGACTGAGGACTGAGGACTGAGGACTGAGAACTGAGGACTCGGGTGTTGGGACAATTTGTTCTGATCCATTCCCCAAGTCCTGCGAATATTTTCAAAACATCCCGTCAATCATATCGCGGTAGTGTTCCGTCACAACCGGGCGCTTGATTTTCAGGGTCTGGGTCAACATTCCATTTTCCATTGAAAACGGCTCCTGAATCAACCGGAACGGCCCGATGCGATCGTCCGCGCGGTATCCAGGGCGATTTTTCACCTCCCGGTTCAATTCTTGGCGAAATAAGTCTTGAATTTGCTTGCTATTCCAGTCAATTTCCTGTATTGGCGGATTTTGAGTTTCGCCCCATTTGAGTAGGGCTTCTGGATTGGGGACAATTAAGGCGCCGATCGATTTCTGGTCTTGACCTACTACGATAATTTGGTCGATGTAGGGGCTGCGGATGCAGGCATCTTCGATCGGCTGCGGTTCGATATTTTCGCCGTTGCTGAGGACGATCGTATCTTTGGCCCGCCCGGTCAAAACTAAGTCGTTTCCCGGTGTCAGCCAGCCCAAATCGCCCGTGTCAAACCAGCCCATCGAGTCGATCGCCTTGGAGGTAGCTTGGGGATTGAGATAATAGCCCGCCATGATTTGCGGCCCTTTTGCCAATACCAAGCCGCGCTGGCCCGGAAGCAGTTGCTGCCGAGTCTCCGAGTCTACTATTTTAATTTCCGTACCCGGAATAGGCCCTCCGGCAGAACCTTTAAGATTGTGCCAAGGGCGGCGGACTGTCAAAACCGGGGATGTTTCGGTCAAACCGTATCCCACCAACAAACCGATATTCGCAATTTCAAAAAAATTGTCTAAATGCGCGGCCAAAGAACCGCCGCCGCTGATTGCCCACTTAAAACGTCCTCCCGTAGCTTCCCGGACTTTTTGGTAAACGAGTTTTTCGGCAAGGGCGTAAACAGGCGACAACAGAATGGTTTTGATCCGGGCGATGAATTTTTCAGAAACTGAGGCCGGTTGTAAATTGAGAGTTAATCCTTCGACAATCCGGCGGGCTTCTATGTATTGTTGGCTGGCAGATAACAGGAAATTCACCAATTTTTGTTTGTTGGGAGGCTGTTCCCGAAATTGCTTTTGTACTGCCTCGTAAATCGATTCCCAGATGCGCGGAACGCTGACCATGTACTGGGGTTTGTAAGCTTTAAAGTCTTGTTTGAAATAGCGAATGCTGGTGTAAATTTGGGTGCATCCTTGGGAAAACATGAAATATTCAACCGTGCGTTCGTAGGCGTGCCAACTGGGGAGGATGCTGAGAACGCCATCGCCGGCTTCGGGCTGGAGAATTGTCCCGAAGGTGGTGAGTTGGTGCAGCAAGTTGCCGTGGGTCAGCATAACGCCTTTGGGTTTGCCGGTGGTGCCGCTGGTGTAGAGGAGGGTGGCGAGGGTTTGGGGGCTGTGGTTGGTGGGCTTGAGGGGGCGTTGGGCCCCGGCGGTCGTGACTTGGGAAAATTTGACCGTGTTGAGGGTTTGGTTGGTTTCCGGTTCTTCGTCGGAGAGGAGGACAACGAGTTTGACGGGTAAGTCGAGGAGGCGGTGTTGGAGTTTTTTGAGTAATTCCAGGTTTTCGACTACTAAGGCGGTACTGCCGCTGTCTTGGATGATGTAGAGGAGTTCTTCGGGGTCGGCTGTGGCGCCTCGAACGGCGTTGGCTGCGCCGGCGGTCATGATGCCTTGGTCGGCTATCAGCCAGCGGGGGCTGTTGTCGGCGAAGAGGGCGACGCGGGGGGGGATTGCTTCTCCTGGGATTGGTTCGATGCCGAGGGCTTGGAGGCCGGCGGCGAATTGCTGGATTTGGTGGTATAGGTCGGTGTAGGTGAGTTTGATTTCTGGCTGGCTGTGGGGGTCGTGGAGGGCGACGGTTTGGGGAAATCGCTGTTTGACGATCGCCCAAATTTCGGGTACGGATTCAATGGAGCTGTAGTCGATCGTGCGGCTGAGGTTCGCGCGTTCAATGTCGCTCAGTTGAGGCAATGTGTAAGACGCTGGGCCGTTCATAGGGTATTTTCCGGGGTTTTGGGAGATAAAGTTATTGGCTATCAGTTTAATATCACAGTTATTTTAGAACTATCTGGCAGTGTCGTGACAGTTTGCCAACCTGCCATTGTCTTTTGAGAAAATTAGGGATACAAAATGATGAAAATTATAGTTGCACATAAACAGATTAATTTATCGAGGTTGATAGTATTTGCTTCGAGTGCGATCGTAGCGTTATTTGGAACTGCACTGTCAGTGAATGGTGCAGAAGTGCGATCGGCAAACAAAACATTTGCGGATTGGTGTCGCCAAAAAGCCGATCTGAGTCCTGAAACTAAACATACTGTTGAAGTGCTGTTGAAGAGAGCGGGGACTACTGATTGTGTTGAGGGCGATCGAAAACTTTCGAGTTGGATACGGCTCGATCTCGACAACAATCAGATCGGGGACATCAAACCGCTGGCATCCTTGACTAACCTGACTTGGCTCACCCTCAGCTACAATCAGATCGGGGACATCAAACCGCTAGCATCCTTGACTAACCTGACTGTCCTCCTCCTCGACAACAATCAAATCAGCGATATCAAACCGCTAGCATCCTTGACTAACCTGAGTGAACTCCTCCTCCACAAAAATCAAATCAGCGATATCAAACCGCTAGCATCTTTGACTAAACTGACTGTGCTCATCCTCGACTACAACAATCAAATCAGCGATATCAAATCGCTAGCATCCTTGACTAACCTGACTATTCTCAGCCTTCCCTTCAATCAGATTGGGGACATCAAGCCACTCGCATCCTTGACTAACCTGACTTGGCTTCTTCTCACAAATAATAAGATCGGGGACATCAAACCGCTAGCATCCTTGACTAACCTGGAGAAGCTCCACCTAGACAACAATCAGATCCGTGACATCAAACCGCTAGTATCGTTGACTAACCTGACGAAGCTCGACCTCAGCAACAATCAAATCAGCGATATCAAACCTCTAGTATCCTTGACTAAACTGAAATTTCTCTCCCTCGACAACAATCTTCTGAATGACGTTAAACCGCTAGCATCGTTGACTAACCTGATCTCTCTAGACCTCAGCAGAAATTCGATCGCCCCTAAAACCTGCCCTGTCAAACCAGAATCTATCTGTCGATGGTAACTCTGAAATTAAATGCTCAAACTTTTATGAATTTAGTTGCTTTTTCAAACGCGACCGATCGTTCAACCGTATATTACCAGCGATCGATCGTACCTAATATTAGATGCCTTTATTCAGACCTGATGTAAGTACCTAAAAATTCCAGTTGATTCATCTTCCAATCGCTCGTACTCAGCTAATTCTGCAGCTAAATCAGCCTCAATTTCATTGCGGTTAGCGTGATAGTAAGATAGCGCTGCATAAATTTTTGCTAAATTTAAATAGGAAATTTCTTCAAGTATTGCTTCTGGGTTCATCCCTTGTTGATGCCAAACGGCAATTTGAGCGATAGAAATTCTAGTTCCCGCAATGCGGGGACGCCCTCCACAGGTTTCAGGCGTACTGACAACCAGCGTGCCGATGTCGATCGCAGTTGTTGACATACTTACCTCTTACGAAAAACTCAAATCAGCCAAAATATCCTGTTGTGTGAAATAGGGGAAATTATCTAGGATTTCTCGATCGTTCATCCCAGAAGCAAGATATTCCAACAGGTTATCAACCGTAATTCTCATGCCTCGAATACAAGGTTTACCGCATCGCTTACCAGGTTCGACCGTCACGATCGTAGCGATGTCTTGTTTTGAAATGGCATTTTCCCTTTAAATTCTGTTCTCAATTTTAGCACAAACAGGACTTACGCATAGGTGTTTTGAATTCATCGGAAAAAAGAAGTTGGATTTGGGGTGTCTCGTCAGTCATCAATTCCATCCCACAGTTCGGAAATAGGATATAATTTGCCTTCTTTAATTTGCTGGAGGGAGGTACGGAGGCTGGCTAGGACGAGTTCGGCGGGCTCGTCATCGGCATCTGCGGGCGGGCTGACGATATGGCGGCCGATTAATAGTTGGTAGAATTCGTCCACAGACATTACAGCAAGTTGAGCGGCTCGATCGAGACTGAGGCTGTGTTGGTGATAAAGTACGATCGCCAATCCCATCCTCACATCCGCTTCAGTCAGGGGGAGATTGTCGGGAAGGGCGATCGTAATTTCCATGATTTATGGTAGTCTTAGGTTTTTATTGGCTTTTAAGTGCGATCGATTAATCTTGCAATTTTGGTTTAATTTTGTTACAAAAATCGATAAACTGACGGAAAGTAGTCATTTGTTCTGGCTGAAGTTGAATCCTTGTCAATAGTTGTTCCAAATAAAATGGCTTCAGTACATCACCCGGTCGTTTTTTAGAATAGGTAATATTTTTAGCTTCAAATAACGCTCTCAAATAAGCTCCATGAAACTGAGCGTGAGTGTTAAAATCTCTATATCTGCCCATATTTTCGGGACAGTTAACAGAAACATCATAATATTTATTATAATCTAACAAAGGTTTGTTTTGAGGATTTCTCGAATAAATTTTGCGATTGCCCAGCAGCCAACTTTCCAAACAGCGATTCTGAAATATCAGCACGAGTTCTGCATTATTTAATTTCAATTTCTGCTGAGTTAAAAAATCATCAATTTCAGTTGTGAGTTCAGCAACAGTATTTTCCTCAGCATCAAGACACACTACAAAATAGCTGTATTTTCCGTTTGAATTAATTTCGGCAATTGAACGCGGGATAAACTCATATATTAATGAAGGATATCCTTCGCCGCTAATCAAGTAATAATTTTTTTCCTTCACATCATCACAATTGTCAACTCGCTGCAATTCCGGTAAAAGATGAGCCAACCAAGCGGGATAAACTTTTCTCTCCGATTGCTTCCCTTCAACTAAAAAATACAGATTCATGAAACTTTGATTCCTTCGCTGTATTCTTCAAGATTAATCAGTTGCGTAAAAGCTTGATGCCTCGATTTTCCCAGATTCAAATCTTTAGCATCTTTCACAGTTACCACCCCACCTTGGCGCGTTACTATTTTCCAATGTTCCATCCCAATATTATTGATTATGTAGGGATGGTGGCTGGTAAGAATGAATTGAATATTTCTGTTTTCCACAATCAAATCTGTCACCACATCAATACAGTTAATCCCCAAGCTGTTTTCAAATTCATC
>NZ_JBARVX010000355.1:0-11856 GCF_049646505.1 Microcoleus sp.
GAATTAGTTAAGGCTATGGCAACCTTTCAATAAACTGAATCCCGGCAACGGGACTGAAACAGTAAACTTGGCTTTGCTCTTGGTCTGACTACTGGTCTTTCAATTAACTGAATCCCGGCAACGGGACTGAAACAAGCATTTAAGCTTACCGAATCCGTTGTAGTTGAAAACTTTCAATTAACTGAATCCCGGCAACGGGACTGAAACGTTTCAACATTTTTATCATGTCCGGGTCTACTCCTCCTTTCAATTAACTGAATCCCGGCAACGGGACTGAAACATTCCCCATCCTTGCGTTCCGGCCCTAGCACCTCCGCCTTTCAATTAACTGAATCCCGGCAACGGGACTGAAACATCCTGTACTAGGCTTAATGCCCAAAATTCAAGTCCTTTCAATTAACTGAATCCCGGCAACGGGACTGAAACAATGTGTCTGCAAAGCAAGCGGCTAAATGACCGAGCTTTCAATTAACTGAATCCCGGCAACGGGACTGAAACATTCAATTTTCAATGGATTGGGCAATGCAAGCAGGCTTTCAATTAACTGAATCCCGGCAACGGGACTGAAACAAACTCGTGACAATATGACTGTTTATTTAGGGTCTAGACTTTCAATTAACTGAATCCCGGCAACGGGACTGAAACATCGAAGGTGATTTGATAATGGGAGCCGGCCCTTGGCTTTCAATTAACTGAATCCCGGCAACGGGACTGAAACTTTTTACCTATCGGCTGCTACACATAAAGATCCACCTTTCAATTAACTGAATCCCGGCAACGGGACTGAAACATCGCAAGAGACATTTAAATTTGATTTTCGCCCTGATAAGCTTTCAATTAACTGAATCCCGGCAACGGGACTGAAACACGGAATGATTGCGCCCCGGAAAGAGAAACGGTTGCTTCGCTTTCAATTAACTGAATCCCGGCAACGGGACTGAAACACGGGATTGCCAACTGTTTGACCTGGTACATAAACTTTCAATTAACTGAATCCCGGCAACGGGACTGAAACATGGAATAGGCGGTGCAATTGGTAAGTGGGGCGCAGGCTTACTTTCAATTAACTGAATCCCGGCAACGGGACTGAAACATAGGGGTATCAACATTTTCTCAGACACTTGCGTTCGCAAATGCAACTTTCAATTAACTGAATCCCGGCAACGGGACTGAAACACCTAGAGGAAATCATCGCCGAAGCTGAGAGCAGCATCCTCAGCCTTTCAATTAACTGAATCCCGGCAACGGGACTGAAACTCTACACTCCCTACACCCAAGGGTTCTGCTGCGTTGCTTTCAATTAACTGAATCCCGGCAACGGGACTGAAACCTCGATTTAATCTTCCAGCGGACTTCTACTTCGTTGGATCTTTCAATTAACTGAATCCCGGCAACGGGACTGAAACAAATCTTGCAGACTGTTTTTACCGGCGAACTTCTTGAGTCTTTCAATTAACTGAATCCCGGCAACGGGACTGAAACTGTAGTCGAGATTGTGCAGGATTCGCTGTCGTAGCACTTTCAATTAACTGAATCCCGGCAACGGGACTGAAACCGCAAATCTTGGTGAGTCACTGGCGAGCCGTCGGCTTTCAATTAACTGAATCCCGGCAACGGGACTGAAACCCTTTTGCTCAGCTTGGAAGATTGCCAGAGCGTTCGCAGCTTTCAATTAACTGAATCCCGGCAACGGGACTGAAACGCACCGATCGCGCTTAATATCCGATTGCTTGTGGAACTTTCAATTAACTGAATCCCGGCAACGGGACTGAAACTTGGGAGTCCGCCAACTGTCAGGGTCTTTCGGCGGTGCCGCCGATTTAAGCTTTCAATTAACTGAATCCCGGCAACGGGACTGAAACTTTAAAAAGGATTATTGTTTTTTAACTTTGACTCAACTTTCAATTAACTGAATCCCGGCAACGGGACTGAAACAGTTTATTTATGTAGCAAAGCTGGAATGTTTGCCCACTTTCAATTAACTGAATCCCGGCAACGGGACTGAAACATCACATGGGGAACTCAATATCCCAGCCAGAAAGGCTTTCAATTAACTGAATCCCGGCAACGGGACTGAAACAATTTATTTTTCATGTAGAGTCAGCAAATGGGATCTTTCAATTAACTGAATCCCGGCAACGGGACTGAAACATGATGATTGCAGGACTTGTTAAAGCTTGGCGTTTCTTTCAATTAACTGAATCCCGGCAACGGGACTGAAACACAACGGCCTGAACTTCGGGGCTAGGTGCCGCAAAAGTTGGCTGCTTTCAATTAACTGAATCCCGGCAACGGGACTGAAACCATCCGGCTCAATGGAAAGCTGCAACTTTATGCCAAGCTTTCAATTAACTGAATCCCGGCAACGGGACTGAAACATTCCAGAGAAGTATTCGTTTATCCCCGCCAAGAATACTTTCAATTAACCCAATCCCGGCAACGGGACTGAAACTCATCCTCTTATTTCTCGTGACTCATCCCAAAACTCGTAAAAACCGGGTTGGGCTCCCCACGCGCAATTCCAGCTTGAATATGCCAAAAACCCGCAGCGCGGCTATCCCCAGCAAGAATCGCCCCTAACCCCTGTTCAACTGCTCGAATCGGCACCCCAAAATTGAAATAAGATAACAAAAGTTCGATCGCGCGCACGTACAAAAAAAATCGGCAAGGAGTCGCGGAGTGACAGAGGGCCAAGACACACCAACACCAGCACAGATTGACAATCGGGACTATTCCTGGCCCTTGTGGCCGATCGTCCCAATCTATCCCTACAGCAAGCGGCGCACCATCCGCAAAGAAATAGTCAAAGACAGCATCTGGACTTTTGACCAACTCCAAGGCATTTTCTACGTAATTGTGCCGGTGCGGATGACAGTAATTAAACTAGAACCCCAAGGCCTTCTAGTCTACGCCCCCGTCGCACCGACTCCGGAGTGCATCCGCTTGCTAAACGAGTTAGTCGCAGAGCACGGCGAAGTTAAGTATATTTTGCTGACAACAGTTTCCGGCATCGAACACAAAGTTTTTGTCGGCCCCTTTGCCAAGTGTTTTCCCGCAGCCCTGGTGTTTGCGGCCCCCGGGCACTGGAGTTTCCCGCTGAATTTGCCCCTCTCGTGGCTGGGTTTGCCCGCCAAACGCACCTCTGTACTGCCCTGCGACAGCAGCAGCACGCCCTTAGCAGGTGAATTTGACTGGGCAATCCTCGGCCCGATCGACCTCGGTTTGGGCTCCTTTGCCGAAGTTGCCTTGTTTCACAGGCGATCGCGCACCCTAATCGTAACCGACTCGGTAATTTCCATTCCCGAAAATCCGCCCGCGATCGTCCAATTCGACCCCTACCCGCTGCTGTTTCACGCCAAAGACAGCGCCTCGGACTTGGTAGCAGACACCCACGAAAATCGGCGCAAAGGATGGCAGAGAATCGCCTTATTTGCCACGTATTTTCGCCCCAGCGTGCTGGAAACGCCGCCTTGGGGGGGAGTGTTGGCTGACGCACTCAAAGCGCCAGAACGCTCTCGAAAAGCTTATTTTGGGTTGTACCCGTTCCAGTGGAAAACTGATTGGGTGCGATCGTTCGAGGCTTTGCGGGGTGGAGGGCGGCCGCTGGTAGCCCCGGTGTTGCAGGCTTGGATTCTCAACCGCGCGCCGAGGGAAACTCTCGATTGGGCCGAGAGAGTCGCGAGTTGGGATTTTGAGAAAATTGTACCGTGTCACTTCGATAGTGCGATCGACTGCAACCCCCGTCAATTTCGGCAAGCATTCTGCTTTCTAGAAAAATACTCGCCTGTTAATTCTTTACCCGAAGATGATTTGAAATTGCTCAGGGATATTAATGCAGGTTTGAATAAAACCGGTTTAGTTCCGCCGGCCAAAGACAAAGTGTAACAGTCATCATCTACGTTTCATATCAATTCCGGTTGCACTCAAACATGATGTTGACTGTTGACTGTTGACTGTTGGCTGTTGACTGTTGACTGTTGACTGTTGACTGTTGGCTGTTGACTGTTGACTGTTGACTGTGAATCTAACAACTAAAAATTGCGCCGAGATAGGTGGCGACTTGTAAAAATCATTCATGAATTGCCCTCTAATTTATCACCTGACAATGCAGCCGGAAACGATATCATGCGAAATCCGGGTTTTGGAGATTCTTTACAAACCAGTCGGCGCAGGCCGACTTTGTTTCTGTAGACGCGGTTTCAACCGCCGATCGTAACTTTCCCCGGTTTCAACTTTACTCTTTAACCACCACAATTGGCCCCACTAACTGCTCTTTAGCTAACTCTTTTTCCCCGATCAACTCTAACAACTTATTCCAATCATTTCTTGATTTTTCATCCTGCGGCGAAACTAACAGCAAATTGCCCAAACGAGTCAGCGAATCGTACCAAATATCAGGTGCGCCGGCATTAATCGAACGCTCAGTTTCCGCAGTCGCCGCTACCCGATTCAGCCATCCATCTACCGCCAAATCCGATCGAGAGCGCGTACTGTTTTTGCAGTACAATCTCAAGTACCAGCGATAAGACTTCCCCTCTGCCAAAGCATACTCTGGAGATGGGGGCAAACTAATGCTCACAATTCCCGGAGTTTTAGGTAGCTCGAAAGCAGTCTCGTAAATTAAAGTTTTCTCGTCTAAAGTCAGCAACACAAATTCTCCCTTTTTGATATCTTCAGGGGAATATGGAATGTAGAACCAAAAAGTAGGATGCTCAGAAGTAGTCGATCGGAAATTATCGCGGGGACTCAAAGCAGTAAGCGGGCGATCGGTTTTTTTGCAAGACAAGTTAGTTGGATCGAGTCCTCCTCCTGGCTTGGTATTAGAAGGGGGATTTGTATTAGTTGTTGTGGATACTTTAATCGGAGAATTGGCAACCGCCGATGCCGAGCCGATCGCCCAAATTAAAGCCCACAATAAATGCCATCGTATTTGATACATAAAAATGTTCAACAGTTGACAGTTGACAGTTGACAGTTGACAGTTTGAGAGCGACCTCTACCTAGAAGGAAGAGGATTGGAGTAATGAATAGTCTGATTTTAATTTCTCCCTCACTCGTGAGAGGCTTTCAACCAGTTCTTTCTGGTAAACTCAAACTATTTGCAATTACCTTTTGAGCGCATAACGGTCGTAAATAAACCAAATACAACCGGTACAAATTAAAGCCATAACTGAAGGAATTAACGGCATCCAACCGCCAAAACTCAACATGACGATCGCAGCTTGATACAAGACAAAAATTACCAAACTTCCGCCCGCTGCCAACACTAAGGGCGATCGCCCGCGCCAAGCCAACAGCCCGCCAGCCAAAGCCGCCAGCCACACAACAATAGCATCTCCCCACTGCATCCCTTGCCACTGAGGCAAAACCCACAACAGCCGTCTTTTGTCAATTACAGCGCTGAGAATTTGACTTACCATGTGCGCTTGAATCCACACTCCCGGCATTTTACCGTAAGCAGTATCAGAATTATTTCCGACAGTTTCCGAAGCGTGACCGATTATCACTATTTTACCTCTGACTAGATCGGCGTTTATTTTCCCCTCCAAAACTTGCTGAAGCGTCACTTTAAAAGCAGGTTTCGGATTGGCTCGGTAGTTGAGCAATATTTGATTTACTCCCGCATCTATATTTTGATATCCTCCTGTACGAACAGCCAATCTCGGAAATTTAACACCCCCAATTACCAACTCTTCATTAGCATTTTTCTCCATTTTATAGCCTTGATTTTCCAAAAACCGCAAAGCTAACAGCAAACTGAAACTGTTCGGACTTTTGCAATTGTCGGTAAAACTGGAAAGATTTGGGTGATAAGATAAAGGTTGAATGCGAATGCTCTCGCCTTTCTCGTTAGGTTTTTCGTCTTTAACTAAATTGCTGAAACCCACTTGGTTGTTTAATTGGTTCTGAGAAAATTCCGGCGGTGGTTCGTGCCTTTTGGCAGCGTTGTAGGCGCAGACAGTAATCAGATTGGGATTTTTTTTAAACAGGTCAATTAAATCTTCGCGCCCTGGAGGTTGGGCTTGATAGCGGTGCATATTCAAACCAATTGCTAAAGGTTTAAACTGCTCCAATTTTGCCAACGCCTTCGCTAAAGTAGCATCATTTTGAGGATAGTTATACTTGACAGCATCGCTATCAGTCACCTCTACAAGCAACAAGCGATTGTCGATTAATTCAGGTTCGCGCAGGCCCATAAGCCGATCGAACGCCGCCAATTCCCGCGCCTGCATCGCCCCGAAATAGCGCCCTCCCATCACGGCCCAAGTACAAGCCGTACTCGCCAATATTACCGACACCAAACTCGAAACCACCTTGACAGGCGGCTTCGGTGCGGGAGGACAAACATCGGGAAGAGATTTGACAATTGCAGGCGCATCGGGCTGAATCAAAAAATCGCTCCAAACCGGAGGCACCGCGGCCGGATGCTGCCAAATTACAGGCAACCAACTAGCACAAGGAAACCGATTCTCCATAGTCTCCAACCGCTGTCGCGCTTCCCTCGCCGCTGCGTACAAAGACTTCCCAGCCACAAACTCTTTAAGGAAAAACTTTAAAAATTCTTGGGCTACAAAATCCGGCACTAACTCCCGCATTAAAATCATTTGCGGAATCATTTGGAAATCATCTAATTTTGTAGCCAAACCCAAGCCGTCGCAGCAGTTAAATATTGCCAGTTGCAAACCGTTATTCACTGCTTTTTTCAAGCCGTACCACAACTCATCAATAGTCAAACAGTCTGTTTCATTAATATAAATTTTTCCAGTATCATCTTCAGTTTCGCCGTGTCCAGCAAAAAATATAATATCCCAAGATTCTTCCCAAAGTCGATCGTTAATTTCTTCCCGTTTCGGTTCTACTAGAAACTTCACTTCAGCATTGGCAGACAAATTATTGAAACTTTTCCTGTCTTCCGCGACATTAATACCATCGCTGTTTCCCAGAATTACTAAAATTTTTACGCGAGATTTGCGGACGGGTTTTCGCAGTTTTTCCGAGCTTATATAATTTAATTTGCTCAGCGAAACTTCAGCTTTCGAAAATCTTTCTGTAAACAAATTCCACCGATGCCAGGGCAGTTTTTGCAAGTGCTTGTCGTCGGTACAAATCAGCACTCTTGCCTCTTCATCTTTATTTAAATTATCCCCGATCAATCTGTCAACATTGGCAAACTCTGGACAATTCAGCCAATCATTCAGCATCTGAGCTAATTTTTTCCCAGATTCTGTGCACTCATTCAAAGAATGTCTGTTGCTAATCTTTTTAGGTTTAATCCGAAAAGACAATCCTTTCGCCGACTTCACAGGGCTATATTTTTTTACATTTTTATGCAAAAACTGGTAAATTAAATCCCCAGTTTTTCGACTGCTGCCGCGGGAATGCGCCCCCAAAGTTCGATATTTTTGCTGCCAGTGTTCCTGTTCAAAAGCCGCCAATTCCGGGTTGGCTGGCAAGATTTGTTTCCCAGTGATATCCGTCAAGCAAAACTGATTATTTTCGGCAATTTGTAAACTATAACGAAAACCTTGTGTTTCGCAATTTCCGTCTAATTTTATGACAACTAACTTATCCATAACTCACACCCCCCTATTGATAAGTAACGATTAAATCCAGAAATTTTCAGTCGCGCTAGACTCGCCCAAAACCAATTTAACTGTAAAAAATTCTCCCGGTTCTCCGCTAAACTCGAATAGCAAATTTTCCGATGAATTTGCTCTAGCCTGCATCAAAGTTTCACCTCCATCGTCAAGCAAGATCAACTGCAAATTGTTGGGCAAATGAGTTTGACCTTTTGCTGGATAAACCACTACCGAAATATCGATATCGGGTTCCTCAGTTGTCATCAATTCCACAAACAAAGCCACTTGCTCTTTTTCCGACTCTAAGTTGACTATTTTGCCTCCTTTGACTGGTAGGCGGACATTTGAGCGATCGCTGATTTCTGCAACTTGGGAACTTCTGAAAGCAAACTGCAATTCGGGTTTTGATTCAAACAGTTTTTCTGCTGTCTGCCAGCCGATATCGAAAACATTGTGCAACCACTGACTGAGATGTACTGGTTTGAGTTCTTCGTCCAAGTATTCTGCTTTGAGTTCGTGCAAGTATTCTAGCAGGTTTTCGATCGGCTCCAACTCCTTAATTGGAAGTTTTGCCCGATCGGCCTTTTTGACAAATCCCAGCAACTTCACCTCTTGCTGCGATGGGGCAATCTCCACCGCAACGCAACCAATTCTGTCCGATCGCACTTCTGCCGGAATGGCGACAAAATCTTCACCGGGGCTTACCGGGCGGCACTCCAGCTTGCCAATATCTTTGACATCCAAATCTGCAACATCCATGAATTTCTGGACAACAGGATGCCAAATACTGCTGGCGGCCAAATCTGTCTCTATTTCCATACACTGAAAGTAAAAATTCACCGCCTGCACCACCACAGCATTCAGATAAACCTGTTTGGCTGTTTTGGGATCTGTTTGTTGCTGGGAAAGCGTTTGAGCGTTCAGGTGCACTGCTGGGGCGATCGGTATTGTCAAAACAAAATCAACTTCTGTGTTATTCATGATTACTCCCTGCTTTTGGTACATAATGTTCTACAAGTATTCTCTGAATCTGGGTGCAAATTTCTCCAAACCTCTCAGGTAAAAACTGCTCAAACTAGAAACGCTTACTCCTAACTCATTGGATATATCCTGCCAACTTTTCTCTTCTATTATTTTGTTCGCCAGCAATAATTTAAAATTGACGTGCGGGTACTTTCTCATCACTTCGCATTGAAAAACATCGTCCGGATCGTCTGCAATCATATCGAGCAAAGCAGCTCCAATTTGATAGGATTCATTTTGCAGTTGCTGTTTTTCCAGTTGATTGAAAATTAGATCCATATCTCCGTAGCATACAGTGGATAATTCTCGGCGACCTATAACTTTAGGCGTAGCTTCCTGAAAGCATTTAATCATCAAGAAGTTTACCCACTGGCTGACTTTATTCTCAGGTCGATAGTTGTGAATTTCCCGGCAGATCCGCAACAGCAATATCTGTCGGGCTTCTGCACAAATTTCCCGATAAACTTGTGCGGAAAATTTTGTATTTTGGGGAATTTTAACAATTTTATATGTTTCAACTTCCATGATGAATTTGGTCACAGCTTGCTGTCGCCCTAAAGTTTTAGGCTGGTAATTTTTAGCGGCTATAGCTAGCTGTTTTAGCCGATCGTCAATTTCATCCTTAGTAGGCATCTCTTGTTCCAAGGGTACTCAGAAAAATTGTTTCCCACCAGCGATGCAGGCCGCCGGAGTTCAGGTAATTTGCCGAAGATGGGCTGGCGCGGTGCGATCGCATCCTCCTGCATAGCCCTCTATTTCTCTATCTGTCTGGATTTGCGATTTTTACGCAAAACTTCTGCATAAGTTACAAAACTTTACATAAATCGCGAATTTCTGGGTGCGGGGGCTATTTTTGTGCGCGGGCGATCGGGCGGCGCAAAGCTCGCATCCGTTGATTTTGTGGGGCTTCACCCACTCGGCACCATTGTCAAGAACGGGCTCTTGGGCCCATTCCAGAAGAGATGAATTTTCTTGTGGAACAGGCTGTCCGGCCTGTTCCTAAACAAGTAATTGAGAATGGTGCAACATCTCAGGGTTTCACCCACTCGGCACCGGTTGAGTTTTTCGCCGGAGAGATATTGGGCGTTTGTCTTGAATGCTATAATCGGGCTGCGATGCGGGCACAGTCAGTTAGTCTTGGACGCACGCGAGTCACAAACCCGGTTTCTTTAACCATCGCTAGCACAGTCATTCGATTTTAGATTTTAGATTTTAGATTTTGGAGGCGACCCCACAGATAAATTCGGGGGCTTGAGGATTTGAGATTTTGGATGCTTTCGATTGATTCGGCGGATCGATCGCGTGACGGGTACCACCTTTGAAATTCGCTTGTCAACCATTCGCACGTTAGATATTCGCTTTGCGGTGCCCGACGATCGCACTCCCAAAAAGCTGCTGCAGCCAAATGCGCCGTTAATACCACTGCCAAAAATGCAATTTTAGCAAAACTCTAAACCTTGATTTCATCAGTCATTCTCAACAATCAAAAATCTTCAATACGAAAATAGCAAATGGTACAACCGCACCAAAACCATGCAATACCAATCCCCGCAGCACCGTCAAAAACACGCGGCTCAGAAAAAACTTAAAACAGCTATCTTTTACTGTTTGACAGCAATATTTTTCTGCTGGAGTACCGCGAACCTCCCTACAATTGCCCAAAACACAAACCGGGGCGGACTTAACGGGTCAGAAATGAGAGAGATTCTCGATCGCGGAAACCTCACCGAAGCCGTCACCAGAATCGAAAACGACTGGGAAGAAGACTATCAAAAATACTTGCAACAAGACTTTGCGGCCCGTACAAAAACCGCAGAAGCTATCTCAAAAACTCTCTCCCGCCTAGCAGTTCAAACCCAGAAAAAACCCGCTTTAATTTACGCCATTCCGCGCACCGACCAACTAGAATTAATCTTAATACTGCCCGATCGCCAGCCAATTCTCCGCAGCGTCCCGTCAGCCAAACAAGAGACACTGCTCAATGCCGTCAAAGAATTCAGAAGCGAAATCACCAACCCCGTAAAACTCAACACCACCAGCTATCTAAAACCGGCCCAACAACTTTATCAATGGATAATTGCGCCCCTAGAAACAGATTTGCAAACAGCAAAAATTGAAACCTTGCTGTTTTGCGTCGGCGAAGGTTTGCGAACCGTACCCCTAGCAGCAATGCACGACGGAAAGCAATTTTTGATCCAAAAATACAGCCTCGCCCGCATCCCCGCGTTCAAATTCACCGACACTAACTACGCCAACCTCAGAAACACCCAAGTCTTGGCAATGGGAGCGTCAATTTTCTCAGAAACGGCGAACAAACAACCGCTACCGGCAGTCCCGCTAGAATTGAGCGCGATCGCCCGACAGTGGCCCGGCGAATCTTTTCTCAACGAAGATTTCACCATAGTAAACTTGCAATCCCAGCGCGTGCAACAAAGATACGGCATCATCCACCTCGCCACCCACGCCGAATTCCGCCCCGGAACCCCAGATAACTCCTACATTCAATTTTGGGACACCAGACTCAGACTGGATCAAATGAGAGATTTAAAATGGAACAATCCGCCGCTGGAACTGTTAGTATTGAGCGCCTGTCGAACCGCCTTGGGAGACAAAGAAGCAGAACTGGGATTTGCCGGTTTAGCGTTGCAATCGGGAGCAAAATCAGCTCTAGCCAGCTTGTGGTACGTGTCAGATGCGGGGACTCTGGCGCTGATGACAGAGTTTTACCAGCAGTTAAAAATCGACAAGCCGAAAGACCCTCCTATGATTAAAGCTGAAGCACTCAGACAAGCACAAATTGCTGCGATCGAGGGTAAAGTCACCATAGATAACGGTCAACTGCGAAGTTCTAGGGGCGAAACTTTTTTACCTCTGTCCATCCCCAAACTCGACAGCAAAGATTTATCGCATCCTTATTATTGGGCAGCTTTCAGCATTATCGGCAGTCCTTGGTAGGTGGGGAAAGAGGCGTTGCTGAATACAAATATGAATTCAAGATTTCCCAATTGCTATAAGCCAAGTATGGTGAGCTTTGTAACATCAAGCGAAAAGTTGATTCATATTTAGAATCAGCAACGCCTTTTTTTTACCGCAGAGGGCGCAGAGACCGCAGAGAGAAGAGGGAAGAGAGGTCTTGTGGTAATGTCAAATCCAGTACAGTCAGCTCGCTCGAATTTCTCTCCTCTTTCTCTGATTTCTCTGCGGTTAGATATTTGAGATGTTAAATCTGGCGTTGCTGAATACAAATATGAAT
>NZ_JBARVX010000356.1:0-3122 GCF_049646505.1 Microcoleus sp.
GATGAATTGGAGCGTCTGGTGCGATCGACTGGTTTTTACCGAAATAAGTCTAAAAATATTAAAGCTGCTTGTTGGGCGATCGTCAACAAATTCAACAATCAAGTGCCGCAGCAAATGGAACTGCTGCTAGAATTGCCCGGAGTTGCACGCAAAACAGCTAATGTCGTTCTCGCTCACGCTTTTGGTATTCATCTGGGCGTGACAGTAGACACCCACGTCAAGCGTTTGAGTCAACGATTGGGATTGACCGAACATACCGATCCGAATCGGATCGAGCGGGATTTGATGCTATTGTTGCCGCAGCCGGATTGGGAAAATTGGTCGATTCGGTTAGTTTATCACGGTCGGGCAGTTTGTAATGCCAGAAAGCCGATTTGCAATATTTGCGAACTTGCAGATTTGTGCCCTTCTGCTAATAGTTAGATGTTGCACTATTTTCAGGAACAAGCAAGATGCCTGCGGTTAAAAATACGGTCAATAAAAAAAGTAATTTAAATAAAAGCGATCCGAAGTGACCAAAATATAGTAAAATAGTTGATCGTGATTTATCTAAGGATATAAACTGAGTTATGGCTAAAAAGAGCATGATCCAGCGCGAGAAAAAGCGCCAAGCACTCGTAGACAAGTACGCTGACAAGCGCGCCGACCTGAAAGACCAGTTCGACCAAGCTGCGAATCAGATGGACAAAATGGCGATTCACCGGGAACTGCAACAGCTACCCCGCAGCAGTTCGCGGACTCGCTTGCGGAACCGCTGCTGGGCAACAGGACGGCCCAGAGGTTACTATCGCGACTTCGGACTGTCTCGCAACGTGATGCGAGAAATGGCTCACGAAGGTCTTTTGCCCGGTGTTGTGAAGTCTAGCTGGTAGCAGAAAGAAGGAAGTTCGGCAACGGATTTCGTATTTCGTAACGGATTTAATGGATAGAAGAAAGAAGGGTTTAGTTATCGTCGCGAGAGAGGGAAGAAATAAGAAGGAATGAAGAAAAACTTATGAATAATCGGCAAGATTATATTTTAGGGTTAATTTTTGTTTCAGACTTTCTTCCTTCTTCCTTCTTCCTTCTTCCTTGTTCCTTCTTCTTTCTGACTGACATCCGTTACATCCGTTACAAAATCCGTTGCCGAACCTTCTTGCTTCACTGGCCGCAGCATTTATCGATGCCGAGACTTTCGAGTAATAAGTCGCTGACGGCATTGGCGATCGCAAATTCGCCGTAAAAGCTTTTAGAAAAATCATAGGCCTGCATTTCGGTGACGATCGCAATTACGAGGCTGCCCACGTCGTTTTCGCCTTCCATGCGCTGGCGGACATAGATTTGGGCAGCTCTTTTAGCTATTTGCTGGTTGTCTGGTTCTGGGATAAACTCGGAGTCTAGCCATGCGAGCAGCGTTTGTTGGAGCCATTGACCTTCTTGTTCGGGGTTTTTGGCGGGCGGTAAGGTAATAGGTTCGATAGTTTCAGACATAATTATTCCTAATTGCTAATGTTGACTTTGAAAAGTTAGCGGACAAAAGACAACTGATAAATATATGCAATATGATATACCGTCAATTATACAGGGATACGCGCAAGGCTACTTCTTGATGGCAAATGACGGGGAGGAGAGTTTGGGGTGGTATTCGAGCCGCCAGCGGGCGCTGATTCCGCTGGATGATAGATTTACCTATCCCGCATCGCTGCGCCGCCAACTCAATCAAAATCGGTTTTCGGTGGCTGTAAATCGCGATTTTGGGGCGGTGGTTGAGGGTTGTGCCGATCGCGAAACTACTTGGATTTCTAAGGAACTCAAGCAGATTTACTGGCGTTTGTATGAGGCCGGTTGGGCTTACAGCTTCGAGACTTGGTGCGGCGACGAATTGGCGGGCGGTATTCTGGGATTGTCGATCGGCGGTGCGTTTATTGGGGAATCGATGTTTTACCGAATTTCCGAGGGTTCTAAGGTGGCGATGGTAAAGTTGGTGGAGAGATTGCGCGATCGATCTTATCTACTTTTTGACGCTCAAATGAACAACCCCCACTTGGAAAGATTCGGAGCATATACTGTCAAAGAAAAACAGTACAATACTCTTTTGCAAGCCGCTTTAAAACGCCGCTGCTCGCTCTTGTAAATATTCTCATTTGGCAAATAGCACTACCGCATTTTCACCCGATATACCTACTTAAAAAATAGTATAATCAAACATAGATACTTCTTGGAGGCAACCACAATGCAAGTCACAACAGAAGAAATCATTTATCCATCCAGCGACGGTCAACCAATGGCAGAAAGTACAATTCAATACAAATTAATTGTCACCATCAAAGAAGGTTGCGAGTCGCTGTTTCAAGACGATCCCAACGTGTTTGTCGCCGCAGATTTACTCTGGTATCCGGTTGAGAGAAGAAATGACATTTCTCAAGCACCAGATACGATGGTAATATTTGGTAGACCAAAAGGCGATCGCAGTTCTTACATACAATCTCGCGAAGATAATATCCCTCCCCAAGTCGTCTTTGAGATTCGCTCCCACAACGACAGCAACACAAAAATGCACAAAAAACTTTCATTCTACAATCGCTATGGAGTTGAGGAATATTACCTTTACGATCCCGAAATCAATGAGTTAGAAGGTTGGCAAAGAATTGAAGGAAGCTTAGAACCAATTGAACCGATGGAGGGATGGATAAGTCCGAGACTGGGAGTGCGGTTTGAGTTGCCAGAATCAGGGTTAGAAATTTATAAACCTGATGGAGAAAAGTTTCTTTCCCCTGCTGAAATGAATGCAGAGCGACTACTAGAGCGAGAGCGTGCCGAAGAAGCCTCGCAGCGTGCCGAACAACAAGCTCAAAAAGCCGAACGTTTAGCCGCCAAACTCCGCGAATTGAACATCGACCCAGATAGCATCTAAGCCCAAACAACGAGTAGAAACCCGGTTTTTTAAAGAAATCGGGTTGCTGCGGATTGCGGTTATTTATTCTTTTAGGATTTATATCGTTTCCGGTAGCATCGGAATGATTTAACCGCAGAGGGCGCAGAGAACACAGAGGAAGACAAGAGAGAGATGAATACAGAACTATGAAGCGTGGATTTGATCTGACTCGATTTTATAATTCCGATGCTACCGGATTTGATATTAC
>NZ_JBARVX010000357.1:0-7311 GCF_049646505.1 Microcoleus sp.
GTGATGGTGTTAGTTGATGCGGCTCAATCTGTGGGGGTTTTACCTTTGGATTTGATTGAGTCTGGGGTTGATTTTTATGCTTTTACCGGTCACAAATGGTGGTGCGGCCCGGAGGGTTTGGGCGGGCTTTATGTGAGTGCGGCGGCTTTGGCAGATTTGCATCCGGTGTTTATCGGTTGGCGGGGAATTGTGACGGATTCTAATGCTAAAGTCCTGGGGTGGAAGGCTGGATCGCAGCGCTACGAAATTGCGACTTCGGCTTATCCTTTGTATGCGGGTTTGCGAAGTGCGATCGCCCTTCAGCATGAATGGGGTACGATCGAGGAAAGGTATGCAGAAATCTGTCGTTTGAGCAAGTATCTCTGGGAGCGTTTGTCGGAACTAGGTCATGTAGAATGTTTGCGGACATCTGCACCGGAAGCGGGTTTAGTTTCGTTTCGATTGACTAATGGAATGCCGCACAACAAGCTTGTCGATTTGTTGGAAAAGCAGGGAATTATGGTGAGGACAATTCTGAATCCCGACTGCGTGCGGGCTTGCGTTCACTATTTTACCACGGAGGCGGAGATCGATCGGTTGGTTGGGGCGATCGCCATAGCGAAGTTTTCATTTGAGTAAAACTTTAGCATTAGCAGTTATTGATTTTCAGCAAGCCACAGCTCGATTTCTTCTCGATTGCGATCGTAATAGTTCGCAACCGCTGGCAAATCTTGAAGGGTGATTCCTGGATAATTATAAAGAAGTTCGGCTTCAGTTGCGCCCTGTTGTTGGTAGGCGATAATCGTCCAGACGGGAATGCGAGTATCGCGAATTCGCGCTGCACCGCCACAATTTGCTGGAGTTTTGTGAATGGGATGTTGAATGGTTTGGACGAATTGCAGCGTTTGTGCTAGCAAGTCATCAGGCAGTGTTTCAATGGTTTGGAGAAGTTGTTCTTTGAGGGTCATAATCCATATCTAGATGCAATAGCGGTTTAGAAATTTGCAGCTTCGATAATTCGCTCGGTGGCAATAGATGCGTCTATTTCCTCTCACAATGTGGGGATTCTGCTAGCACCTTTATGCTACCAAATTTCATTACCCACAGCAACTCCACTATCAATCTCATTATGAAGATTCTCTGGTGCGATCGCCTCAACCAATTCCTCAAGAGAATACCGCCCACAAGCGTTCTGCTCGATAATTTGTTCAGCGACAATGCAGAAACCGGAAAGTCCAAGCGAAGATTTAGCATTAAAGGCGTGACATTATAGGGCATTGTGCTAAAGTAAGAGTTAGAGTGCATATATATATTCCCTATGACTAACCAGCGCTTAGCATCCTTCCAAACAGCCTTCCAGAATCTTCAGTTACTTCCTTTAGTCACCGTAGAGCAACTGAATAAATTTCATGTGGAATATGGCACTGAGATTTTAGAAGAATTGGAGCATTTGGTTGAAGATTGCTCACCAGACAATAACAAAATCATTTTTACAGGGCATCGTGGGTCAGGCAAATCGACATTGCTGGGTCAATTTTGCCGGGACACGCAGGCTCGCTACTTTGTAGTCTTCTTTTCAATCTCTGACCTGATTGAAATGTCAGATGTGAATCATGTCAACATTTTGTTTGCTATGGCAGTAAAGCTGATGGAAGCAGCAGAAGAACGTCAGATTAAAATCGGTTCTAAAACAAAAAAAGCTTTTTATCTATGGTTTAGTAAGTATACTAGAACTGAGGCAAGTTCAGTTGATTCTAGCATTGAGCTAGAAACAAGTGGAGAAGTTGGTGTCAATACTTGGTTTGTGAAATTCTTTGCCAAGTTGAAGGCAACTTTGAAGGCTAACTCTGTGATTCGTGAGGAAATTACGATTGAGTTTGCGAGACGAATTTCAGACTTAATCGATCGCATTAACGATATCGCTAGTGTGATTCAAGCGGGGTGTGGACAAGAAGTTCTGGTCGTGATTGATGACCTTGATAAACTCGACCTAGAGATTGTCGATCGCGTTTATCGAAATAACATCAATGCGTTATTTCAGCCTCAATTTCGGATTATTTATACAATTCCAATGGCAGCGACACGAGATATGTCGTTGCGAGGAATTATTCAGAATGCTACAAATAATAAGATTCAATCGATGTGGGCGACAAAGTTGTTTCCGCGTGGAGAAGATAGAGTTCCCAATGCCTCTCCTGTCGCAGAAGCTGTACAAGTATTTGAGAAAATTCTTTACAAGCGAATCTCCAAAGAGTTGATTGCACCGGAAGCAACTCAGATCATGATCGTTAAAAGTGGTGGTGCATTGCGAGAATTTATTCGTTTGGCTAGTCTGTGCTGTGGGTTATGTTTGAAGCAGTTACGTCGCACACCAGATAACCAAAATTTGAAAATTACGCCTGACATTTTGCAAAATGCTATTAAAGATTATCGGATTAATTTAACAGAACCTCTTGGACAAAACCGCTATCAAATTCTAGTGGATGTATACCAAAATTATTTACCCCAAGATGGGATGGATCAGGATTTCTTAGATTTATTGCACACGCTCTACATCCTAGAATATCGCAATGACGATTTGTGGTTTGGAGTTCATCCAGTGGTTCAGGAAATATTGCAGCGGCGTGGATTAATTGGAGCGGAGGGTTAAATGCTTGACAGTGATATCGTGGATTATCAATCAATCAATGAGGATAGTTACGATGGTCTTGTCTCTTTAATTGAAGCAAGTAAAGGTGTATTGTCATTGTTGATTGCTTCCTGTAAACCGGGAGATTTTCAAACTCAGATTATTAATCGTTACGAGGCTGAACTCGTTCCAAATATCCCCTGTTATCGTGTGGTGTTGAATCAAAAAGAACCCAGTCTAAGAGCTGCGTTGGAGCAACTGGTTAAGGATTGCCCAGAGTTAAAAGAACCCCACGCATCAGCAGCAATTACTGTAACGGGAACGGAGGCTTTGATGGAGTTTGTGTCACAAGCTGACTCTAACCATCGCTCGGAGTTAGACCGTTTTTTTGGCTATTTGCAATGGACGCGGGAGGGGTTGCGAGAGTTTCCTTATCCTATTGTAATTTGGGTAACACCAAATATTCTGAGTCGTTTGAGTCGGGAAGCACCGGATTTTTGGAGTTGGCGGAGTGGCGTATTTCGATTTGTGTCGCCTGCGGTGGAAGCAACGGATGTGATTAATCAGACTTGGGAAAATTCTACGCTGATTGAGCTAGAGACAAAACTAATTTTACCTCTAGATGAACTGTTAGAGCAGGTGGAAAATCTGGAGCAACAAGCGATGGAAACTCCTGCATTAGCAACCCTATATAATCGAGTTGCTAGGGCTTATGCAAATCGGCTCAAAACCCGCCAAACTCAGAATTATTCACAGGAAAGGGATCTGGCAATTGATTTCTTCCATAAGTCGCTCGCTTTACAGCAAAAATTGAATTTACTTAGGGCGCAATCAGACACTTTGTTAGGGCTAGGCGATCTTTACTATACTACTGCTGACTATTCTCGAATAGTCGGTTCGCGGGCGGAAAATCTGGAAAGGGCGATCGCATTTTATGAGGCTGCTTTAACAGTTTATACCCTTGAGGATTTTCCTGAAGATTGGGCAATGACTCAAAATAATCTAGCTAATGCCTACAGAAACAGAATCAACGGTTTGCGGGCGGATAATCTGGAAAGGGCGATCGCATTTTATGAGGCTGCTTTAACAGTTCGTACGCTTGAGGATTTCCCTGAACAATGGGCAATGACTCAAAATAACTTAGCTAATGCCTACTTATACAGAATCAACGGTTCGCGGGCCCAAAATCTGGAACAGGCGATCGCATTTTATGAGGCTACTTTAAAAGTTCGTACCCTTGAGGATTTCCCTGAAGATTGGGCAATGACTCAAAATAACCTAGGAGAAGCTTACAGATACAGAATCAAGGGTTCGCCGGCGGATAATCTGGAACGGGCGATCGCATTTTATGAGGCTGCTTTAACAGTTCGTACCCTTGAGGATTTCCCTGAAGATTGGGCAATGACTCAAAATAACCTAGGAGAAGCCTACAGTGACAGAATCAAGGGTTCGCGGGCGGATAATTTGGAACGGGCGATCGACTTTTATGAGGCTGCTTTAACAGTTCGTACCCTTGAGGATTTCCCTGAAAAATGGGCAATGACTCAAAATAACCTAGCTCTTGCCTACGCTAACAGAATCAACGGTTCGCGGGCTGATAATCTGGAAAAGGCGATCGCATCTTACAATGCTGCATTAACCATCTACACGCGCGATGCCTTTCCCGAAAATTGGGCAATGACTCAAAATAATCTGGGATTAGCCTACAGTGACAGAATCAGGGGGGATAAAGCACAGAATATCGAACTGGCGAAAAAGTGTTATGAAAATGCTTTAACAGTTAGAACTTTTGAGGCTTTCCCGCAAGAGTATACAGAGACTTTGTTTAATTTAGGCAATCTCGATCGAAGCAATCAGTAATGGCAATTAGCTGATGATACCTACTCCCCTGCCATTAAAATAGTAGAATTTTTAAAGAGTTAAATTCATTGATCAATCTCGATTTACCCACTCCCACAAAGAAACCGGGTTTTTTACTTAATCTGTCGTCTTCAACGCAGTATTCTCGCAAAAACCCGGTTTCTCAGATCCTAATTAATGAGAATGGCCGTGCTCGTGAGAATGACCGTGCCCGTGAGAATGTCCGCCATGAGAATGGCCGTGATCTCCATGAGAATGACTGTGCTCGCCGTGTGCAGACAAACTCGGATTAACAGCAACCGCACTTTCACTCAACAGCGCTTCAATTTGAGGATTGGCCCACTCCGCCGCCATTTTCAGGAACTCAGGACGATCGTTCACGCAAGGCAATTTGCGGTAAGTTACTCCTTGACGCTGCTTCTGCAAAGACTCAATAACATGGTCAACATCTAACAAAGTTTCGTGATTTTCCGTCGCAAATCCGATCGGCATAAACACGATCGCAGTTGCACCCAAATCAATCAAATTCTTCGCAGCCAAAGTCGCATCCGGCTGAGTCCATTCAATCAGAGGCGTGTCGTGGTTCAGCCAGCCCACCGAAATCAAAGGATAGCGATACATCAAACGTTCCCGCACGCGATCGTACAAAGCCTGACTTTCCACAATACCCGAAGTAAAACCCTTCGCCTTGTGCGGACAACCGTGATTCATCAGCACAATCCCAATCTGAGAAGGCAAATGCGCCACAGCCAAATCGTTCTTAATTTCCTCTTCCACCATATCAGCCATTAGCTGAATGTAAGCAGGTTCATCGTAAAAAGAAGGAATGTAGCGCTGTCCTTTTACCCAATGTTCGCCCCCATCAGTGGTTTTGACTAAAGCATTATTCACCTGTTCCACTGCAATACCGCTAGTAAAAATAGAATCAACTACCAACAGCGGATAAATCAGGATTTTATCAAATCCTTCCGATTTAATTTCGGCAATTACTTGTTCCGGCAAAAACGGCGCGCAAAAGTTAAAAGCTTTGAAAACTTTTACTTTATCGCCCCATTTTTCCTGCAAATTCTTTTCTATCCCGGCGCGCTGCTGTTCAAAAATAGCATTGTGCGGCGAAACAAATTGACCGTGTTGGTGACTCCACTCGTGCAAGTCAAAAATTGCTAAAATCTTCGCCAGCGGCGGATAAATCCAAGTCGGTACCGGCGCGAATTTGGCGGTAAGTAAATTTAAAGCTTGTTCGTTGTAGTTGGCAAAATCGTCGTAGCTTTCGACTTCGCCGTAACCCATCAGCAAGACTGCAACGCGATCGTTACTTGCGGGTGCAGCAGATGTTTTTAACTCAATCTTTTCTGGAGAAGCAACCACTTTGTATTCCTCAATTTGAATTTTTTTAAGAGTCGCAGCAAGGATGGACCAGAATTGCGAAAAAAATCTGGTTTCTCGGCTGCCCGGATATCCCCATCATCCCGTAGTCCGGCAGGGGTTTCGGCTAGCGTTAAGTTTTATGTTTTCTTAAGACTTCCTCACCTTGCCTCCAGTTTCGGTGTTTCGGAGCGTTCCCAGCCTTTATTGTGGGGGGATACTCTTCAAACTCGACTCTGTTATTAGTTTAACATCCTATCCCCCTGGATAGCATATAATTACTTAGGGTGTACAATTAAGTAAAGTTATGTTAAGCTGATAATTAATATTAGTGAAGCACGATGAGACTGGTAATTTGCCCCGGAGTTCACGACCCAAAACTAACCGATCGATTCCTAGCGGGACTTTCGGAGGTGTGGGAACCAGACAATCCTCGGCAAAATACCCAAACATCTTACCCTGTCAAGATTTTTCCCGCTCATAAACACCCGCCTTTTTCAGCGCTTGACATTTTTCACTTTTTATGCAGTCAAGAGTTGACTGGAGAAAGTTTAGTATTTGTGAGCTTTTCGGCAGGAGTAGCCGGGGCGATCGGGGCGGCTCTTCTGTGGCAGCAACTAGGCGGCCAAGTCGGGGCTTTTTTTGCCCTAGACGGCTGGGGAGTACCCCTAGGGGGCAATTTTCCCATCCACAGGCTCAGCCACGATCGCTTCACGCACTGGAGTTCAGCGATTCTCGGCAGCGGTGGAGATAGCTTTTATGCCGATCGCCCCGTTGCACATTTAGATTTATGGCGAACTCCCCAAACCGCAAATGGCTGGCACCTCAGCCAAAATGCAGCCGGTATTGAGACGGCAAAACCCACAACCGCAGCCAAATTTTTAGTCCACCTATTGCAACATTACGGAGTCCAATCAGTTGTTTAATTTTGATTTATTAACATCATCGGCGATCGCACCTACTGCCACCGTTTCCCGCCTAGACAATGCTGTCGCTGCCGGCAAAAGCAACAGCCTCAAACAGTGGCTAATCTTTAGCGCCTCAGCATTTTTAGTTTCAATTCCCGTCTTCGTGCAAGCACCGTTAGTTCGCTTGTATCCAACCATCAGCCTCCTTTCAACAATTCCTTGGTTCGTCCTCAGTTTAATCTTAATTTTTCGCCCAAAAACCCAACTCTGGGGAGATTTATTATTGGGATTTGCTGGATGTTGGCTGGCAGGTTCCATCTATTGGGGCTGGTTTAGATGGGAACCTATTTTACATCTACCTATAGAAGCAATTGGCTTGCCTTTTGCTATTTGGTGCTTGAACAAATCTTGGGGAAAAGTGGGCAGCTATTTTTACTTGGGTTCGCTATTTGGCACTGCGATTACTGATTTATATTTTTATTTGACTGGGTTGATGCCTTACTGGCGGAAAGTTATGTACGCGGAACCGGAATTCGCTATGCCGATTTTTCAAAGTGCGATCGGGCAAAT
>NZ_JBARVX010000358.1:0-4160 GCF_049646505.1 Microcoleus sp.
GTAGAGTGCGATCGGCATTTGGAGTGGTGAGTAAGAATTAACACCTATTTGCTGCATTTGAGGAATCCAATGAATTTGTTGCTAAGAATCACGGAAAACAGCTAGATAGGTCGCATAAGAAAATGCTCGATTACGTTTTTGTCCAGTGATTTCTTCCAAAATACCTATATCACTAAGAGCTTTAATTAAGGAGTTAGCGTTGGGATATGACAACCTCGTAATTTCTTCAACATGTTCTACTGTAAAGATTGGTCTGAAATAAAGGCTCTCAAGCAATGCGATCGCATTACCAGATCGCCGCCCCATTGCGTTGAGTACCAATTGGCGATGTTCTTCTTTTAAGTTGACTATTTTGCGGGCAGTAGCGGCAGCTTCCTGAGCTACTTCATAAACACCCCGCAGAAAAAATTTTAGCCAACTTTCCCAGTTGCCACTGTCTCTGACAGCCTGAAGACGATCGTAGTATTCAGAGCGATATTTCTTGAAATAGTGAGAGATGTAGAGTAGTGGGCGTTGTAGTATATTCTGTTCGCACAACAGAAACGTAATTAATAATCGCCCTGTTCTTCCATTACCATCTAGAAAAGGGTGAATTGTTTCAAACTGAGCATGAGCCAATCCAACTTTAATCAAGGTAGGGATAGGTTGTGGACTGTGCAAAAACTTCTCCAAATTATCTAGAGACTGGAGCATTTCATGGGGTGGAGGAGGAACATAAGTGGCATCCGCCAACGAACATCCTCCTGCACCAATCCAATTTTGGGTGTGACGAAACTCTCCTGGATCGCGCTCAGCACCTCTGACTCCTTGCATTAACTGCTTGTGAATTTCTCGAATTAATCGCAAAGATACAGGCAAACTCTTGAGCCGCTCAAGACCATAGTTAATAGCACCGATATAGTTTACAACTTCAGCTACTTCTTGAGGATTTTCTGGTTCCAAAGCGTGAGATTCAAAGTCTAGGACATCGATTAAAGATGCTTGTGTACCTTAAATTTGGCTCGATAGAACTGCTTCTTTCCGAACATACATAAACACAAAGAGATCTGGATTTGGTAGAGCATCGGTTGCTCCATCTAGTCTACCCAATGCACGATCTGCCTGAGACAGTAGATGCCACATTTCGGGATCCATAATAATTTCAGGTGTAGGTGGTAGTGGATTAGGTATAAAGGCTTTGTAACCCGCAATCTGTTCCACATATTGACCTCCTCTAGTTCCAATGACCATTGTTATCGGTTCCGTTAATACTGAATACTCTTCAACGCTATATTATCAAAACTAACTTCTTATCGTTAATAAGCACATTTTTGACCAACCATGAGGAAAACTCGGCGCTACATCTAGGATCTGAGAATGCAACCCAACACTAGGGAGAGGCGATCGCCCTTGAGACTGGTAACTAGGCCCACCATACGTGCCATAATCAGCGATATTATTTGATGTGCGATCGCCCGAAACTATGGATGCGCTAATCGGCAAAAGTTTACAAGGTGGAAAATACACCCTAGAACAAGAACTGGGGCGGGGCGGCTTTGGGATTACCTTCCGGGCCAATCACCGCTACTTAGGACAGCCTGTAGTCATTAAAACCCTAAACGAATCTCTGCGGCGCGATCCAAATTTTGCCGAATTCGATCGCAAATTCCAAGACGAAGCGAGGCGGTTGGCTTCCTGCATCCATCCGAATATTGTCCGCGTCAGCGACTTCTTTGTCGAAGACGGACAGCCCTACATGGTAATGGACTACATTGCCGGTCAGAATTTGGCCGAGGTAGTCGGTGGAAACAATCCCCTCCCAGAAAATCTAGCAATTCTCTACATAACTCAAATTGGCGCTGCTTTGAAAGCAGTTCATCAAAAGGGTTTGCTGCATCGAGATGTCAAGCCGCAAAACATTCTGCTACGCCAAAACACCCAAGAAGTTGTGCTGATCGATTTCGGCATTGCCCGCGAGTTTACAGCAGGTGCAACCCAAAATCACACTAATATGGTGTCCGACGGCTACGCGCCGCCAGAACAGTATTTCGCCCAAGGAAAATATACCCCCGCCACAGATGTTTACGGGCTGGCCGCGACGCTTTACACTTTGCTCACAGCACAGGTGCCGGTGGCTGCAATTTTGCGTACCAGCCAGCCGATGCCTTCACCCCGCGACTTGCGGCCTGAGTTAAGTACGACTGTCAGTCAAGCAGTGATGCGGGGGATGACGGTAGAAGCTCAAAATCGCCCTGGAAGCGTGGATGAGTGGCTGGATCTGCTGCGCGGGCAGTCGCCGGACACCGGGCCGACGGTGGCGGTGATGCCGGGACACGGCGCTCAGTCGCCTGCAAATGTGAGAACAGCGCCTGCTGTGGTGTCTTCTGGGGGCAGCAACCGCAAGATTTGGTGGATTTTGGGGTTCGTGGCGATCGCCCTGTTAGTTGCAGGTTTGGTCGGTGTTGCTAGGGTTTTCCTCAACCGGCAACCTTCCGAACCCGCACCGGTAGCGAAGGACGATCGCACTTCGGCCCCTGCTGATCCAGACGCGCGCGTCAACCCCGCACCAATTCCCGCACCCACACCAACTCCAACTCCCAGAGAAACTCCGCCGCTTGCTGCGGAAACTCCCGCCCCAGCAGAAACTCCTGCTCCCGCCCCAGCAGAAACTCCTTTCTCGCCAACACCAGCCCCAGCGCCAACAACGGCAGGGGAAGGCACGGGGACACAACCCCTAGAAGAACCAACGGAAAAACTTGTTGATAAAGAGTTGCCGCCCGATCGATCGCCCGCACCCAGCGACCAACCGACAACCAGCAATCGGAGGAATCCCACAATCCCCGGATATGCCGTTGGTACGCCGGAAAGTCAGATTTTAGCGGAATTGGGACAACCCACGGACTCTCAAGGCCGGGGCTATTGGCCCAATACTCGCACCGCACTTTACGAAATATTGCCGAACCGAATTACTCTCGGCTACATTTACGATCGCGATTCCGACAAATTAGTCCAAACAGAGGGTTCTTTTGCCCCGTCGGTGGACGATTTGGTAGTCAAAACGGCCTTAAACGGGATGGTGGGCGGCGCCAACCGGGAGATTTTGCAGGGGTTCCGAGATGTGCAGCAGCGCCGGACAAATCGGTTTACATTTAGGAAGGGTTCGCTCGAAGGGACGATCGAACGCAACGAGCGCGATCGGATTTACATCGGCGTTTGGGACGAAAATTTGCATTAATCCAGGACGATCGACCTAAGTTCGGTGCGTCAGACTGAAATTATCTGCGTCAATCAGTGTTGATCCGCCTGAAATCTGCGGTGAATGTATCGATCGACGACTTGTGCAAAATCCCCAATCCAAAATCCCCAATCCAAAATCTTCAATCCAAAATCGATTGACGTTAAACAAAATATTCGCTATGATAAGAGAACACGAGGGGCTGTAATGGTTTCGACAGGGTGGCGAAAGCTGCTCCGTGATGCAGGTCGAGAGGGAGTCTACTCTCGCTAATATCGGCTCAAACAAAATAGTAAATGCGAACAACATCGTTCCTTTCGCTCGCAAAGCCGTAGCTGTAGCCTAAAAACTTCTTGAGCTTGGTTTAGAGTGTATGCCGCTTAACTCCGTTAACAGCAGCATAACAACCCCCAACGGATGCCCTAGCTAAACGTTTCTAGTCGTCTAGCCGGGAAAGCAATCACTAGAAAATCCCCCCATTTGGGATAAAGATGGTTCCCGCCCCAAGGATTAGAGGGGATAAACCTGTGAACGATCGGAAGGTAAATACCCATTTTGGACGGCAGTTCGATTCTGCCCAGTTCCATCGCAAAGGTGACGTAAAATCAATGGTTTAAGCCGTTTGAAAGTCGCTTTAAAGCATTAAAAGGGCCCAGAGTTAACTCTGGGCCCTTTTGTTTGGGCTATATCTCGCTCATAGGACTAAACAACCACGGGTAGTCCAGAAACCGGGTTTTTGCCAAAATACTTCGTTACAGATGGCAGAAACGCATAAAAACCCGGTTTCTTTGGTATTTATGCGTCTAGCACTAAACAGCCAACAGCCAACAGCCAACAGCCAACAGCCAACAGTCAACACTCAACAGTCAACCATCAACCATAAGTTACCGCTCATTAGCCAACCTGGGAGCTCAGATAATTAGAACTTTACCCCGTCCGTGCGTTC
>NZ_JBARVX010000359.1:0-10127 GCF_049646505.1 Microcoleus sp.
CAATTACACAGCCGTTAAAATCTTCCAGATAATCCTCCAAAACCGCCAAAGTCTGCACGTCCAAGTCGTTTGTCGGTTCATCCCAAATCAGCAAGTTCGGTGCACTCATCAACACCTTTAACAGAAATAACCTGCGCTTTTCCCCGCCGGAAAGTTTGCTGATCGGTGCATACTGTTGGTTCGGCGGAAACAGAAACTTCTCCAACATTTGAGAAGCGGTAATTATTTCTCCATCCGCCGTTTGCACCAATTCCGCCACACTTTTCAAGTATTCAATAACTCGCTGGTCTTCATTCGGCGTCAAATCCTCTGAATGCTGGTCGAAATAACCAATGTGAATGGTTGTTCCAATTTCGACAGTACCAGAATCCGGCTGAATTCGTCCGGTGATGATATCCATCAATGTGGATTTTCCCGCACCGTTGCAGCCAATAATTCCGATCCGGTCTTCGGGAGTGAAATTGTAGGTAAAATCTTTGATTAAAGTGCGATCGCCATAAGCTTTACGGATATTCAGTAACTCAACAACTTTCTTACCAATTCGGCGGCCGGCTGTAGCAATCTCGACTTTGCCATTGGCTGTTTTGAACTCCTCTGCGCGCATATCTTTAATGCGGTCTATCCGAGCTTTTTGCTTGGTACTGCGCGCTTTCGGCCCCTTCTTGAGCCATTCCAACTCGCGCCGCAATACTCCCGAAAACTTTCGCTGAGTGCTGGCGGCGGATTCTTCAGCTAGGGCTTTTTTCTCCAAGTAGTAGGCGTAATTGCCACTATAATTGTATAGGTCGCCGCGATCGATCTCCAGGATGCGATTGGTAACGCGATCGAGAAAATAGCGATCGTGCGTAATCAGCAGCAGTGCACCGCGATAGCCGTTCAAATAGTTCTGCAACCACTCCACAGACAGCGCATCCAAGTGGTTAGTCGGTTCATCCATCAACAACACATCTGGTTCCGAAAGTAAAGCCGTTGCTAAAGCAATTCGCTTGCGATAACCGCCGGACAAATCGGCAATTTTGGCATCAAAATCCTCAATTCCCAACTTAGTCAAAATCAATTTTGCCTTAGTTTCCAAATCCCACGCATCCACCTCATCAATGCGTTCAGATACCGCAGACAAACGCGCCATCAACTTATCGGTATCGCCTTGGTGGTGGGACAATTTATCGGAAATTTCCTCGTATTCGCGCACCAAAGCCATTTGTTCGCCGCTGTCGGCAAATACTTGCTCTAAAACAGTGTGATTTTCGTCCAAATCGGGCTGTTGCGGGAGGTAGACAATTGTAGCCCCTGGATTGACCCAGCGATCGCCAGAGTCGATCGACTCCATACCGGCAATCATTTTCAGCAGGGTGGATTTCCCGGAACCGTTGGTGCCGATGAGTCCGACTTTATCGCCTTCATCGAGGCTGAAACTAGCATCTGTCAAGAGTTCCTTGATGCCGAAGTCTTTTTTGATCGATCGTAGAGTAAAAATAGTCATGAGTATATAAAATTATCTACTTAGTTTTTGACATTCACTAGCAATTTGCAGTATTTTAGATTATATCATATCTTATACCGCACTTGATTTTGATTTGCAGTTTCACCCAAGGCAAGCGAGAATTGATCGGTCTAAGTTTCCGAACTGGCAAGATGGGATATAAAATAATAAGTAAGAGTTGAGATTAGGAGCAATGAAAATAGATCGTATTACAAGCAATCCCAAGCGAATGAATGGGCAACCATGTATTCGCGATCTTCGGCTGACTGTTCGTCGGGTAATCGAGCTGCTAGCAACTTATCCCGATCGAGCAGAACTACATCAAGAGTTTCCAGAACTAGAGGATGAAGATATCCGACAAGCTCTAATTTTTGTATCCTCTTACCTTGACGATCGGATCATTGAGCTACCTAATCGTTATGAAGCTGTTGCTTGACCAAGGATTACCACTTTCTGCGGCAGCATTATTACGTGATGCAGGTATCGACACCATCCATGTTGGTGAAATTGGTATGTCTCAAGCCGAAGATGCCGAAATCATCCAGAAAGCCAGAGAAGAGGAACGTGTAGTTGTTACCCTTGATGCAGATTTTCATACATTGCTAGCACTTGATGAAGCAGTTTCTCCCTCAGTTATTCGCGTTCGGATTGAAAGGTTACGCGCCCAAGCATTAATGGATTTACTGCTGATGGTAATTGCTGAGTGCGAGGAGGATCTAGAACAAGGATCGGCTATTTCGATCGAGCCAAGCCGTATTCGGATTCGCCGTCTGCCACTCATACCGGATGTCTAAAAAATAGTCATCAGTATCAACAGTCATTTACCGGACTTAGTTTAATTTAGTTCGATCGAGTCCGGTTGCTAAGATATTAGAAACCAGTATAATGTAGCTTCAAGTTCATTGATGAGATAACAGTATGCAAATTAACTTAGTTCCGGTATGTGAACCCAGTTTTTCCTACGGTGGGGAGATGATGAGAGATGCAATCACTCGGTTCAGGAAACGGCTGCTTGCTGTTATTGTTATTTGCCCGGAAGAAGGTTTTGAATACTCAGGTGAACAAGCCAGACCTGATAACATCACTTCTACCGATATTACTGCTGCTATTGCTTTGTTTCGTGAACCAGGGACTATCGGTCAAGTTACAGGGTTCATTCATGAAGATGGAATGTACATTAGCCTATCTGGTGGCACAGGTAATTCCTATGGTAAAGAGTTCATGAAATGCTTGATAAAAAATAATATCCAGCCCTGGTTTTATCCAGTGGAATCAGTCTATGATATATTCCAGAAATGGTCAGGAAAATCAGAGGTTTTTTCGCTACTGGATTTAGATTTATCAACTCACGAGCGTCTGAAATATTGGGAACAGTTTTTAATAGATAAGATTGTTCCGAATCTTTGCAGAGAGGTGCTGGGTATTTTCGGTGGAAGCCGAACAGGAACCTGGCAAGAGTCTTGGCAGGCAGATGAGACAGAAGAGGATTATACAGACAAAGATCAATTAGAAGCAATACTCTCTAATACTGATTTTTATCTTACTTTCCTTGATGAGATTGCAAGTTTGCGAGTATTGAACAAACTCAGGGTGCCAGACGCCAAAGCAAATAAAACTCTGAGAAGACATCTTTATGTTGGCGTAATAGCGTGTCTCGAAACTTATCTATCTGATGCGTTCATAAATACGGTTTTGTTAAACGAAAACTATTTAAAATCTTTTTTTACATCATTCAAAGATTTCAAAGAACAGAAGCTGGGCATGAACGAGCTTCTTGACTCTGCTAGCAAAGCAGAAGAAATAGCGAAAAAGGCAATGTTAGAAGTCATTTACCATAACTTACCTAAAGTGAGTAAGATGTACGAAGCAACACTGAATATTGTGTTTCCAAAATTCTCGGAAATTCAAAAAGCGGTATCAACAAGGCACGATTTAGTACATAGGAACGGAAAGACTAAAGACGGCATAGAGAGTAGTATTGATAGCATTATGGTTGATGATATTATCTCGAAAGTTGAAAGCTTCATTAGTGAAATAGACCAAAAATTGAAAGAAAAAGATAACCCTTCTGAGTCTTCTGGCGCAAACTAACAAGTCTTGGAGTCTCCTCAGAACTAGCATAGCAAGCTTTCGCTAGATTACGTCTAAATAGCAACCACCCTTGTCTTAGCCTGAGAATCAGATTCAGGCTTTGCAATCACCCGAATCTCCACATCACTACCCAGCGCGTTTAAGAACCGGAACAGGCGATAGTACGGTAACAACAGTATAATATACTTAATCAGACTGGCGGTTTGTAACGTGGATATTCTAATTGAGTCAACAAAAGGCTTTGAAAACGATCTTACTAAGTTGAGTGAAGATGAAAAAGCAGCAGCGATTCAAAAAATCAACGATTGCGCCAGCCTCTTCCCAACTCAAAAAGCTGATGTCTATCGTAAGCTACATCCCCTTAGCTTACCGACAAATCTTAATGGTTACGAATCTTCACTGTACACACTAAGGGTTTCTCGAACATTAACAGTAATTTGGGCAGTTGACGAAGATCCAATTTTTGGGCAAATTATTTTTACTCTTTTTCGAGCAGTCAAAGACGATGAACTAGATAAAGCATATCAGGGTGTAGCAGAGTCTTTATATCGAGATATGCTTCACCACAATTTAGAAACTGCCCAAATCTCGTAAGCTTATTTATGGCACAGACTATTACGCTCTGCGATGAATATGGCATTATTCACGAAGCCATGAAGATTTTGCCAGATAACGATCTAAAGATTTGTTTTCTTGAAGCTTTGGCAGAACTTGAAGACAACGAGTGTCACAGAACAAGAAATTTTCCAAAAACGAGACTGCACAAAGTAAAGGGTGTGAAGCAGGCAATTTATCGTGCTGATATCGATAAAGTCTCAGGCTGGCGTATCCACGTTCAATACATTAATGGACAAATTCATCTCAAGGACATTATTGAGGGGCAAAAGCACGATTATGTAATTGAGGTGATTAAATCTAAGAAGCTACGCTACGAGTAGTTGTCAGTAAAACGACATTTGTACTATAATTCAGATACCAACCTTTGTTGGAGCATTTTTATATGTCATTGCAACAGCTTAAAGAAAAAGCTTGTCAACTCTCAGTCAGCGATCGCCTTGCCCTGCTAAGTGCGATCGTTCAATCGCTCCAAACTACACCAGAAATCGAGAATTGGCAATATTTAATTGCACGTCCTCATCCTTGGCGCAAACAACTGTATATTAAAGGGCGTAAATTACTGGCATCGAGTATTTGTCGAGATATGACTGCTAATCAAATGTCCGCCGAACAAGCATCCGAAAATTGGGATTTACCACTTGATGCTATCTATGAGGTGATTGATTACTGTGAGAATAATCAAGAACTTTTAAAATTAGAAGCAGAGGAGGAACGCTATCGATTAGAAGTAAAAGGAGTCCAACTTGAGCCTACGAATGCTGCTTGACGAAGATTCTCAAGCAAAGTATTTCGTTAATCTTCTTCAGGCAGCCGGTCACGATGTAGCGACAGTTAATACATTGGATTTAATGAATCGTCCAGATTCAGTCGTGTTACAGGCTGCCAGAGAAAATGAGAGAGTCGTGCTGACACGCAATTGTGATGACTTTCAGGAATTACATCAAGCGAACCCAGAACATTCAGGAATTTTGGCAGTTTATCAAGATTCTGAAGCTTCTAAGAATATGAGTTATCAGGCGATAGTGAAGGCAATTGATAATTTAGAGACAGCAGAGTATGACCTAAAAAATCAGTTTGTTGTTCTCAATTAATGGAGTTATTAATTTACCAAAAATTTATTGTAAAGTAAGAAAGCTTAATGAAAACCGCGATCGCCCATGCCTTCCAATGTACTATAATATAGATACCAACAAAAATTGGAGTATCTTTTTATGTCCTTGTTATTATAAACGCAGGTGCTTATGTCTCAAGCAATTAGGCAAGACATCATCAATATCGCCGAAGAGCAGATTGACGAAATAAGGCAAAAGATTGACTACCATACTACAGAATACACCATCGAATTCATAGTCGATAAATACCTAGAAAAAGATGACGATGATTTCAGTGAGATTTATATCCCTGAATATCAAAGAGAATTGATATGGGATATAGATCGTCAATCTCGATTCATTGAATCCATTATTCTTGGTGTTCCTATTCCTGCCATGATTGTCGTAGAAATCTATGAAACTGGAAGACTAGAAATTGTGGATGGCTCTCAGAGGGTGAGGACTCTTGCAGCTTTCATGACAAATCAGTTGCAATTGAGTAATCTCCAAACATTAGATTCTCTAAATGGTTCCTATTTTAACGATCTCGCCCCCTCACGCCAAAGAAAGTTTAAATATACTTCGCTTAGAATGATAGTTCTCTCAGACAAAGCTGATGAAAAAGTAAGGAATGATATTTTCTATCGCATCAACACCAGTAATCTCGATCTAACTCCTAATTCTAATAGTTTGCTACCAAACTCATAAGCCTGAGAATATGAAACCAAGAATTGACTGTGCTAAGGATAAGCTTTTAAGTCAAAGTCTATGAAAGAGTTCATTAAAGACTTTAACAGGCGAGTGGCAGAAATCCAGAAATATTTTGACTTAGTAGATAAAATTGAACAAATTGGTGCATTATCTTCTAAATAAATCATCTTCCCATCAGGTGAATATATTGTTGATAGCGAGATTCAAAAAATCTTGCAGTCTCATTGTTACTTGCTATTATACAATCTTGTCGAATCTTCTATCAGAAATGGTATAACTGCCATTCATGATGTTATTTTAGTCGAGCAATTAACTTATAAAGATTTAAGTCCGAAAATAAAGAGATTGTGGTTGCTGAACGATAAAAGTAAAAGTTTCAGAGACTCATATATCAAAAAGGATAACGTAGCTGACAATCTTCAGGAATTAATTAAATCGGTTTTGGAGGATCAGATGGTTTTGTTAGATCCATCTAATATTCCCATATCGGGAAATTTGGATGCTAAAACTATCAAGGAACTCATAGATATGTATGGCTTCTTTGGAAAATTAGGAGTTGCGACTAGAGAAATAGATGACATTCTGAATTTTGTGGTTAAGATTCGATGTGATTTGGCACATGGAAATGTTTCGTTTTGTGATGCTTCGAGTCAAATACTTTGGAGCAAGTTAGTTGATGATAAAAATAAATTGGTAAAATATCTAACTCATCTGCTGAATAATATTGATGATTACATTGAGAAGAAGAAATACAGAATCTAGCAGTCGATTTTGATGAGTAAACTTTGGCTAGATCGCGATCGCCCGTGGCATTGACAAACAAAAATCCTCTGCGGTAAAATGAGGAAAAAAGCACGGATAATTCCCAAACGATCGATCGCCCCTCAGCAGATTTGATATCACCCGCAGAGTTACACCGCCAGCTTAAGGACTTACTCCAGCAACTATCACCGGAACGATTACAGGTGCTTGCTGATTTTGCAGCTTACTTAGCAAATACTGAAAGCGAAGCTGCAGCGTGGAGTTCCCGGAACCGTTGGTGCCGACGAGTCCGACTTTATCGCCTTCATCCAGGCTGAAACTAGCATCTGTCAACAGTTCCTTGATGCCGAAGTCTTTTTTGACCGATCGCAGAGTAAAAATAGTCATCAGTTAAATATAAGATTATTTACCTAACTTCGTTTAGCGCTGACTCGCCCAAAAACGGAAGCCCCCGCAGAGTCCTCGCGGAGACTTCCAAATTTTAGACTCTGGTTCGGGTTCCTTTGAGTGAACTCGAAGTATCTCAAATTGACTATTCCCTTTTCTGCAAACAACCAACTTCAATTAAAATCCAAAACCCCGCTTACCATCAGGCTTAACAGTCAACCAATTTGTCTTCGCACTGGCGAGTTGTTCCTCGCTAACTGTAGCGTCAGTCAGATTCGCGCCGCACAAATTCGCGCCCCGCAAATTTGCCTTGCTCAAATAAGCGCCCGTCAAGTCAGCACCTCGGAAATCCGCGCCTTCAAAATTAGCAGTGCTGCAATAAGCTTCAGTCAAATTTGCCGATCGCAAATTCGCCTTAATTAACCTCGCGTGGCCCAAATTCGCCCCCGACAAATCCGCTGCTTGCAAATTTACCCTCACCAACCTAGCCTGATAAAAATTCCCCCCCGCCAACTGCGCTTTTGGCAGTTGCAAACCCGACAGTTCGCAGTCAGCAAAATCGCGCTTGCCTTTAAAATATGCCGCTCGCAAACTGTTGCTGTCCCACTTAACAACAGTTTTCGCTGTCTTGGGCGCTGCTAAATTGCCGTTGGAAAATGCAGCAGTTCCGAAAGTTCTGCCGGACTCCGCCAGACTGCGGGAAACTCTGGGCTGCATCCCCGTGTTTCCCGATTGAGTGAATGAAGTTCTACCGCGAATACTTGGGTTTGTCGATCGCAAATCTTGATGGACTTTGCTTTTCGGCGACCACGAAGAACCCTCTTCATTAAATATCGTCGGTTCTTCAACTGTGCGGATAGAAGAGTTAAATTGAGTTGCCAAGCCCTCGCAAAGGTCAGCGTCTTCAAATTCACCATTTAGAGCTTTGATGACATCTGCTGCCGACTGAAAGCGGTGGCCGACGAGCGGCTTGAGCATTTTCTCAAGAATCCGCGTAAAACTTAGACTCAACTGAATGTGGGGCTGCCAAACAATTTCGCCAGTTACGGCATCGAAATCTAAATCCTTGGGCGACTTTCCTGTCAGCAAATACAAGCAAGTCATGCCCAATGCGTAGATATCGCTGGCAAATATCGGCCGCAGCGCCATTTGTTCGGGAGGAGCAAAACTAAACGTGCCGACCGAAAATTTCGTATTAGCACCTTGGTCTGCCGGGTCTAATAACATTGTTTGGTTAACTTGGTCTTTTACCGCACCGAAATCAATCAAAACCAAGTGATTGTCTTGAGTGCGGCGAATAATATTTGCGGGTTTAATGTCTCTATGAATTACTCCTTGGGTGTGGATGTATTGCACTACCGACAGAATTTCTAATAGAAAATTTTTAACATCTGATTCGTTGAAACGTCCTGATTGTTTGACTTCTTGTTTCAACGTCAAGCCTTTAACATACTCTTGAACCAAGTAAAATTGCCCGTCGGTTTCAAAATAATCTAGCAGCCTCGGTACTTGCGGGTGGTCGCCCAATTTGCCGAGAGTTTTTGCCTCTCGCTTGAATAATTCCCGCGCCATTTCCAAAACTCGCGGCGACGAACTACTCGGTCGCAGTTGCTTGACGACACAACTCGGTTGACCGGGCAAAGAGATGTCTTTTGCCAAAAATGTAGCTCCAAAACCTCCTTGTCCCAAAGGTTCAATGACTCGGTAGCGAGCGCGCAGCAACAGCCGCGCACCGCAAGTCTGACACTGGAGAATAGAGTCAGCAGGATTTTGAGGATGGGGACAGCCCGGATTTACGCAGTAGCTCATGTTGATTGAGTTTGCCTATGTTTTTCTGATTTTGCCAGCGCCGCTCCAGGACACAAATTTCCTGATACCGATTCTGTAGAAATACTTATCTATACAGTTGTCGGCGGGCCGTGTGTCCGGTTGCGAATTGGAATTGCACCTAAGTCTTTTAGGCCGATATCTTTTCCCTATTTTGATTATGTCGCTGCTGTGAGTTTTTTCGGTAGATTATCCTTGAAGATAGTTTAAAGACTTGCTAAAGATGCCCTTTTTTGTGTAAAGTCTTTCTAAACTTAGGTGCTTTTGGCGCTGTTAGATGTCTCTAGCATACCTCATAGTCTGAATGAGAATGCTACTCATCCCCCAGCAGCCATCAAGCTTTTGACCGATCGCTCTTTTGTGCTTATCTATACCCAAATCCTATTGACAATATTCAACAAGTGTGATATATGGTTCCCATAATTGATTCTGGGACTGCAGAGCCATCAAACGGCATTCACCAGAAGGTAGAATGCAGGAGGCATCCGTCAGAAGGCATCCGTCAGAATTTTTGATTTTTCTTCATGACTGCTGACTGCTGACTGTTGACTGTTGATTGTTAACTGTTGGCAGTGGGCTGTTGGTTGTTGGTTGACTGTTGACTGTTGACTGTTGACTGTTAGTTCTAATTCCGAATTACCAATTCTTACTGACAACTGACTACGGACTACGGACTACGGACTACTAACTACTGACAAAATTATGCGTATTTCTCTAAACTGGCTGCGGGAATTGGTCGATGTGACAAAAAGCCCCGAAGAATTAGCCGAAACTCTGACAATGGCCGGGTTTGAAGTCGAAGAAATTGAAGACCGCCGCCGGTGGGCAGACGGCGTAGTTTTGGGCAAAATAGTCGCCTGCGAACAGCATCCCAACGCCGATAAATTGAGAGTTTGTCAAGTCGATGCCGGCCAACCAGAAGCCTTGAATATTGTTTGCGGCGCACCCAACGCGAGGGCGGATATTTACGTGCCCGTAGCTGTTGTCGGCACTTATTTATCAACAATTGATTTAAAAATTAAACCTGCTAAATTGCGCGGCGTTCCTTCCGAAGGCATGATTTGCTCTCTCGCAGAATTGGGACTGGCTAAAGAGTCCGCCGGAATTCACATTTTTGAGCTAGAAAATCCCGAATTGGGCAGCGATATTCGCCCGCT
>NZ_JBARVX010000360.1:0-2127 GCF_049646505.1 Microcoleus sp.
GTCGCTGAGATTGTCAACGCGCACTTTCAGCAGCCAGCCAGCGCCATAGGGGTCTTCCGCCAAGTTTTCGGGAGACTCTATAATGTCATCGTTGCGTTCTACGACAGTACCCGTAACGGGGGCTTTCAAATCTTCAACTGCTTTCACAGACTCGACTGTACCGAAAGCTTCGCCTTTTTCCAGGCGAGAATCGACTTCTGGCAAATCTAGAAACACGATATCGCCGAGTTGGTCAACAGCAAAAGCGCTAATCCCGATGGTGGCGATTTCCCCTTCGAGTCGGATGTATTCGTGAGTGTCTAAGTATTTCAGGTCGTCGGGGTATGTTAGTGCCATGTCAATTCCTTGCAATCAAAAAGTATCAGTTAAATCTTATTAAATTATGGGCGTTTAGTGATGGTGAACTGGAATAAGAAAAATATCAAACCTTTACTTTTCGGGGAATTCTCTCTCAAACGAGTCTTGCGTTCGGTAATTTTTATCTACGCTTTTCTGTGTTTTTACGCTGTCTTCTTTTCAGACAGGATGATTTTTCAACCTCCGGCTGCTGGCTACCAGGATACCAGCGAAATTATTAAACTTAGCTCAGCTAATGGCATGAAAATTTCTGCTGTTCATTTTCCTAACCCCCAAGCTCAATATACCATACTTTACAGTCACGGGAATGCGGAAGACTTGGGCGGCATTTTGTGGCTACTCGGAGAAATTCGAGATAGCGGGTTTGCTGTATTTGCTTACGATTATCAAGGTTACGGGACGAGTCAGGGAAAGCCTTCTGAGGATAATACTTATCGCGATATTGATGCTGTTTATAATTATTTAACCCAACAGTTGGGAGTATCTGCAAAGCAAATTATTCTTTATGGGCGTTCTGTGGGCGGTGGGCCGGCAATTGATTTGGCATCGCGGCAAAAAGTCGGTGGTTTGGTGGTTGAAAGTTCCTTTGTTTCGGCTTTTCGGGTGTTGACGCGGATTCCGATTTTACCCTTTGACAAGTTTGTGAATATTGATAAGATTGGCAAAGTTCGATCGCCTGTTTTGGTGATTCATGGTAAGGCTGATCGGGTGGTGCATTTTTGGCATGGAGAGCAGTTGTTTGCGGCCGCTAAGCAGCCTAAATTCAATTTTTGGGTCGATCGCGCCGGACACAATGATTTGATGGAGGTGGCGGGCGATCGCTATGCTGCAACTTTGCGACAATTTGCTAAGCTCGTAGATGAATCTTCTCGACCACAATTATGAGCAACGGGCTAGAAGCCCGTTCCACAAGAACACATACACTTACACTTTCTTGTGGGGTGGGCTTCTAGCCCGCCCCTGAATCAATGCTCACCTACTTAATTTAATTAGGTCGGTTTGGTGATCGATAAAATGGTTTTTTAACCACCGTCGCGGGATAATTTTTGCCACGAATCTCGACTTCTAACCGCTGGCCAATTTTCGCTAATTTTACCGGAAGCATCGCGAGGGCGACTGCCCGATTCAAGGTAGGCGACAATGTACCGCTAGTAACTTCTCCTACTTTTTCGCTTTCAAATATTATCGGATAGCCGTGGCGCGCAATGTGTCGCCCTTCCATTTCTAACCCTACCAACCGCTTCGATACTCCATTGGCTTTCTGCTGTTCCAAAACCTCGCGCCCAATAAAATCGCCTTTGCTGTCGAGGTGAACTACCCAACCCAATCCAGCTTCTAAAGGTGTGGTACTGTCGCCGATATCTTGGCCGTAAAGTGCCATTCCTGCTTCTAAACGCAAGGTATCTCTGGCCCCCAATCCGCAGGGAACAACGCCAGCATCGAGGAATTTTTGCCAGAGTTTTTTGCCTGTTTCTATATCCACCATGATTTCAAATCCATCTTCGCCGGTGTAACCCGTTCGGGCGATAAAACTCGGTTGTCCTAAAACGTTTGTTTCTAAGTGTCCGAAGGCTTTAATTGGGGCGAGGTTGTCTTCCACAAAAGGCTGGAGATAGTTAACAGCTTCCGGGCCTTGAATTGCGATTAAAACTTGGTCTTGGGAGATATCTGTAAAACTAATTTCGCTAGATTCTAAATGGGCTTCTATCCAGGCTTTGTCTGCGATGCGATTGGCGGCGTTGACAATGATTGCTGCACGTTCTTCGCCAG
>NZ_JBARVX010000361.1:0-29496 GCF_049646505.1 Microcoleus sp.
GGAACTAATTTAATTGCTTCAATTAAATTCATTGCTGATGCACTCCATAATTATAATCTACCCATCCAGGGCAGACTTGATTGCCTCTTCTATCATACATTCCCCCCTGACAATTAATCCACCCTGCCTAACCCCCCGCCGGAGGGGGGGACAAGATTCTTCTCAAAGTCAACCCCTACTCCCCTTCTTAAGGGGGATTTAGGGGGATCGAAATATATGCAACTTCACATTAAATTGGTATGAGGTTTGAATTGTCACCCTGCTTAAATCAAAAGTGCCCTGAATTATTTGCCCGCAACTGATGAGCGCGATTGGCGCCGACCAAAACTCAAACGATCGTTAGAAGATGAAAAATCCAGGCAATACTGAACCGCAACTGCAAATTGACCCCTCTGTGTCAGAGGATTCTCACAAAGCGTTCTCTCCGGGCGCGCCGGAACCTGCTGCAGGTGTAGGGATGGTTCTGCAATTGGCAGACGGCAGCATTCAGGGGTGCAATCCGATCGCCGAAAAACTGCTGGGGATGACAGCAGCACAGATACAGGGCTGCTCTTGGCTCAGCAGTCTGGGGCGTACTGTGCGCGAAGATGGATCGGATTTTCCCGCCGAGAGGCATCCGGCGAAGGTGGCGCTGCAAACCGGGCGATCGTCCTCAAATATCATTATGGGCTTCGATCGACCTCCGGGAGAATTGATTTGGTTGAATCTCAATTCTCAACCTTTATTTCAGGGAGATCGATCGACCCCCTACGCCGCAGTTACAACCTTCACCGAAATTGCTCGACCTCAACCGGAAGCAGTATCTGACACCCTTGCACCGCAACTCTCAGACACCCTCGAAAGCATTTCCGACGGCTTCTTTGCTTTGGATCGAGACTGGCGATTTACCTACCTCAATTCTCAAGCGGCGCAGTGGCTGAACCGACTCCCGCAAGAGCTGATTGGTAACAGCCTTTGGGAAGAATTTCCAGGCTCTGCGAATAGTTTGTTCGAGCAGGAATACCTGCGCTGCGCCAGGGAGCAAGTGACGGTGAGTTTTGAATCTTTTTACGAGCCGCTCAATGCTTGGTATGCAGTACGAGCTTATCCGATCGCTTCGGGAATTGCCGTTTATTTTCAAGATGTCACCGAGCCCAAAGCGGCTCGGGTTGCTTTTATTCAACAAGCCCAAACAGCGCGGCAACAACTTGCAGAAATTGAAGCGATTTATGCTAGCGCGCCGATCGGACTTTGCTTTGTCGATACCGAATTGCGGTTTGTCCGGATCAACGATCGCCTAGCAGAAATTAACGGAATTCCAACCGCCGCCCACATCGGTAAAACATTGCGCGAAATCTTGCCAGAAATGGCAGATGATTTAGAGCCGCTTTACAGACAAGTTATTGAAACTAAAATTCCCCTCGCACAGCTCGAAGTAAGCGGGAAAAATTCCGCACAGCCGGGAGTCGATCGGGCTTGGCTGTTGAGTCTCTATCCGCTAACCCAGGACGATCGCGTTTTGGGCGTGAATGTGACGGTACACGAAATTACCCATCGCCAAGCTAGCAAAAAAGAAATTCAGCGGCTCAACCAGGAACTGGAGGCACAAGTTAACGAACTGCGATCGATTCTTGATGCCGTACCCATTGGCATTACCATCGCCCGCGACCCAGAATGCAAAGTAATTCGCGCCAACAGATTTGCTCAGTTGATGCTCGCAGTACCGCCCGATACCAACGTTTCTGCAACCGGAGAACAAGCCCAAATCCTGCCCTTCAGACAACTGAGCAACGGACTAGAAATCCCGCCAGAAGAACTCCCCATGCAGCGGGCTGCAGCAACAGGTGCCGAAGTGCGGGATGTGGAAATTCAAACAGTGCGATCGGACGGGGCGGCATTAGATTGGTTGGTGAATGCGGTGCCGTTATTTGATGGGGAGGGCGCAGTTCGCGGCTGTGTGGGAGCGTTTGTCGATATTAGCGAGCGCAAACGAGCTGTTGCTGATTTGCGCCGCTCCGAAGAACGCTACCGCACCTTGTTTGAATCCCTAGACGAAGGCTTTTGCGTCATCGAAATGCTGTTTGACGAAAACCAAAAGCCGATCGACTACCGCTTTTTGGAAGTCAATCCGGCCTTCCTGAAACAAACCGGACTCGTAGAAGCTGCGGGGAAAACCGCGCGCGAGCTGCTCCCAGAACTCGAAAATCATTGGTTTGAGATTTACGGCAAAGTTGCGCTCACAGGGGAACCGCTGCGCTTTGAACACGGCTCCGAAGCCTTGAACCGCTGGTTTGAGGTTTCGGCGTTCCGCACTCCCGAGCAGCACAGCCGCAAAGTCGGCATACTTTTCAAAGACATCAGCGATCGCAAACAGGCGGAAAATCTCTTGCAGCAACAGTCCAGCAAGTTGCGGCTGTTTGTCAAACATTCGCCTGCGGGGGTGGCGATGTTTGACCGCCAGATGTGCTATATGCTGGTGAGCGATCGCTGGCTGGCAAATTACGGGCTCGGTACTCAAAACATTATCGGCCGATCGCACTACGACATCTTTCCGGATTTGCCCGATCGTTGGAAACAAATCCACCAGCGCTGTCTGGCGGGAGCAGTCGAAATGTCCCCTGAAGAGCCGTTTAAGAGCGCTGATGGCTCGATCGACTGGGTGCGGTGGGAAATTCACCCGTGGCGCACCAACAGCGGTGAAATTGGCGGAATCATCATTTTTTCCGAAGTAATCACCGATCGCAAAAACGCTGAACTCGCGCTCGCCGAGGCCAATCAGCAAGTTAGCAATATTTTAGAAAGTATTACCGATGCCTTTATTGCGATCGATTCGCAATGGCGCTTTACCTACGTTAATGCCACTGCTGAAAAATTGCTGGCTCGATCGAGAAACGACTTGTTAGGTCGATCGATCTGGGAGATATTCCCCGCCGAGAAAGAATCCAATTCGAGAGTATATGAAGAATTTCATCGAGTCGTTAACGAGCAAGTTTCTGTCAAATTTGAAGAGTTTTCGCCTTCACTTCAAATGTATGTAGAAGTCAGCGCCTATCCAGCCGCAAACGGACTGACCGCTTATTGGAGCGATATTACCGATCGCAAACGCACAGAAGCAGAACTGCGACAAAAAAATGCGATTTTGAACGCGATTAACGAGTCAGCGCCCACACCAATTTTTGTCAAAGATCGAGAAGGACGGATTATTTATGCCAATCCAGCTACCCTAGAGGCGCTGGGAAAAACTGCTAATGAAGTAATTGGCCGGCGCGATCGCGATTTATACCCAATAGCAGAACTCGGAGCCGCAGTCTCCGAAAACGATCGGCGCATCATGGAATCCGGCAAAACCGAAGTTGTCGAAGAATCTCCCGATGGCATTCACACATTTCTAGGAACAAAAGCTCCCTACCGCAACGAAGCCGGAGAAGTCATCGGCTTGATCGGCATCTCCAACGACATCACAAATCGCAAGCTAGCAGAAGTCGAGCTCCAAGAACAAACAAAATTATTGCAAGTAATTATTGACAGCATTGGTGACGGTTTAATTCTTGCCAACCAACAAGGAGAATTTGTACTGTTCAACCGAGCCGCCGTAGGGATGTTCGGCCCGCTAACGAATGAAAAATCCTGGGAAGAATGGTCGAGCACCTACGGAGTATTTTTGCCCGACCAAAAAACCCTGTTTCCCAGCGCCGAACTACCCCTAGCCAGAGCAATCAAGGGCGAATACGTCAACGATGTAGAAGTATTTGTCTGCCGCCAAAATGCCGAAAGTCGCTGGATCAGTATCAGCGGTTATCCGGTTGTTGATGCTAGCAGCAAAATCAAAGGCGGAGTGATTGTCTGTCGGGATATCACAGAGCGCAAACAAGTACAATCAGCGCTGCTTGAGAGCGAAACGCGATTCCGCAATATGGCGAACAACTCCCCCTTTATGGTGTGGGTAACAGACTCGACAGGCTACTGCACATTCCTCAGCGACAACTGGTATGAATTCACCGGTCAAACTCAGGAAACAGGTTTGGGATTTGGTTGGATAAACGCAGTGCATCCAGAAGACCGAGAACAAGCCAAAAACGCATTTTTGACCGCCAACGAACGCCAAGAAGCTTACCGCGTAGAAATTCGTCTGGGACGCTCGGACGGCGGATATTCTTGGGTGCTGGATGCGGCTGCTCCCAGGTTTACTGACAGCGGACAATTTGAGGGTTTTATCGGCTCTGCGATCGACATTACGGAGCGCAAACAAGTGGAAACCGAGCGCGATGTAATTCTCCAATTAGAACAAACTGCCCGCGCCGAAGCCGAGCGAGCTAACCGGATTAAAGACGAGTTTTTGGCGGTGCTTTCTCACGAGCTGCGATCGCCCTTGAATCCGATTTTAGGCTGGTCGCAACTGCTGATTGGCGGCAAGCTGAGCGCGGCTAAAACCGCCAAAGCCTACGAGACGATCGAGCGCAACGCCAGACTGCAATCGCAATTAATCGAAGACTTGCTCGACGTGTCTCGGATTCTGCGAGGAAAACTCACATTGAATGTCGCTCCGGTAAATGTCGCAACCATTATTTCATCTGCTTTGGAAACCGTGCAGTTGGCCGCTGAAGCCAAAAAAATTACAATTAAAACAATCTTAAATCCCTATGTCGGGCAAGCAGTCGGAGATCCGAGTCGTTTGCAGCAAGTGGTGTGGAATTTGTTATCGAATGCGGTAAAATTTACGCCCGAAGGCGGTGGAGTTGAAGTTAGATTAACGCAAATTGACAGTCAAGTTCAAATTCAAGTTGCAGACACGGGTAAAGGTATTATTCCCGATTTCTTGCCTTATGTTTTCGAGCATTTCCGACAAGAGGACGGCGCGACTACTCGCAAATTTGGCGGCTTGGGATTGGGATTGGCGATCGTCCGCCAACTGATCGAACTTCACGGCGGCACGGTATTTGCAGAAAGCGCTGGAGAAAATCTAGGAGCAACGTTTACGGCGAGTTTGCCGCTATTAAATGATGGTTCTAGAGCGCCGGAGGAGGCAGCCGTCAATGCGCCTGCGAACCCGGATATTTCATCTTTTGGGCTGGCCGGATTGAGAATTTTGGTGGTAGATGATGAGCCTGACTCGCGAGATTTTGTCGCCTTCGTGCTCAGCTCTGCGGGTGCACAGGTGATGGCGGTGTCTTCTGCTGCTGAGGCGCTGGAGTCGATCGCCCAAACAGCACCGGATTTGCTCGTCAGCGACATCGGAATGCCGGACATGGACGGGTATATGCTGATCCGCCGCATCCGCACTCAGCTTGCGCCAGAGTATCGGGATCTGGTGGCGATCGCCCTAACGGCCTATGCTGGAGAAGCGAACGAGCGCCAAATTTTGCAAGCCGGATTTGACGAACATTTATCTAAGCCGATCGATCCGAGTGAGTTAGTTGCTGCGGTAGCGCGATCGATCTTGCGATCGTAAAACACACACAATACCTTCGCAGTGAGGACTTCAGTCCTCTCCAATTCCTTCGCCACCTTCGCTTGAGACGGATGAACCCACCAAAAATCGATATCTCATCCCTCTTCCTTCTTCCCTTTTCCTGATGACGTTGGACCCAAAGCTCGGGGGGACAGCAAAACATGACGTTGGACTAATGACTAATGACTTCTTCCTTGCGATCGTCCCTTAAACTTCGCTATTATAAAAAGTTGCAGTTAAAACCCCACAATCAACGATCATGGCCAAGCGCGTCCAATTAGTTTTAAACAAAGATGTCAGCAAACTCGGCAAAGCTGGCGACGTAGTAGAAGTAGCCCCTGGCTACGCCCGCAACTACCTAGTACCTCAAGGCATGGGATTTAAAGCCACTCCGGGCATTCTCAAGCAAGCAGAGCGCCGCCGTGAAGAAGAAAGACTGCGCCAGTTAGAACTCAAGCAGCAAGCTGAAGTCCGCAAAACCGCCCTGGAAGCAGCCGGGCCTTTCATCGTCTCCAAGCAAGTCGGCGAAGGAGACGCGATTTTTGGTACTGTCACCAACCAAGAAGTAGCAGAACTGATTTTCAACTCTACCAGTCAAGAAGTCGATCGGCGCGGCATCACCCTACCCGAAATTCGCGAAACTGGTACATACAAAGCTGAAATCAAACTTCACGCGGAAGTTACCGCCGAAGTTAATATTCAAGTTGTTCCGATGTAATTAAGAGTCATCAGTCATCAGTCATTAGTCATTAGTCATTAGTCATTAGTCATTAGTCATCAGTCATCAGTCATCAGTCATCAGTCATTAGTCATTAGCTAAGAAGTGAGTAACGCTAACTAAGAAGTGAGTAACGCTAACTTGCAGATTTAAAACTGAGGAGTAATCACTGGTAACTAATAACTATAGGATTTACGCAAAAAATGGTTTAATGCGCTACTTGTAGGAATTACAGATAAAGTTGGTGCGTCCAGGACTGAACTAATGACTAATGACTAATGACTAATGACTAATGACCAATGACTGAGGACTATTGACTAATGACTGAGGACTATTGACTGATGAGCGATTTGATGCCGACAAATATAGAGGCAGAAGAAGCAATTTTAGGCGGGATTTTAATTGACCCCGAAGCTATTTCTCGAATTGCCGAACTTCTGCGACCGGAGTTTTTTGCCATCACCGCTCATCAAGTCATTTATCGATCGGCATTAGGGCTATTTTTGCAAGGTCAACCGACAGATTTAATGACCGTAACAACTTGGCTGACTGACCGCAACCAGTTAGAACAAGTCGGAGGATTAACTAAATTAGCACAATTAGTCGATCGCACAGTTTCAGCAGTCAACATCGACCAATATGCAGCTTTAGTTGAAGACAAATATCAGCGCCGCCAATTAATCGAAGCAGGCAACAACATAGTACAATTAGGTTACGAGACAGCAGCACCGCTAGAAACTGTCTTAGACCGCGCCGAACAAGAAATTTTTAGCATCACTCAAGACCGCCCGCAACAGGATTTAGTATCGATTGGCGAAACCCTAAACCAAACATTTCAAGATTTAGAAAATCGCAATGAAGGCCTAACAATTCCCGGTATTCCCTGCGGCTTTTACGATTTAGATGCCATGACAGGAGGCTTTCAGCGATCGGATTTAATCATTGTTGCTGGCCGCCCGTCAATGGGGAAGTGCTGTATAGATGAGTCCGTTATGCTACAAAGCGATGGAAGCCTTGTTACCATTGAAGAAATCTATCAAAAACGTCAAGCTGAATTACTAACATTAGGAGAAGATTGGAAGTTTCATCTAACTAAACCATCTGCTTTTATAGATGATGGAATTAAGCCTGTATTTCGCGTCACAACAAGACTGGGACGCTTTATAGAAACTACAATTACCCACCCATTTTTAACGATTAAGGGATGGCGACAGTTGGCCCAGATACAAGCAGGCGATCAAATTGCTATACCCCGCAGGATGAATGTTTTTGGTAAAGAAACTATCCGCGACTGTGAAGTTAAATTATTGGCTTATCTAATTGGTGACGGTTGTTTGACAGGTAGCGCGCCGAAGTTCACCAATGGAAATACTGCTATACTGCAAGATTTTGCTGAAGCTGCTACTAGCTTCGGAGGTCTGAGGCTGCGATTCAACGATAAAGGGAGACGCGCACCAGAATATCACGTCATGGGCGATCGAGAAAGCTGCACAGATAGTATAAAAAACTTTGGTTGTAATTTACGAATAATCCTTCTAAAACGAGATTTGGATGCTCAAAAATTAGCTCTAGAATTGGAAGTTCCACCGCGATTAGTCCGGTCTTGGGTGGAAGGAATGGCACTTCCCAATCAAAAATTATTTAGTGGCATTTGTAGAGTTTTAAGAGTAGATCCAGAACACCTAGCCGATGAGGGAATGGATATTGTTAATACAAGTCATAAAAATCCCCTGAGACATTGGTTAGAAAAGTTAGGTATGATGGGAAAAAATGCTCACCAAAAAACAGTACCGGATATAGTGTTTAGATTGCGGCGATCGCAAGTTGCTCTTTTCCTCAACCGCCTTTTTTCAACTGACGGCTGGGCTACCCTACTTACCAGCGGTCAATCTCAACTAGGCTACTGTTCTGTCAGCGAAGAACTAGCCAGACAAGTACAGCATCTACTTCTGAGATTTGGCATCATTGCCGCCCTCAAAAAGCGTTTGGTAAAATACAAAGATACTCGCAACCCAGCTTGGTTTATTGATATTACTGACGCAAAATCTATCAATATCTTTATATCAGAAATTGGAATTTTTGGCAAAGAGGCAGCATTATTAAAAGTAAAAGAAGCATTAGAAAATAAAGAATACCAAACCAACCGTGATTTGATTCCAGTCGAGGCGTGGGAATATCTAGCCTTAGCAAAAGGTAACGAATCTTGGGCATCTTTAGCAAAACGCGCAGGCATCAAAGGTTATTCCAATATTCACGTTGGTAAACGTGCTCTGTCCAGAGAAAGATTTTTGGTTTTAGCAACTGCTTTAGATAATTTGTCGCTGAAGCAACTGGCAAATAGCGAGGTTTACTGGGATGAAATAGTTTCGATCGAACCGATGGGAAACAAGCAAGTCTACGACTTAACTATCCCGGAGACACACAATTTTGTTGCTAATGATATCTGCGTTCACAATACTGCTTTCTGTACCAACATCGCCAACCACATCGCCGCCGGACAGCAGAAATTGCCGGTGGCGGTTTTCAGCTTGGAAATGTCGAAAGAACAGCTAGTGCAGCGCATTCTGTCCAGTGAAGCCAAAATAGAAAGTAACAGGTTGCGATCGGGCAGAATCAGTCAAAATGAGTGGGAACCTATCAGTACAGCCATTGGCAACTTATCAGAACTGCCGCTGTTTATTGACGATACTCCCAATATTACCGTGATGGAGATGCGATCGAAAGCCCGCCGCCTCCAAGCCGAACAGGGCGGATCTCTCGGATTAATCTTGCTAGATTACCTGCAATTAATGGAAGGTAGCAGCGACAACCGCGTGCAAGAATTATCTCGAATTACTAGAAGCCTCAAAGGTTTAGCCCGCGAACTCAACGTGCCGATTATTGCTTTGTCTCAGTTGAGCCGCAGTGTGGAAGCGAGGACAAACAAGCGGCCGATGATGTCGGATTTACGGGAATGTGTTACTGGTGATACGCCCGTGCTGTTAGCGGATGGTCGCCGAGTTCCAATTCGCGACTTAGTGGGACAAGAGCCAATGGTATTGGCGATGAATCATCTAGAAAAGATTGCGGTGGCGAAAAGTGACAAGGTTTGGCGAGTAGGAGTCAAGCCTGTATTTATCCTTAAGTTAGCCAGTGGCAGAACCCTCAAGGCTACGGCTCAACATCGAATCTACACTCTTCAAGGTTGGCAAGAGTTAAAGTCCCTTCAGGTGGGAAGTCGGGTGGCGATCGCCAGATTTATTCCTGAGCCTCAGAAGCCAATTAACTGGAAGGAACATGAAATTTCTTTGCTAGCTCACTTGATGGGAGATGGTAGCTATCTGATTGGTTCCGCAGGCTACAAAGTAGCAGATGCTGGGCGCTTGAAGATGAGACTTGCTGGAAAGGTGGCTAATCCTAACCGAGATACTTTGCCTAAAGAAGTATTTCAGACTATTCGTGAGCGTATGCGGGAATGTAATGTCACAACACGCCAGATTTCTAAACTGAGAGAAACAGCTTACGGTGGTTCTTCCCACTTCAGTTTTGCTCCTTCACCAGAAACGGTTTTAGATTATGGCAAACTTCTCGATAGTGACGCCTTGGTTAAAAAAGCATCTTCTGACTTGTTCTGGGATGAAGTGATTAATATCTCAGCAGCGGGAGAAGAAGAAGTCTTTGACTTGACTGTTCCTGGTGTCGAATCTTGGTTAGCTGATGGCATTGTCAGTCATAACTCTGGATCGATCGAGCAGGACGCCGATTTAGTCATTATGCTCTACCGAGATGAATATTATAACCCCGATTCGCCCGATCGCGGAATTGCCGAAGTCATCATCACCAAACACCGAAACGGCCCCACAGGAATCGTCAAACTATTATTTGACGCCCAATTTACCTCTTTTCGCAATCTGGCATCTCCGAAGCGCTCTTAAGAAGTCATTAGTCATTAGTCATTAGTCATTAGTTATTAGTTATTAGTTATTAGTTATTAGTTATTAGTTATTAGTTATTAGTTATTAGTTATTAGTTATTAGTGCTGTCCCCGCTGAGCTTTCCGTCCAATGTCATCAGGAAGAAGGAAGAAGGAACACACAGCAAGCTTTTTCGCGCGCGATCCGTACTTTACGTTTAATTAGGTCGATTTACTTAAATCAACCAGAACATACGCAGAAACCCGGTTTCTCAATCAAAAAACCGGGTTTCTAAACACTGTCAAAGTTTTGAGCTTAGTTAAGTTGAGCTACTCAGCCAGCAATTTTCAATAATTCCACATCAAAAATCAGCGTAGCATTAGGAGGAATCACCCCGCCCGCACCGCGAGCACCATAACCGAGTTCGGGGGGAATAATCAACTTGCGGCGTTCTCCAACTTTCATCGTACCGACACCTTCATCCCAACCCTTAATTACTTGGCCTACACCAATTTTGAACTGAAATGGAGAATTGCGATCGCGCGAACTATCAAACTTTGTGCCATCCTCCAAAGTTCCAGTGTAGTGCACCACAACAGTCTGCCCGGTTTTTGGAGTCGCCCCATCACCTTCTTTCAATTCAACATATTTCAAACCTGAATCTGTGGTGACAGTTTTCTCAGTATTATCAGTCATGTTATTGCCAGCGATAGTAGCTGGTTCCTTGGGTAAATTAGCATCAGCTACTAGCAAGCTATCTTCATTCACAGACTGCTTTGAGAGCACTTCAAGCGCAGCCTCGGTTAAAGGATTATTCGCTTCGGAGGCATCTGCTGCAGGTACATAACCGCTCATTTGAGCGACTATCAAAAACACAAAACAAAGCAGCATAACCCCTAAGCTGACCAGAATTCCTTGCAAAATTAATCCTCCTGATAGTTTTAAGCGCGATATCTCAGATACGATCTCAGACATCTCTTACAACAAGAACTACAAAATTTTATCTGAACTTTTCTGCCTAAAAAAGGCAGTTGCCAGGTAATTTTTAATGCAAAAGAAAGTATGAAGTTAGAGCGTTTGTAATTCTACCTTCTGCTTTCTAGATAAGTGCCTTATTGAGCACAAGTGCCTTCGGGTGACAATTTTATCACAAGATAGCGCTCCAATACGATCGCACTTAGCGCCAGTTACGGTTTTCTAAATCCCGCATCTGACGTTCGAGGCGATCGAGCCTTCCCCGCAACTCATCCATTTCCGATTGTCGGGGAACACCCATATCTTGCAGCATATTCCGCAGTTGGCGCTGCAACTGCGTATCCCAACTTCCCTGTTCGGACTTCAGGTGCTCAGTCATGTCATCGACAAAGGTTTTGGCTTGCTCGGGATTAATTTTGCCATCTTTGACCCATTGCTCGCTGACTTCCTGCAATTTCTCCGCCACCAAGGAGGTAGTACCAATGCCCAGCATTACCAGTTGTTTGAGTAAGTTGCTATTGTTATCCATAGATTTTTCCTACTGTTTGCCCCAAAATACCCGATCGGCTCAGGTCGCCTGCTGTCGCTGCGAAACCATCTGTACAATTTAAGTTACATCAGCGCTGACCTACCTTTCTATTTTGGAGCATTCAGCCGCCTGATGGCGTTCGGAAAACCCGCTAATCATACCAATGTCAGTTGTTGGTTGGCTGTTGGCTGCTGACTGTTGACTGTTGACTGTTGACTGTTGACTGTTGACTGTTGACTGCTGGCTGCTGACTGCTGACTGTTGAGTGTTGCAATTACCAATTACCAATTAACCATTATCAATTACCACTGCCGACTGCCAACTGCCGACTGCCAAATGCTTTCGGGCCAACTGCCGACTGCCAATTGCCAATTACCCTATCACCTTGCCACCAATGCCTGATTGCCCCCGCTGTCACAAACCTGTAGACGCGCGAGCCATCGCCTGTCCGCAGTGCAAAACCCCTCTGAAAGCTTTCGGTCATCCGGGTATCCCCCTTTATCGATCGCCATCTGCAGAATTTCTGTGTACAACCTGTATTTACCACGAAGACGACACCTGCAACTACCCGCAGCGTCCCTTCGCCCAAGAATGCACGCTTTATCACAATCAAGCTGAACCCCTCGTGCCGCAGACGAGCCGTTACATCAGCGGCGGCCTGCCGCAATCCATCAAAAATTGGTGTCAGCGTAACTTTATTTGGTTGGCTTTAATTGGTCTAATTATTATTAGCATTGCCATGTCTGTTTGAGAGAATTGTAGGGAGCGTCTCAAGGAATGCAAAAAGTATTATTTTAACGTCTAGCGAGCGGGGACGCTCCCTAGACGATAAGGTTTCGCCCATCTTGCATTAGATTTTTAGGCGGGCGGGACACCCCACAAGACGTTAAATAAAAGTTACTGTACAAATTAGATGCACGCCAGTACAGCCGCATTGTGTCCCATCCGTCAAGATGTTAGTTGACAAGATAAATTAAAAACTTTGGCATGACTTACGTATTCGGCATCGACGGCGGCGGCACTAAAACTACCTGCATCTTAACGGACGAAAACAGTATTGTTTTGGGCCGCGGGGAAGCGGGGCCGTCAAATTATCAAACCCAGGGAATTGAGAAAACAAAGGAATCAATTCAATTGGCGATCGAACGAGCAGTTTTGTCCGCAAAAATCGATCCAAATATCAACCTGAAGATAGAAGCAATTTGTCTGGGACTAGCAGGCGCGGGGCGTGCCAAAGATATTGAAATAGTGCAATTTGTCGTGCAGAATTTGCAGCTTGCCAATAGTTTACCAGTAACCCGATCGATCTTGCCGAGAAATATTGTAATTTGCAGCGATTGCGCGATCGCACTTGTTGGCGGCACGGGCCAAGAGGTCGGTATTGCTGTGATTGCAGGAACTGGTTCAATTGTGTTCGGGCAAAACCGCCAAGGGGAAACGAAACGAGTCGGCGGTTGGGGATATATTTTAGGCGATGAAGGCAGCGGATATGACATCGCCGTTGGAGGTTTGCAAGCTGCTTTGAAGTTCTATGACGGACGAGGAGACTTTACCGCGCTGGCGGAAAAATTTCAAGGTCATTTAGGCTTAAATAATCTCGAAGAATTGGTAGAAGTTGTTTACCGGCGCGGTTGGGGAGTGCCAGAAATTGCAGCTTTAGCGCCGATTGTCGATCGAGCCGCAGCAGAGGGCGATCGCGTCGCTGAGGGCATTATCGATCGTGCTGTGGCAAAATTAACATTTTCTACAAAAACAGCCATTTCAGCGCTATTTAGCCCAACTGAAGAATTTGAAATTGTGACGATAGGAGGTGTGTGGGGCGGCGAGGCAAATTACCGGGGTAGGTTTGAAACTGCCATCAGCGCGATCGCCCCAAATGCCAAAGTAATTTCGCCCCGATACGAACCAGCTTTTGGTGCAGCACTGTTAGCCTTAAACGCTCTCAATAATTAAGGAAGACTGGGCGCATTCAACGTCAAAGCCAATATTCAGACTGCAGGCGAACAGACATCGCTTCTAGAGGCGCGGTTTCAACCGCCGTATTTCTCTTGGCGAGATTCTTCGGCAGTTTCAACCGCCCCCGAATCTGTTTATCTTCCTTATCTCCGGCGATCGCCCCAGTTTTGTCGATTTCTCAATTTGGGAAAATGTAAAAATTTTTGATTATCTACCTTAACTTCCCAACCAGTCGAATTCCAGCCTGCCATAATGAAAACATCAAATGAATGCGAAACTAGAAACAAATTTAGCATTAGTGCGTTTCTAAGTAAAACAAAACCGCAACAAGGAGACAAATGATATGATTACTTCTCAAAAATGGCGTTGGGCCACAGCAGCAATTTTAGCAGCGGGAATTACAGTAGGAACCGGCGCGCCTCTGGTAGTAGCTACTGCCGCATCAGCTCAACAACGAATTTCACAATTTGATAGCATCCGAATTCCGTCAGGTAGTGTAATTCCCGTTAGCTACGAAAAAGAAAAAATAGTTGTCACCCGCGATGAAACTTCACCTTTAACATTAACAGTAGCGCGAGATATCCGCACGGCTCAAGGCAGAGTATTAATCCCCGCAGGCAGCCAGATTGTCGGGGAATTGCGACCAGTCAGAAGGGGCAATCAAAGGGGTAGTCAATTTGTTGCGAGCGAGTTAATTGTCAGCCGCCGCCAACGCTATCGGATTGATGGCTATTCGGGAATTATTACCAGAACCGAAAAATCTCAAAAAGGTGCCGGCACGGGTTCAGTAGCGCAAGGTGCAGCATTGGGTGCAGCAGCAGCAGCAGCGCTAGCAGGCATTACCGGCGACAAGGCGATCGCCACCGAAGAAGTATTGGGCGGTGCTGGAATCGGTGCATTAGCCGGAGTATTGTTGGGGCGGCGCAGCGTTGATGTCATCGTGATTCGCCCGGAACAAGATTTGGCAGTGAGATTGCGATCGGACATCGTGCTGCGGTAATATGGGAATCTTCCGATGAATTATTTGCAGCAAAACATTGTCGATCGATAACTTGTGGTCTCCCGATAATTGGCTGGGCATACTGTTAAGGTTGTGCCTGGCCTTGTTAGTTGGCGGAATGATTGGATGGGAGCGCGAACTCAGAAACAAACCAGCGGGATTGAGAACTCATATGCTAGTCAGCATGGGTGCTGCACTGTTTGTGTTAATACCGCTGGCAATAAGTAAAAACGAAAACTCACTAGATGCGATCGATCGCGTAATTCAAGGCATTGCTGCCGGGATAGGGTTTTTGGGAGGCGGAGAAATCCTGCGGGAATCTCAGCAGGAAGCAGGCAAACCAGAAGTGCACGGGCTCACCTCTGCCGCCGCTATTTGGGTGTCAGCAGCCCTAGGAACAGCAGCAGGGTGTGGGTTGTGGCAACTGGCATTAATTGGTGCTTTCATGTCCCTGTTTGTTCTGAGAGTAATTAAAGAGTTAGAGCGTCGGAGTCGGAAATAGTTTTGATTATGATAATATTTTGGTCAAAACTGGTTATAACGTTGGTAAGCTTTACTGCATTTAAATTGCATATTTTGGGTAATGCTCAAAGCCCACCCCACAAGAGTCTAATGATTTTAGATGCCAAATTTAAATGCTGGTTAGCTTAGTCAGGACTTTATTCCTCAAAATTTTATATAAAATCAATTTTCAATATCAACGAATTAGCGAAAAACAAATTAATTTAATATCTCAATCTGTTCGATAACTTTTAACTGATATTATTTAACGAATGATTGTTTTTATTCTGAATTTTTGGAGAATTTATCGATTCCAAAGACTCTTGCTTCACGCGGCCGGCCATAGCAGCTAACTGCAAGCTCATAAAAGCATTCAAATCTTCCAAATCGAACTTTGCCGAGGACAAAATATGCTGAATTTCATTTTCTGATTCCCAACTCAGATATCCAGTGGCAATAGCTTTTTTTACAGCTTCACGAATTAGCATAATTTAAATTTTATTTACTAAGTTTTAATTGATTAAAACGCAACTAATTATTAACAGGAATTTTGCGAGCCTGTCTCGCCAAATATTTCCAATTCTTTGAGCTCGCGAGACTCTTGTTTCACCAAGCCGGACATAGCTGCTAGTTGCAAAGTCATAAAAGCATTTAAGTCTTCCAAGTCATACTTGGTGGTAGTTAATATCCGCCGCAGTTGATTTTCAGCTTCGAGAGTTAAATAGCCTAGGGTTAGAGCTTGTTGGGCGAGGTCGCGAATCAGTACCATAATATTTTTGGGTTTTACTGCTTCAATAGCCTCAGTATCAACGGTTTTAACTGACTCCGCAGTGACGGCTATTGCTCTATTTGTGTGACATTTTTAGGGGTAGCCCGTGACAGCCGAACTCGCAGAGTGTGACTGAGTGTTTGCACGGGTGTGACGGGGATCACGCGGGAGAGGGAGAGAGTGGGGGAGGGGGAGCAATGACTGATGACTGATGACTGATGACTACTGCCTTCTTCCTTCAGAACACGCTCAACGTCTATAATCAGCAAGTTAAATATTTACGGCAAGACCTATGGAAGCAGCACATAAAGATTTGTTACAACAAATAGCCCGACTATCGGAAACTTATGGTAATTTAGCCGATCGACTTTCCCAAGCAGCCAGACAACTGCAAGACTCCGGGCTTCCTCCCTCAGACAGCTTACTGCAAGAAATTGCTGGCTACAGCCGCAACTTTGCAGAAGTCCAAAAACAAGCTCTCCAACTCAACAAATCCGCCCTCGCCCCCGGAGAAATTACTTCGCTCAAAGAGATTCAAAACTTAGTCGAGACAGCAACAGCTTCTGAAGGTAAAGCAGAAATTCGCGATGCAGCATTGAAAGCGCTCGATCGAGTATTGGCGATCGCCCACCGCGAACAAAGCGACTTCGCCCCCTTACAATCAGTGCATGGCAAAGCCCGCGAACTGCAGCGCGCCATTTCCGAATCCGCCCCGGCTCAACTGCATTCCGACGCAGAATCCCTAGTAAGCGGCAAACACCCAGTTGCAGCAGTGCTCGCCCTCGTGGAACAGCAAGACAAATTAGACGACGAAGAGTGGGTAATCCTCGAAGAAACAGTCAGCGCCGCTTTTGGCAAACAAATAGCCGTCGCCATTTCCAGAGGCAAATTAACCGTTCCCCAGATGGGAAAAGCAGCACCGGCTAAAATCGAACCCGCATTTAAAGCAGCGCCCGAACCAAAAATGGGCGCCCAACCTTTGCCCGAAGTGATTATCATCCCGTCGGGAAATGTCGCGCCGAAACAAGTTGCACCAAAAATCGAGATTTTGGAATCCCCCGCAGCAGCAGCACCCATGCACGAAGTGATTATCGTTCCTAGCGTGGAAGTACCTAAATCCCTCCCAAAAACAGGCTCTGGGAATATTGTTTTTGGGGCACCTCGCGAGATTCAACAAGCTCCTGTAGAGGGCGGTTTGGGATTGAAAGTTTTGGCGCACATTCAAGGAGTTGGCGATCAAACTTTCGGCGCTGAAGAATACGCCGGAACTAAGGGGCGGGGGCTGCGCGTCGAAGGATTTCAAATTAATATCGAGCCGCCAATTTCCGGCTTAACAGTCGAGTACATGGCTCACGTCGAAGGTGTTGGCGATACTCCTTGGATCGGCGAAGGAGAATTGGCTGGTTTTCGGGGTCAAGCAAAACGAATTGAAGGATTTGCGGTGCGTTTGAGCGGGGCGCAAGCTGATAAGTATGACGTATTTTATAGCGCTCACATTCAGAATATCGGCGACACCGATGTGTCTTCCAACGGCGATTACTGCGGCACTCGCGGCAAAGCTTTGAGAATAGAGGGTATCAAAGTGTGGATCGCGCCTTCTGCGAGTTCTCAAGTTGCGGCGGCTGTGGGTTTAAAAGTGTTGGCGCACATTCAAGGAATTGGCGATCGAACTTTTAGCGATAAAGAATACGCCGGTACGAAAGCTCAAGGCCGCCGCGTCGAAGGATTTCAAATTAAAATAGAGCCTCCGGTTCCAGGTTTAAATTTGGAGTACATGGCTCACGTTGAAGGAGTTGGCGATACTCCTTGGATCGGCGAAGGGGAACTGGCCGGTTTCCGGGGGAAAGCCAAGCGCATTGAAGGATTTGCCGCGCGGCTGACTGGGCCGCAAGCCGATAAATACAATGTATCTTACACCGCTCACATTCAAAATCTGGGCGATACTCCTGTTACTTCTAACGGTCAATATTGCGGCACTCGCAGCAAAGGTTTGAGGGTTGAGGGGATGACGGTTTGGGTTGAGCCGAAAGCGTAAAAACGATCGATGAATGGAAAATTCTAACTTGCATTTTCCATTCATTCAATACCTGAACAAGTAGGGTGCGTCAGCTCGCATTATGTTAGCCACAAACTAACGATTTTTTAGCTGACGCACCAGCCAATAAACGGTGCGTCAGAATGAGACTTTCGGTATTTTCCATTGATTTTGTAGGGTGCGTCAGTTACCATTGTTTTCGCAAAAAACCCACAATCTCAGAACTGACGCACCGGGGAATAAACGGTGCGTCAGAATGATACTTTCCGTACTTATTGAGAATTTCAAGTCTGACGCACCCTACCGCAACAATTAACAATACTGTAGACTAGCCGATCGCCCTGTTAATGGTGTACGAAGTGCGATAAGTTTTCGAGGGTATGGGCGATCGCGCTAGGGGCGTCGTGACTGGCCTCGATAGCGTGTCCTACTGCTTGACTTCCTCCCTCCACTGCATCGCCACCGAATTGACCGACATACGTCTCTTTGACCATTTCAGCTTGAACTTTTCTGTGGGCGGTAGAGGGATTGGATTCCCAATTGCTGATGGTTTGCACGATCTCGATACCGGCCCAAATCAACATTCCGAGGACGATCACACCAATTAAATATCCCATAGCTTTTTTACAGGTTCAGGTTTACTGTACCTAATCTAGCGCGTCAATTGCCTGCAAACAGGATGAAAATCTTTGCTGTTGAGTGCGGATTACCGCCAGCAAACTCGATATCGAGATTTTTGATTTATACCACCAGCAATAAGTAATAATATCATGTCCTGTCACTTCTCGGCTACTTAATAAATAGAATTCCCATCAATTGCAAATAATCTAACTAGATTTACGCAAGTAAACATTTTTACTGTCGCTGATTTCACCGTAATTCCACGGTTACTGAACGGGGAATGCCCTCGATAGAAGGTATCCGTAAAATGTATCTATGCTACTTTACAGAGCGGTAGAGTTTAAGTTAACATCGGCTCAGGCGAGAAATATTTATTACAGCCAAAAACAAAATGTTCAGATGTACGGTAGCGATGGTTCAATCGTGCTTTGGCATGAATTAGTTACTTGAAAAAGTCTTAAAAATCTCGCTACAGTTGCTCAAAATTATTTTCATCAATACTTGCAGATAAATATGTCATTGCCAGCAGCCGATCGCCCGCAATCCGTAACACCTGATAGTGAATCTGCCGATCGACTTTCACCGATACAGCAGGGGATGCTGTTCGACAGTCTTTCTGGCCAAAAGTCAGGGATAGACATCGAACAGGTAGTCTGTACCCTCCGCGAAAACTTGCACGTTGCAGCTTTCTCGCAAGCTTGGCGGCAAACAGTGCAGCGATATCCAATTTTGAGAACGAGTTTTAGTTGGTTCGATCGAGAAATACCGGTGCAAACAGTACACTCACAAGTTGAACTGCCAATTATTGACGGAGACTGGCGCAATTTGTCCCAGGGCGATCGGGAAAACCAACTCTCCGCTTATTTGCAAGCCGATCGCCTGCAAGGATTTGACCTCACTCAACCGCCGCTGATGCGTTTGGCTTTGTTCCGAGTTGCGGAAACCGAGTACAAACTAATCTGGACTTATCACCATATTTTGCTTGACAGTACCTCGGCAATAACTGTTTTGCAAGCAGTTTTTACCTTGTACGAAGCCCTGACTGGCGATCGACAATTAGAATTAACACCGCCCAGTGGCGATCGAGATCCCAGCCATCGAATGCAGCAAGATATCTCGAAAACAGAAGCATTTTGGAGGCAATACTTAAGCGGTTTGGGCGATCGTACTTTTTTGGTTGGGGATTTTTTAAGAACGGGCAAGATGCCCGTTCCACAAGAAAAATTATCAGTTGTGGAACAGGCATCTTGCCTGTTGCTAACGGGCAAGATGCCCGTTCCACAAGAAAAATTATCAGTTGTGGAACAGGCATCTTGCCTGTTGCTAACTCCACCAGAAATCCAGCTTTCTAACACTCTTAGTGCAGCATTAAACTCCCTAATTAAAGAACATCAACTAACCCTGAATACCCTGCTGCAAGGAGTCTGGGCTTTACTTCTGAGCCGCTGTTCCGGTTCGGAAGATGTAGTATTTGGATCTATTTGCAACAGCCGATCGCCAAATCTAGAAAAAACAGAACCAGCAGTAGGATTGTTCATCAATACTTTGCCGCTGAGAGTAATTGTCACGCCAGAAATGCCAGCCATCGATTGGCTGAAACAACTGCAAAATCAATGGAATGCGCTGCAAGAATACAGTAACGTACCGCTGGCCAAAACTCAAGAATGGAGCGACATATCCCGCAGCAGCGCTTTATTTGAAAGCTTGCTAGTAGTTGAAAAGTGCCAGTTCAATTCTGCCCTGCAATCTCTAGGCGGTGACTGGAAAAACCGAGAATTTCAGCTTTTAGAACAGACGAGTTTTCCCCTAACCGTTTACGGCTACGGGGGAGACGAATTGCTGCTGAAAATTGCGGGCGATCGCCAGCGGTTCGATGAAAACGCCCTTACCCGAATGTTGGGACACCTGCAAACTTTGCTCGAAAGTATAGCCGCAAATCCCCAGCAGAAAATCAGCAAATTGTCAATGCTGACAGCAGCCGAAATTTCGCAGTTGCAGCAGTGGAATCAAACTGAGGCAAATTATCCCGACAACAAATGCGTTCACCAATTATTTGAAGCCCAAGTCGATCGATCGCCCGATGCCATTGCCGCCGTTTTTCCCCACAATTCCCGACAGCAGCTTACCTACCGCGAACTCAATTCGCGATCGAATCAACTCGCCCATTACTTGCAGCAATTAGGAGTCGGGCCCGATGTTTTAGTTGCGATTTGCATGGAACGTTCCTTAGAAATTGCGATCGCCGTTTTAGGCATTCTCAAAACAGGCGCAGCTTACGTGCCGATCGATCCAGCTTATCCCAAAGAAAGGCTGACTTTCATGTTAGCCGACACCAAAACTCCCGTTATACTCACACAATCTCACCTAGTGTCCGGCTTGCCAGAACATCAAGCCCGCACCGTTTGTTTGGACGCAAACTGGCAAGAAATCGCCAATTGCAGCACCGAAAACCCCGCCAGCACCGTATCTCCCGACAACTTAACCTATACAATATATACGTCCGGTTCCACCGGCAAACCCAAAGGAGTTCTCCTCCCCCACCGCGCCCTAGTCAACCTAATAGCGTGGCAACTGCAAAACTCTACCTTGGAAGACGCAGCCAAAACCCTGCAATTTGCCTCCCTCAGCTTCGATGTCTCATTTCAAGAAATGTTTTGTACTTGGTGTGCGGGCGGCACCCTCGTTTTCATCACCGAAGAAATGCGGCGAGATGCGCGGAGTTTGTTGCAGCTAATCGACACAGAAAAGATTCAAAGATTGTTTCTCCCTTTCATCGCCCTGCAACACTTAGCCGAAGCAGCCGATACCTACAAGCTAGTACCAAAATCGCTGCGCGAAGTAGTCACCGCCGGCGAACAGTTGCAAGTCAACCGTTACATTACCAGCTTCTTTCAGCAGCTAGAAAATTGCACCCTGCACAATCAATACGGCCCCTCGGAGAGCCACGTTGTCACAGCTTATACCCTCAGCGGCCCGCCGGAAAATTGGCCTGCACTGCCTGCGATCGGTCGCCCTATTGCCAACACGGAAATCTATTTGTTACACCAGAATGGTGAGCCCGTACCCATCGGCGTGCCTGGAGAATTGCACATTGGAGGAATCTGTTTGGCGCGCGGCTATCTCAACCGCCCCGACTTGACTGCTGAAAGATTTATTCCCAATCCCTCAAACAATTTTAGATTGCCGATTTTAGATTTGAGATTGGAGGAAGATGCACAGAAATCAGAGATTGCTGAAAGCCAAGAAGTATCTAATTATGCCCAACATCTCCTTTATAAAACAGGAGATTTAGCTCGCTACCTGCCCGACGGTAATATCGAATACATCGGACGGATTGACGGCCAAGTCAAAATTCGCGGCTTCCGCATCGAGTTGGGAGAAATCGAAACTGCACTCGCAAAACATCCGGCAATTAAACAAGCTGTGGTGCTAGCGCGGGAAGACACACCGGGGGACAAACGATTGGTGGCTTATTTAGCAGTCAATCCACAAGAGCAACTAACAATTGCTGACCTCCGCGTCCAATTGCAAGGACAACTCCCCGATTACATGGTGCCTGCGGTGTTTGTGACTGTGGAGGCGATGCCGAAGACACCCAGCGGGAAAATTGACCGCCGCGCCCTGCCGCCGCCTGACTCGCAGCGACAAGAACAGTCTCCGGGTTACGCGGCCCCGCAGAGCGAGTTGGAGAAAGTGCTAGCGGGCATTTGGTCTAAGTTGCTGAAGCTCGATCGCGTGGGGATTCATGACAATTTCTTCGAGATTGGAGGCAATTCTCTGATGACTCTGCAAATTGCCGTGCAAGTGCGGGGTCTATTAGAAAAAGACTTGCCAGTTGTGAAATTGTTCCAGCATCCGACGATCGCCCAATTGGCCAATTATTTAAACCAAGGAGAGAACACGAATCAGTCTAGTAATAAATTTCAAGATAGGGCCGATCGACAAAAAGCTGCTTTTAATCGATCGAAGCAGTTTACAAAAAGACGGTAGTTAGTAGTCATTAGTCATTAGTCATTAGTCATTAGTCATTAGTCATTAGTCATTAGTCATTAGTCATTAGTCATTAGTCATTAGTCATTAGTCATTGGTTGGTGGTTATTAATTGTTTGTTTTAGTTATTTGAAAGAGGAGGATATAAAGAAGAAAACTCATGTAACTAGCTGTTGAATCTTAGGTGTTTTACGTTTAATTATAATAGGGGCTTACTTATGACTAATTCACAGGAAAACTCAGAACTTGACGGGATTGCAATTATTGGCATGGCCGGTCGCTTTCCCGGTGCTGCAAGTGTCGATGAATTGTGGCAAAATTTGTGCGGCGGAGTCGAGTCCACAACGCTGTTCAGCGACGCAGAACTAGACCCCAGTATTGACCCCAATCTCAGACAAGATCCGAATTACGTCAAAGCTAGAGGCATTATTGACGGTGCCGATCGCTTTGATGCAGCATTTTTCGGCGTGAGTCCCCGCGAAGCCGAAATTACCGACCCGCAGCAGCGCGTTTTTTTAGAAATAGCTTGGGCCGCCCTAGAAAATGCCGGCTGCGATCCCAATACTTTTAACGGCTCGATCGGAGTTTACGCCGGCACGGGCAACAATACCTATTTTCCCAACAACATCGCCGGACGATCGGACATAATTTCCCGCGCGGGCGAGTTTCAGGTAATGGTAGGAAATGAAAAAGACTACATCGCTACCCGCACTTCTTACAAACTCAATCTCAAAGGGCCCAGCGTCAGCGTCCATACCGCTTGCTCTACATCATTAGTTGCAGTTTGTCAAGCTTTTTATGCCTTAATGAGCTATCAATGCGATTTAGCTCTCGCCGGCGGAATTTCAATTACAGCTCCCCAAAATAGCGGTTATTTGTACCAAGAAGGGGGGATGTTTTCTAGCGACGGACACTGCAAACCGTTCGATGCTAAGGCTGAAGGAACGGTGTTCGGCAACGCAGGCGGGGCTGTGGTACTGAAGCGTTTGGAAGAGGCGAGATCCGACAGAGATACAATCTATGCGGTAATTCGCGGCGTCGGTTTAAATAACGACGGGGCGGCCAAAGTCAGCTTTGCAGCGCCCAGCGTGGACGGACAAGCAGACGCGATCGCGATGGCCCAGGCGATGGCCGGCGCAGATCCAGAAACGATATCCTACGTCGAAACCCACGGCACGGCAACTCCCCTCGGCGATCCGATCGAAATTGCAGCTTTGACTCAAGCTTTTGCACGCGAAACCTCAGCCAAACAATTTTGCGCGATCGGCTCCGTCAAAAGCAACTTCGGACACACGATCGCCGCCGCCGGAGTCACGGGGCTGATTAAAACAGCTTTAGCCCTCAAACACCAGCAAATACCCGCTACTCTGCACTACCAAACACCGAATCCGGCGATCGACTTTGCCAACAGCCCCTTCTACGTCAACGCCGAACTTGCGGAATGGAAAGCCGGGAAAACGCCCAGAAGAGCCGGAGTCAGTTCCTTTGGTGTCGGCGGTACCAACGCTCACGTTGTCCTCGAAGAAGCGCCCGCGCTGGCACCGTCAAGTTCTTCTCGCCCCAGACAGTTGCTGCTGCTGTCGGCAAAAACTCCATCTGCTTTGGACGCGGCTACCGCAAATTTGCGATCGCACCTCGACGAAAACCCAGAACTCGATCTCGCCGATGCTGCTTACACCCTGCAAACCGGGCGACAAGCCTTCAATTACCGCCGTTTCGCCGTTTGTAGCGATCGCGCCGATGCCGTGCAGCTACTCGAATCTCTGCCGCCGCTGCGTACAGCAAGCCGCTGCACCGAAGCGAGAAATCCGGCGGTAATCTTCATGTTTCCGGGACAAGGGGCGCAATACGTCAATATGGGCTTGAATTTGTACGAATCTGAGCCTTTATTCCGCTCCACGGTCGATCGCTGCGCCGAAATTTTGCAGCCGCACCTAGGCCGAGATTTGCGCCAAGTGCTGTATCCCGGTAGCGATGAAACCGCAGCCGCCGAATCGCTGCGCCAAACTTTCTTAACCCAGCCCGCAATATTTACCGTAGAGTACGCGCTGGCTCAACTGTGGCAGAGTTGGGGCGTTACTCCCCAAGGTGCGATCGGGCACAGCATCGGGGAATTTGTGGCGGCAACTATCGCCGGCGTGTTTTCCCTGGAAGATGCGCTGATGCTGGTAGCAGCTAGAGGGCGCTTGATGCAAGATTTACCGGGGGGCTCAATGCTGTCGGTACGGTTGCCGGCGGCGCAAGTCGAAGGGCGCTTGAGTGGGGATTTGGCAGTGGCTGCGGTGAATGCGCCGGATTTGTGCGTGGTTTCTGGGCCCACAGATGCGATCGCACTTTTTGAACAGCAATTAACCAGCGAAAAGATTGTTTGCAAACACTTGCACACTTCCCACGCTTTCCATTCGCCGATGGTAGATTCGATCGTCGAACCATTCGCCGAATACGTGAAAAAAGTGCAATTGTCAGCGCCAACCATCCCCTTTGTTTCGACTGTAACTGCTAGTTGGATAACCGCAGAACAAGCAACAGATCCGATGTATTGGGCGCGGCATTTGCGGGCGACAGTACGTTTTGCCGACGGCATCAAAGAACTTTGGCAAGATCCGAATCGCGTGCTTTTGGAAGTCGGGCCGAGAACAACGGCTGCTACTTTGGCTCGCAAACAATCGAAGGATTTGAAACAGCAAGTTGCGATTTCTTCTCTAACCGATAATCCAGATAACAATGCTGAATGGACTGCTTTGTTAAGCGCAGTCGGACAGCTTTGGCTCTGCGGAGTGGCGATCGACTGGCAGAGTTTTTATCAAGAGGAAACGCGCGATCGGCTTCCTTTGCCAACTTATCCCTTCGAGAGCAAGCGCTTCTGGATAGAACCCATGCGGAGAGAGGGGGAGAGAGGGAGAGGGGGAGAGGGGGAGAATTTCCAATTACCGATTCCCGATTCCCGATTCCCAATTCCCAATTCCCAACAATCAACTGTCAACAGTCAACAGTCAACAGTCAACAGTCAACTACCAATGCCAAATTTACAAGTAGAAACCAAACCCGATCGCAAGTACAGACTCATCCCGACAATCAAAAACATCCTCGAAGAAACTTCTGGCGAAGATTTAGCCAGTGTTGATGAGGACTTAACTTTCCTAGAAATGGGTTTAGATTCTCTGTCTTTAACTCAAGTAGCGCTGAATTTGCAAAAAGAATTTAGCATCAAAATTACCTTCCGCCAACTATTAGAAACTTTCCCCACACTCGGCACTTTATCTGAATTTATCGATGGTGCTTTGCCGCCGGAAGTTTTGCCTGCAACTCCTGTCGTTCAACAAGCCGCACCGGCGATCGCACCGACAGCAGCACCTACAGAACAAACTGCGATGCCAGTTGCAGTCAGCGCCCCTGTAAATCTGCCTTTACCCAGCCCTCAGCCTCAAATTTTGAATCCCGTACCGTCTGGCAATCTCGAATACTTGATCGGCCAACAGTTGCAAATTATGTCGCGGCAGCTAGAAATCTTGGGCGGCGGTGTTTCTGTGCCCGCACAACCGGCACCGACAACAAACGGTCAAATTATCTCGCAGCCGATCGCCCCGACTCAAAATACCGCACCATCTAACGGTAGGGGCAGTGCCCCCGTGCCTGCCCCCGCACCTGCACCATCCGCCGAACCCACCGCCGAACCCAAAAAAGTATTCGGCGCGGCCGCCCGCATCGACACATCCGATCGCGGTGCCTTAACTCCATCGCAAAAAGCATATTTAGAAACATTTGTCAAGCGGTACACGGCGCGAACCCAAAAATCGAAACAGTACGCTCAGACTCACCGCCACCACCTCGCAGATCCGCGCGTAGTTTCCGGCTTTAACCGGACGATGAAAGAGTTGGTTTATCCAATTGTCACAGTGCGATCGTCCGGTTCCAAACTTTGGGATAAAGACGGTAACGAATATGTCGATTTAACCAACGGTTTCGGGTCGAACTTTTTCGGATATTCAGCGCCATTTATCACAGAAGCGATCGCCGCCCAAATGCAATTAGGCTTTGAAATCGGGCCGCAAACACCGCTAGCCGGAGAAGTCGCCGAACTCGTGTGCGAAATGACCAAGCACGATCGCGTGGCATTCTGCAATACCGGTTCCGAGGCAGTTTTGGGTGCAATGCGACTCGCGCGCACCGTCACCGGCAACAATACGATCGTCACATTTACGGGCGACTATCACGGAAATTTTGACGAAGTAATCGTGCGCGGCACCAAAAAATTGCGATCGCTCCCAGCAGCACCGGGAATTCCCCAATCCGCCGTTGACAATACCCTGATCCTCGACTACGGCGAACCCGAATCCCTGGAAATCCTCAAAGCGCGGGCGGGCGAGTTCGCAGCCATCATGGTAGAACCCGTACAAAGCCGCCGCCCCGACTGGCAACCGCGAGAATTCCTCCACGAAGTGCGACGAATTACCGAACAAGCCGGTTGCGCCTTCATTATGGACGAAGTGATTACCGGGTTCCGAGTCGCACCGGGCGGCGCTCAAGAATACTTCGGCGTACAAGCAGATATTGGTACCTACGGCAAAGTCGTCGGCGGGGGGATGCCAATTGGGGTAATTGCGGGCAAATCAGCCTGGATGGACGCATTAGATGGCGGATTTTGGCAATTCGGAGACGACTCTTTCCCCGAAGTAGGCGTTACTTATTTTGCCGGAACTTTTGTGCGCCACCCGCTGACATTAGCAGCCGCCAAAGCATCCCTCGAATACTTGAAACGGGGCGGGCCTTCATTGCAGCGCGAGCTCAATGCCAAAACCGACAAATTAGTTGCAGAATTGAACGCCATGTTCGATCGCCAACAAGCACCTTTCACGGTTAAAAACTTTGGTTCCCTGTTCAAAATCACCTACCCGCAAGATTTTACTCACGGAGAATTGCTCTTCTACTCGCTGCGGGAAAAAGGAATTCACATTTGGGATCACCGCCCGTGTTTCCTGACCTTAGCCCATTCCGACGCAGACATTGCTTTTGTTAAAGAAGCATTTAAGCAAAGTATTGCCGAATTGCAGTCAGCCGGATTTTTAGCCGGTGGATCTGGGGAAACTGTGAGGGCGATCGATTTGCATCAAAACGGATCGAAATCGTCAACTGCCTTCGCAAACAATGCTCCCCTACCCGGTGCAAAATTAGGGCGAGATTCCGACGGAAAGCCAGCTTGGTACATCGAAGATCCAGAGCGATCGGGCAAACATTTACAAGTAGGAGAAAGCTTATCTTAAGATTGGAAATCGAAAAGATTTAACCGCAGAGAACGCAGAGAAATCAGAGAAAGGGGAGAGAAATTCGAGCGAGCTGACTGTACTGGATTTCACATTACCACAAGACCTCTATTCCCTCTTCTCTCTGCGCCCTCTGCGCCCTCTGCGGTAAAAAAAATATCCGATTTTTCACCTGTTAACTAATGATGAAAACAATTGCTGATTTACCACCAAAACTAACCGCTGTAGACTTCGATCCTTTCGCAGGCGGAGAACTTTTTGCCTGCGTACCCGCGACAGAAGCGCAAAAGGAAATCTGGATTGCCGTACAAATGGGAGACGAGGCAAATTGTGCTTACAACGAATCGATGTGTTTGCGATTGCAAGGAAATCTCGACGTTGAATCTCTCCGCTTTTCCATTCAGGAATTGGTGCAGCGGCACGAGGCGCTGCGGGCAACATTTAGCCCCGACGGATCGACTCTTTGTATTGCTTCTGCGATCGAGATTGATATTCCCACGATCGACTTGTCAATTTTGGACGATCGCGATCGCGAATCCAAGCTAGCATATTTGCGCCGTGAAGAAGTCGATCGACCTTTCGATTTAGTACGCGGGCCGCTGTTTCGCAGTCAAATTATCAAACTGCAGGAACAAGAACATATTGTTATTCTCACCGGCCACCACATTATTTGCGATGGCTGGTCTTGGGGCATCTTATTTCCAGATTTGGGTGTAATTTATTCGGCACGCCAGCAAGGATTGTGCGCCAATCTTTCGCAGCCAGAAAGTTTTATCGACTACGCAATTTTACAAGATGAACAAGCAACAACTACCGAAGTTATTGAAGCTGAAAATTATTGGCTAAACCTGTTTTGCGGCACAATTCCGGTGGTGGATTTGCCGACAGACAGGCCCCGCCCTGCTTTGCGAACTTACAGCGGCGCGCGGGAAGATTGGGAACTCGATCGGGATTTAGTTGCTAACCTCAAAGGCTTGGGAAAGAAAGCAAGGTGCAGTTTTTTTACTATTCTCTTTGCTGGATTTGAAGCTTTTATGTACCGCTTGTGCGGGCAAGAAGATTTGGTTGTGGGAATGCCGGCGGCGGGACAACTTTTTGGGGGAAAAGACCAGCTTGCCGGACACTGTGTCAGCTTGTTGCCGCTGCGTACCTGCATTGACGGGGAACAATCTTTTATCGATTATTTGCGATCGCGCCGCACGGGAATTTTAGATGCGATCGAACGCCAGCAAATTACCTTCGGTACCCTGGTCAAAAAATTAGCATTGCCGCGGGATTTCAGCCGCGTTCCCTTAGTACCTGTAACTTTTAATCTGGACGTGCAGCTTGCGGAATCACAACTTAATTTTCCAGATTTTCAAGCTGAAGTTTTCTCGAATCCTAGAACTTGCGAAAATTTTGAATGGGCGGTGAATGCTAGCGAAACCAAACAAAAATTGGTGCTGGAATGTCAGTACAATACTAACTTGTTTGACGCAGCAACAATTCGCGATCGCATGGCGGAATTTGAGGAGTTGTTAAAAGCAGTAGTTGCCAATCCCGAATGCCCGCTGCAAAACTTGCCAATCTTGACTGCTGCAGAACGACAAAAAATATTAGTTGATTGGAACAAGACTAAAACAACTTATCCCAAAGATGCCTGCATTCACGAACTGTTTGAAGTGCAAGCAGAGCAAACTCCCGATGCTGTAGCCTTAGTTTTTGGGGAGCAACAGTTAACCTACCAACAGCTAAATTGTCGGGCCAATCAATTAGCACATTACTTGCAAACTTTGGGCGCTGGCCCGGAAGTTTTAATCGGTGTTTGTTTCGATCGCTCT